>NZ_CP036172.1:305157-610314 GCF_017357525.1 Methanofollis aquaemaris | reverse complement strand
GCGGAAAAAATGGCGCCCTGGAACGCCGCGCCCTCTGCGAGGGCCGGCAGGACCGGGACGACTGCATTGGACAGCGCCATCACGGCGAAGACGCCGAGCAAAAGGGTGAGGCGCTGTCTCATCTATACCATACGATAGGTTTCGAGGTTCATCGGCGAACGCGTCTCGATCCGGTACCGCTTGTAGATCGAACTGGCCAGGTCGATGGTGCTCCCCTCGTCGCCGTGGATGGTGTAAATTTTCTCGGGCCTGGGCTGGAGGTGATGGACGAAGTTCATCAACTGCTTGCGGTCCGAGTGACCGGAGAACCCGTCGACCGTCTCGATATCCAGCCTGACGACCATCGTCTCACGGTTGCCGACCGGGATCTCGCGCCAGCCCTTCTGGAGCCTGCGGCCGAAGGTGCCGTCGGCCTGGTACCCGACGAAGATGAGGGTGTTCCTCTCGTCAGGGGCCAGGGCGTAGAGATACTCCATCACCGGCCCGCCGCTGAGCATACCGCTCGTGGTGACGATGACACACGGGTCGCCGCCGATGACCTTTTCCCGCAGTTCAGAGGAGTCGACCTGAACAAAGCACTCGGCCAGGAAGGGGTTGAGTCCGTCCCTGAAGATCTGGTTGCGCAAGTCGGAGTTGAGATACTCGGGATAGGTGGTGTGGATGGCCGTCGCCTCCTTGATCATCCCGTCCAGGTAGACCTTGACCTTCGGGATCTTCTCCTTCCTCATACCCTCTTCGAGAGCGAGCATGACCTCCTGCGACCGTCCGACTGCGAAGGCGGGGATGACGACCTTGCCGCCCCGTTCGATTGTCCGGTTCACGACCTCGTAGAGTTTGTTCTCGGCCTCCTCGCGTGGCGGCTGGAGATCTCTCGACCCGCCGTAGGTGCTCTCCATGAACACGGCCTCGAGACGGGGGAAACTCGAGACCGCCGGTGAGAAGAGACGGGTCTTCTGGTAGTTGAAGTCGCCGGTGAAGGCGATATTGTAGAGGCCGTCTCCGACATGGAAGTGTGCGACGGCCGATCCCAGGATGTGCCCGGCATTATGGAAGGTGAGTTTGATGTCGGGTGCGATGTCGGTGACCGACCCATAGTTGAGGGTGATCGAGTGCTTGAGGTATTCCTTCACCTCATTGGAGGTGTATGGTTGCCTGCCGGCGTCCTTCTTGACCACGTCCAGGTAGTCGAGCTGGAGGAGTGCCGCCAGGTCCCGCGTCGGCGGCGTCGAGTAGACGGGCCCGTCGTAGCCGTACTTGAAGAGAAGCGGGACAAGGGCACAGTGGTCCAGGTGGGCGTGAGTGAGCACCACCGCATCGACGGAAGAGAGCGGAGAGATCTCGGGCACGTACAGGTACGGCGTGCTCGTAGCACTCCCTGGTTTTTCTCCGCAGTCGATGAGGATCTTGCTCTCAGGTGTGGTGAGGAGGAAGGCCGCACGCCCGACCTCCCGGCAGCATCCCAGAGTCGTCACTCTGACCCAGTGGTCCTTGGCGATGACATCCCGGTGGATCCGCCGGCCGATGGTGCGCAGGAACGCCTTACGGTCGTCCTTAATGGAACGGAGGTATTGTCGCACCTGCTTGACCGTCGAACTCTCGATTGGCGGGGTCCGCACCACCTTGGGCGTCCAGCAGGTATTCTTGGTGATCTCACGCAGGGTCGCCCCGTTCTTGCCGATGACGACACCCGGCTTCTCGGCCTCGATGAGCACCTCGCCGGTATCAGGGTCAAAAAATATGTCTGATATGCCTGCGTTCTCAGGGACGACCGCGTTGATCTTGGTGACCGCGGTCTCGGGGTCTTCAAGGATGGTGGGTCGAACAACGATACGCTTACGCAGATCCCTGGCAAGCACCTTGATCAGGTCTTCCTGGTCGGCGAACTTTTTGGGTTCGTCGGTGTAGATGACCAGCTCAGGGCCTTCAAACTCGACCTGGGAAATGACAATCCCGGCCGGGACCTTAGCGTTGATCTTGTCCCTGAGTTCTTTGAGTCTATCCTCTATGAGCATTACTATCGTCCTGAAAAAAGAATTATTGGATCAATTCAGAGTATTTCTTGGTCGATTCGACGGTTTGTTCCTCGTATTTCTCTCCGGTGATGACGACGACACTGATGTCCTCGCCGGAAGCCGAGTCGCGACGCATCGCCGCCTTGAGTGCCCTGGTGGCGAGTTCAGCCGCTTCGGCTTCCTTCAGGTCGGGGTGGAACCGATCTTCAAGGACACCGTATGCCATCGGTGAGCCCGAGCCGGTGGAGACGATCTCGTCTTCCAGCGAGGCTCCGCCCATGGCGTCGACCGAGTAGACGCTCGGACCCTTCCGGTCGACGCCGCCGACCAGAAGCTGGACATAGTACGGATAATACCGGTTCTGCTGGAGATAGTTGGAGAGAAGCGTCGCTGCAGCACCAACCGAGATGTTCTTGCCGTGGCGAACCTTGTAAAGGTTGCACTCCACCTGCATCAGCCTGGCGAGCGACTGTGCGTCGCCAACACCGCCGGCTGTGGTCATTCCTATACGGTCTGCGATCTGGTAGACCTTCTTTGCCTTCTTGCTTGCGATGAGATTGCCCATCGTCGCACGCCGTTCGGTGGCGAGGACGATGCCCTCATGAAAGACTAAACCCACAGTTGTGGTTCCTTTGAGTATTTCCTGATGTATTTCAGGCATTCGAATACCCCCAAAAATTACACGCTAAAAGTTGGAAAAGCGTTACTCAGTTATAAGTGATACCAAGAAATTTAAAGGTTATTGATCCGGGGCCTCTCCGGGCCCGGCACAGAGCACCTTGATGAGCTCTCGGTCAAAGAGCATTGCAATGAGTTTTTTGTCGCCATTGACCACCGGCAACTGGTCGAGGCGCGAGCGCTTCATCATGAGTGCACATTCGCTCACCCCGGCGTTTTTCGGGACGGTGATGACATTCTGGATCATCGCCGCACTCACCGGTTTGTCGGGGAGTCTCACCTTGGAGACGCCGTAACTGATCACATGCATGTCCCTGATGCTCTCCCAGGTCCACTCGTCGTCGTCGGTCCCGTTCGAGAAGTCGGAGACCTCGACCGAGTCCTCGATGTGGGAACTGCGGATCAGGTCGCGTTCAGCGATGATCCCCGAGACCCGTCCCTTGTCGTCCATGATCGGCACGGCCTCGACGTCGGAGATCTCCATGATCCGTCCGACGAGCGGGAGCGGCGTCTCTTCCCAGAGGGCAAAGGTGTTGCTGGTGAAGTGTTCTGAGATCTCATCTTTGATCCTGAGCTGGGCGATCGCCGCCACCAGGTCTGCGGCCGAGATGAGTCCGACAAGGCACTCGTTCTCGTCGATGACCGGCAGCCTGCGGAACTTGTGTGTGGTCATCAACCTGGCCGCCTCGGCCAGGGGGGCATCGACGGATATCATCGCCGGGTGGGGTGACATCAGGAGGGCGACCTGGGTCTCTTCCGACTTGCGGAGAAGATCCTTTCTGGTCACGACACCGACGACTTTACCCTTCTCGGTGACCGGCACGCCGCTGATCCCGGTCCGCTTGAGGATCTTGAGGATGTCGTCGCGGTTGCTGGGGATCTCAACCGAGACGACGTCTTTGGTCATATAATCTCTGACGTACATGTCATCTGCTTTTGCAGGAATTATCTCACCACCATGGTCGTGCAACTGCTGTTCCTGACCACATGCTCGGAGACGCTGCCGAGGAGGAGGCGGTCGATGTTGCTCTTGCCGCGAGAACCGATGATGATCAGGTCGGCTCCGACCTCGTCGGCCAGGGCGAGGATCTCGTTTCCGGCGTGACCGTCTCTCAGGTGGGTCTCGATGGAGAGTTCCTCCTGCTCGGCGCGCGTTCTGGCCTTTTCAAAGACTTCTTTTCCTTCGGTCTCCAGGAGAGAGTAGATGATCTCCCAGGTATTGTCCATGGGGATGGAGGAGAACATGCTGGTCTCAACAACATAAACTAGATGGAGGTCCGCATCCCAGACCTCCGCTTCGTGCATGGCGGTCTCGAGGGCCTTCATGCTAATCTCTGAACCGTCGACGGCGACGACAATTGTGTGGAACATATCTGCACCTCCTAAAATCAGAATTTGCAAGATCACTCAGTTTGTGTATTTATAACGGTTTCGAGGAAGTCGCCCCGTCCCGCCCGCTTGACGATGGAGGCGACCGGGTCCGTGCTGAACCTGAGGTTTGATTTGAAAGTATTAATAATGATGAAATTGGCTTTCTGTCCCTCTTCAATGAAGTAGGTCCTGCCCGCGAGTCCCGCCCCCTTCACCGCGGCGCGCAAGATCTCGGCCGGGGGAAGCCTGGTGACGGTCTCGACAAAGGCCATCTCTCTGAACATATCGGGCTGGACAAACATGACGTTGTCGGTGCCGAGGAGGGGGGTGCACCCGAATTCGAGCATCTTTTTCACCGGCGGGTGGTCGGCGCCGCGGGTCACGCCCAGGATCCAGTTGGAGCGGACGCAGACGGCGATGGGAATGCCGGCATCAGCAATGGCCCGCAGCTGCCGGTCGGTGGCGTGGGTGCAGTGGACCAGGAGGTCGGGGTCGTAGGCGAGGGCGCCGTCGATGTCGTTCGGGTTCTTCTCCCCGGCATGGAAGGCGACGGCCTTGCCCGCGGCCCGCGCCCTGGCCACCTGCTCTTCGGCGTCGGCGATGTCGGTGACGCTGCTGATCCCGACGCCGTCGCCGAAGGTTTCCCCTCCATCCCGCCCGAGGATCAGGGAGTGGAGGGGGGATCCTTTGAGCGCTTCCCTGAGTGCGAGCACTCCTTCGGGTCCGCCTTCCCTGAAGTCGGCGAACCCGACCGTGCCGGTGGCCGCCATCACGTCAAGGCTGGCCTGCATGCCAGCTACAAGACGGTCTCGCGGGGTCGCCCTGAGTATCCGGTGTTTGAGTCCGTGTGGGGGCTTGACCAGGTCGGAGAGGTTGCCACAGGTGGCGCAGTCCATGGCGACGGTGTCGCCGAGGTGGGTATGGGCATTGAAGAGTGCCGGGCAGATCCAGCGGTCGGTGGACACCGGCCCCTCCTCGATCCCGGTCACGACCCCGTCTGTGACAACGATCGTACCGGTCACCGATTCGAGGGCCTCCCCGATGAGAATAGTCGCCTCGTACGTCTGTTCCGGCATACCCATCCATTGACACCGAATTTATATATATTGAATGTGAACCTTCTACCATGGCGAAGAAAAGTAGCGGACGGCTTGTCTCGTCTGCGGGTCTTGTGAACTATTATGACAGCGAGAGCCGGCGGGCGTTCCATATCAACCCGATGTACGTGGTCGCGATCGCCGCGGCGGTGGGCGTCTTTATTCTCCTGCTGGACTTCTTCTACTGATATTTTTTTGAGGTCATCCCCAAAGTGTCTGAGGACTGGAACATTTCTCTGGATCAAAGCACATTTTTTCGGCTCTGTTGCATTCCTCTTCTGGCGTGAACGAAGGGCCGACCACACCCGTGTCTCTGCGTGACGGATCGGCAGAGGAAGGAGACAACCTCTGAACGATTCCCCGCCCGCCTTCCCCCCTATCGCATTTCCTGGGTCCGGGGGCAGCGGCCCCGACGAGAGCATGCGAGAAGGCGGGCGATCAGAAGGACCGCTCCAACTGAAAGATCTGAACCTGCCGTCTCGCGCCGGGGGAGATCCCTGAACTCCCCCAAAAGAAGATAGCCGAGGAGCGGCGAAGTGTTCGGTTCCTGGCACCCTCAAGGCTGGAAGAAGAGGAATTGAAGGTTTCAACAGAGCCGATTCCTCCACGCTCCGAAGCGTTGCACAGAACAATTGTTCATTCGGTATGCTTGAGGTGTGCTTTCGCCTCATGCCCGATTCAACAAAGCCGGAGTTTAGTTTTTGCCGAGCGCCTGTCTGATGATGTCTTCGTCTCTCCTGAAGTGGAGATCGTCGTGTCCGTTCCACTGGGGGCAGTTTCTGAAGACCACGGCCGGGATGCCGTTGTTGCTCTCGCCCATCACAAAGTTCGAGAAGCCCGCGACCTCGTCGACCACCGCCTCTTCGGTGATCTCGAGGGTGTGGCCGAAGAGATCGTGGTCGCCGCGGAAGTCGCGGATCGCCGTCATCCCGCTCCACCCGATGGCGACGCCCGCCTGGCCCCGCCTGAAGGAGCGGCCGCAGGTGTCGGTGATGATCACTCTGATCTCTTTGCCACAGACCACTCTGAGCGCGTCCCGCAGTCCGGCCGCGGCTGTCATCGGGTCGGGGGGGAGACGGACGACCATGCCGTCCTCGACATTGGAGTGGTCGAGTCCGGCCCGCACACCGACATGGCCGGTGACGGTCTCGGAGAGGATGAAAGGATCTTCCAGGATGACGTCGGTGGTGTCGTCGAGGACAGCCTGGACGAACCTGGGGTCTTCATGGGTTTTTTGAGCGATACGCTCTGCGTTTGCCGAGGGAACGATCTCATCGAGCAGTCTGGTGTGGCCGTGCGCCTTGGAGTAGACCGATGAGGCGAGGCAGAGGACGTCGCCGTCCTCGAAGGCGACCAGTTTGCAGATCATCTCTGCGAGGTCATCCCCCTGATGGATAAGTGGGAGGCCTTCGACCGGGATTACCTCGATATGCATAGAATATTTCTATCGGTCTCCTCCAGACTAATAGCCATCGGTCGGGGTTCCGGCGGTTCACGAAAATTTTTGATCAAAACCGGTCCAATGGCCCTGGAGAAAATCCTCAGGACAGGTAATGACGAGGGGCTTGCCACTTTCAGGTCTCCCTCTGCAGAAGAGACGCCGAGAACGGCAACACTCCCTCCTGGATCTTCTCCTCTGTCTTCCGGCCCTAACAGACAGGCCCTCCCACCATTAGGAGAAGGGATGCTCAACTGTTCTCTCGCGCCAGGGGGCGGCGAAGTGCTCGGTTCCCCTCACCCGCCCGGTCAGGAGGAGAAGGATCGAGGAGTTACCATGAAAGCGTTTTCGGCTTTGTAGAATCAGGCATGAACCCCTGGCTCAAGCATACGGGATGAAAATATCTCGTTGCAGTTCTCCTGAGTGCGAAGGGATACTTGATTTCTCTCCTCGCAACAGGGCACCAGAAGGATACTGTTCAACTGCCGCCCCTCGACTATCTTCATCTGTGGGGGGGGGTCCGGGGGGCACCGCCCCCCGGCGCGAGACGGCGGTGAAGGTTCGACGATGGGGGGCGGCCGATCAGATCGACGTGCCTTCCCACACCACCATGCCGGGGGCGCTGCCCCCGAACCCCCGGGACGAAGATAGGGGCGGGAAGGCAGAGAGCCCGATCATTCTGAGGGCGGTTTTTTTCTCCGTATATCAGGTATGAGAGAAATTTGTGTGTTCAAATTCTCATCCATAACTCCAGAATTGAACGTCTGGATCATTTTCATGGTAAATCCTCACCTCTTCTGGGCAAGCGTGACCCAACCGCCTTCGCGCATGCTCGCGCCGGGGGCGCTGCCCCCGGACCCCCGATATGAAGATAGGGTTGGGAAGGCAAAATCAGCGAACATGAAGAGGGAGTTCCCGTCCCCTGTCCTATCTTGACGCGGGGGGATCGGGGTGCGGCTAGCCCCCCGCAGAGATAACCATCTGGAGGATTTATCATGTAAATGATCCTGAGGATCATCTCTCCGGGTTTGCATGATGGATTAAATTCTCTAGACTCCTTCGTGAGTGATACGCAGATGACAGAGAGACCTTCTGAATGATCGACCTTCTGCCTTCCCGCCCCTATCTTCATCCCGGGGGTCCGGGGGCAGCGCCCCCGGCGTGAAGGTGTGGGAAGGCGTGGTGATCAGGCGTGCCGCCCTCATCGCAGAATCTTTATCCCAATCTCGCGCTGGGGGTTTCACCCCCGGACCCCCCACGACGAAGATAGGGGTGGGGCGGCAATAAGGCGGTGTTCCCCCGTGGTGTCCTGCTCTGAAGGCGGAGCACGGATCCAAACACTCTGGAGACCCACGATCATTTTCATTCCGTATGCTTGAGCCCAAGGTTCATGCCTGATTCTACAAAGCCGAGTTTTCATATGGTAATGCCTGAGGCGTGCTCTCGATTCATGCCTGATTCTCTATAGCTGGGATGAGAGAGGTCTCGCGTCCGGCTCCATGGGTTTGATATAGTTGGGCCGAGATGGGGGGAGTGTGCGGGCGGTCCGGGACGGTCGTCTGCAGAGGTGTCGAGATGACATGGTACAGTATCGGGAAGCTTGGAAAAGAGGAACTTGCCCAGCGGAAGTTCGGGCCCTCGCTGAAGACGGGCACCGGCGAGGCTGCCGGGGGGGCTGCGGTCCCGGCCACGATGGAAGTCATCATCAGGACCGAGACCGGGAAGCGGGAAGGACGCTGGCACTGGCACTGGTGAAAGGGCCGGCAAACTCTTTTTTCTTTTGTTGCATGGCAATTTGCCTGATCATCACCCTTTATCTAATAATGCGCATATGAGTAATAATTGCGGGTGTATGCCCGCGGATGTGATCAATATGCCAGGTATGGACGGTACCGGCCCCCTGGGGAGGGGGTCGCTGACCGGAGGAGGGCGCGGCCGGTGCAGGCCGGTTGCTCCCGCACCCACTGTAGAGACTGGAGAACAAACAGTATCGGCACAGCCGCCACAGGGCGCCTATTACGGCCTCGGCCGCGGCGGCCTCCCGCGGGGCTGCGGCAGGGGCCGCGGCTTTGGCGGAGGACGCGGTGGGCGCTGGTGAACGGGGCACTGCACGCCCCTTCTTCTTTTTGTGAGTGCATAGAGGAATCTTTTTCACCCAGCAACACGCATCTCCGGATGATGTACCATGTCATCCGCTGTCCTGGATGCCTGAACTTCACCTATGTAGATCCCTACCAGCACTGGAAACTCTGCCATATCTGCGGCGAGGTGATAGACGTCATGCGCGCTCCCGTCTACCTCGAAGCCATCGACCATCAGGACGCAGAAAAGGTTGTCTGCCAGCTCCAGGACTTCCTGGACGACACAGGCAAAGAAGATCTTGACGAGTCGGAGAAGAGCAGGCTTCGTTCGGAATACACCCGCTGGGTCAGGAGCCGGATAGAATAGACCCGGCTCTTCACCAGCGCTCTCCGCACTTCGGACAGATCATCGTCACCTGTCGGCCGCAGTATGGGCAATAGATACCGCGGCGTTCAGTGTATTCGAGGGGGCGGCCACAGCGTCGACAGAAGACCGGCGCCTCATACCCACATTCGTGCCGTATCATCACTCCAGATATTGATAGCACCTGACCAAAAGATTTCCTTTTCCGCGGTTGGCCACATCCCCGGTGAAGTGAGTGAGCGAGAGACCGTCCGGCCCATTCACCTCGTCCTGCTTCTTGAACGTGGGGAGCATCTCCGAAGCGCACCCCAGCACCATGCACCTCCCATCGGTCATGTTCCCACAGGGGCGCGAGCAGTCACCATGGATGGTGAGAAAACCCCCTTGCATGTCAACGCCGGGCATATCCCCACAGTTGCCGTGGACGATCACCTCGCCGCCGAAGAGGTGCTCGGCCGTGAAGTCTCCGGCACTCCCGAAGACCTCCACCTTCCCGCCTCTCATCCCCTTCTTCTCGCCCCGGTATCCTGCGGCACAGTAGTGACCGGCGTCGCCGCGGCAGATGACCGTGCCGCCCCGCAGTTCCCTTGCAAACCAGCCGCCTGCATTTCCCATCACTTCGATAGTGCCTGCGGCCATGAAATTAGCGCAGTGCATCCCGATGTCGCCTTCGATGGTGATCCGGCCGCCGTCCATGTATTCACCGACCCGCTTCACCCTGGAGGTATCGCCGCGGAGCACCACCTCGACCTCGTTGACTGAGGTGGCCGTGCCCTCCATCTCGATCTCAAAGACCTCGTCGAGACGACGCTCCTTGTTCCCCTCCCAGACGGTGAGTTCGTCTGTCCCCCACATCAGGAAGGCGGGGTTGATCTTCTCAGCCTCGATAGGGATGTGCGGGTTTGTGCGCTCCTTCATCGTCAGCACAATCCTCATATCGTCGCCTCCGTCTCTATCCGCAGGTTTCGTTTGAGATACTCATCCTGGACCGGGTAGTTGCTCATCCGCACCGAGTACCAGTGATTGAACATCTCCGTGAACTTGGGGTCGCGGCTCATATCATGCTCGGGACTGATCTTGGGGTCGACCCAGATGGTGGTGTTCTCGCCATGGACCAGGATCTCGCCGTTCCTCGCCACCGGACGACCCCGTTTGACGGTCCACTTTGCCCTGGCAAACCCGTCGATGATCTTCTGGTACTCCTGCGCCGGATCGATCTCGCCGACCTTCAACGGGTAGACGGCGATGTCGGCCTCTGCCCCGAGGCCCAGGTGGCCCTTCCCGATCCCGGTGATCCCGAGGGCCTTTGCCTGTCCGGCCCGCGTCATCACCGCGATCTCGTTCCAGTCCATCTCGCGGTCGAGGGCAGGGAGGTCGACCCTGGACTCGGTCCTCCGGTGCACGGTCGCAAACTCGGCGTCCCGGTATTTCTTGCTCATCAGGAGGGCGATGATCTCGGGATACTTCACGAAGGGCGCCCCGTTCGGGTTGTCGGTCGTGAGCAGACACCGCCAGGGATCCTTCACGAGCAGTCCCAGTTCCAGGCCGATCGCCCACATGATCGAGTTGACCAGGTTCTTCTTCCTGTACAGCACCGGGATGATCCCTGACCCGGTCTCCAGTTCCACGTCGTGGTTCGACCACTTGTTGTGGTGGAGGCGGTAGAGGTTGAACTCCATCGGGCCGTCTGCGGTCATGGTGGTGGTCTTGCCGAACATCACCTGCCCCATGTCGATGACGATCTGGGGGCGGTTGTTCACGGTGTACGCGACCGGTTCGGCCTTCGAACGGAAGGTCTTCCAGTCCGAACCGCCGTAACTGTGGAACTGGACATGCGTTGCGTACAGGCTCTGGCGCTTTTTGTTGAGGTCGGGAACCAGGTTGAAGGTGCCGACCGTGCAGGCATAGTTGCCGGGCGTGCCCAGGTTGTTGCAGTGGAGGTGGACCGAATGGGGGAGCCTGAGCATCTCGCAGGCCTGGATCATCGCCTCGATGATCTCGGCCGGGGTCACCCCGAAATGCGGAACCTCGTCCTTGATGCACCGGAGATCCTTGCCATACCCCCAGGCCTCGGTCCCGCCGGGGTTGGTCAGTTTGATCCCGAAGCCCTTCACCGCCGAGAGGGTCCACCCGACGATCGCGGCCACACGCTCGATGTCGCCCTCGCTCACCGCCTTCATCACCCCCCAGTTGCCGTCGAAGAGAGTGTTGGCCATCATGTCCTGGAGAGGCGTGGCCGAGAACTCCTCGTGGGTGTGGCGGGCCTCGAGAGGTGCCATTGCTCCTTCGAGGAGGGTGGTGTAGCCCATAATGGCATAGCGGTATGAGTTGGCGTACGTCGTCGGGACCGAGTAGCCAGAGGTGGCGTGCTTGACCCCGCGGCGCACCTCGCGCCCGGCCCGCATGTCCTCAGGACTCATGTACCGCCCGAAGTTCACCTTGGTTCCGCAGACATGGGTGTGGGAGTCGACGCCGCCGGGCAGGGTGAGACAGCCTTCGGCGTCGATCACCTCGGCCTGTGGGCCGACGTCCTCGACGATACGACCGTCCCTGACGGCGATGTCCATCACTTCGCCGTCGATATGGTTGATGGGGTCGATGACATAGGCGTTTTTGACGAGTAACTCGTTCATGGATGTCTCACCTCCGTGACCTTCTCGAAGATTTTCGTGATGATCTCGGTGTCGCTGGGGTAGCCCAGGTCCAGGAACTTCTTCACATGGATCGGCACCCCGTCCATCCGGTAGGCCGTGCCCGCGGCGTCCATACCGGTGACGGCCGTCGGGATCTGGCACCTGACAAGCGGGGTGGTCATGGTGTGCATCGGGTCGATGAGCACCGTCGGGATGTCGGTCAGGTGCTCCAGGCATTTCTTCGGGAAGTGGGCACCGGGATCGCTTGCCACGATGAGCGCGGCGTCGCATTCCTTCCGTGCCAGGATGTCCACCGCCGTCGTCTCGCCGGGGTTGTAGAAGGCGATCTGCCTGGAGAAGTCGACGGCGTACGGGTACCCGGTCATCCAGGTGAAGACTTCGTTGGAACCGTAGACATTGTAATGCCCCCGCAGGGGTGTGAGGGTGAACTTGGTGTACCGATTCAGTTCGTCGACGAGTTCGATGGCGTTCCTGACATTCTTGTACTTGCCGGGCGACATCGTCAGCCCGACCCCGAAGAAGAGAGCCCCGAACTTTGCCTCCTTGCAGAGTGCGGCGACCCTGAGGAGTTGCTCTTTGGTCACTCCGGCCACTGTCGGCGGGACGACATCTTCGCGTCCCCGCACGATCGCCCGCAGGGCCGAGAGGACCGCATAGTCGCCGCCAGGCTTCACCTGTATGAACTCGTCGGCGATGCTTCCGGTTTCGGTCTTTCTGACGTCGACGATGATGAGTTTCCTGTCCCTGAAGGCGTTCTCCAGGAAGTAGCCGTCTGCATAGGTGGTGTACCGACTCATGTGCCGGGGATGGGCCTCGGTCGGGTTGCAGCCCCAGTAGACGATCAGGTCGGCCCGGTTCTTCACCTGACCCAGGGTACAGCCAGGGTGGCCGACCTCCTGGATGGCCAGGATGGAGGGCCCGTGGCAGACCGAGGTGGTCGAGTCGATCACCCCGCCGAGGAGTTCGGCCATCGAGACTCCGGCCCCCTGCGCCTCCCCCTGGGTGCTGGACCAGCCGTACAGCAGGGGTCGGTCGGCGTCCAGGAGGATGCCCGCGGTGTACTCGATCGCCTCTTCATAGGTGGCGTCCCGCCACCGGCCACTGTCCCGCATGATCGGGGCTTTGAGCCGGTGTTTCCCGGCGTTCATCAGTTTGTGGCTCCCGAGGGTGCAGGCATTGTCCACCCGCACTACCTCGGTCCCCTCGGTCTCGATGACCAGGTCGTCGCAGAGACAACCGCAGAACGGGCAGATCATATCTTCGTGGATCATTCTGTGTCCCCCTCATAGGCGAGCCCGCCGATCGCTTCCATCAATTCGGCCGGTCTCTTCACCTCGTCGTCGGTCGGTTCCAGGTCCACGATGCAGGACTTGTAGTCGGGCATGCCGGTGGCATGGGTGCCGGCGTCGATGACGGCGTTGGCGTACGGGCCCATCGGGACGTAGACGGTCCCCCGCGGGACGCCCTCGTTCTGGACCGCGGTGAGGATCACCTCGCCTGCAGGCCCGCGGACGAGCACCCGCTCCCCTTCCTCCAGTTCGAGGTCCATCAGGTCCACCGGGTTCATCATGCAGATCGAGGTCGCCTCCATATATTCGGGCTGCGCCTTCGCTTCCAGTCCCTGCCCCTGCGCCGAAGTGCGTCCGGTGTTGAAGAGGGCCTTCACGACCGTCCCTCCTGCGTCCCTTCGGCGACCCGTGCGATCGCGATGGCGTCGGTCGGGCAGACCTCTTCGCAGGTCTTGCATCCGGTGCACTTCTCGTCATGGAGCACCCAGAGGTTGCCGTTGCGGATCTTCATGATCACCTCGTCGTTGGCCGAGGTCCCGGTCGAACCGAGTTGCGGATCGGCCTCCTTGTTCACCGGACAGGCGACGACACAGTTGCCGCACCGCACGCAGGCCTCGGGCTTCACCGTCACCTGATACCTCACCGAGAGAGCGGTGTGGTCGCGGTGCTGGGTGGCGAGCACCCGTCCTGAGTCCAGGACATCCTCCGGGCAGGCCTCGACACAGAGACCGCACCTGATACAGTGGCCCTCGTAGATCTTTGGGGTCCAACCTTCGCCGTCCCTGACCACCTCGATCGCGCCCGGCGTCGGGCAGATCATCATGCAGGAGAGGCAGTGGGTGCACTCCCTGTCGGTAAGGGTCGGATAGCCCCTGAAGTAGGGGGGGTCGACAAGCGGAGCGGTCTTTGCGAAGAAGAACTTCTTCAACCACTCGCCCCGCAGAAATTCTCTCAGATACCAGATGACCGAAGCACTCATCCTCTCTCTACCTCTCATTGCAGGCGATGCACGGGTCCGAACTGATGAACGTCGAGGTCACGTCGGCGAGCGAGTTGACCCCTTCGAGCATATAGTGGGTGCATGCATCGATGTTCATAATGGACGGCGTCTGGATGGCGATCTCCTCCACCCGGCCGTACCGGTCGGTCCTGATGAAGTAGGTGAGTTCGCCCCGTGGGGCCTCGCCCGAATACCTCGCCTCGCCGCCCTTGCACTCTCCGCCGCCGCGGACCGGACCCTCGGGCATCATCGCCAGGGCCCGCCTGATCAGCCCGATGCTCTGCATGAGTTCCTCGAACCTGACCATGATCCGTGCATAGTTGTCCCCTTCTGTCCTGACCACCGGTGTGAAACCGAGTTTCCGGTAGGTCGGGTGGTTGATCCGGCAGTCCGCGGAGATCCCGCTTGCCCTGGCCGTCGGGCCGACGGCATGGGCTTCGAGAGCATCTTCCTCGGTGAGCACCCCGATCCCGCGGCTCCGCAGGGCAATCAGCGGGCCGCCGTCGAACATCTTCATGTATCGGGTGAGGTTCTTATCGAGACGGTCCAGGTTCTCTTTCATGGTCGCGGCGTCTTCCTCGCGCAGGTCATAGCGCACCCCGCCGGGGATCATATAGGCGGTGTTCACCCGGTTGCCGGTGAGGAGTTCGATCATGTCCATCACCGTCTCCCGCTCGTTGAGGAGATACATCGCCAGGGTCTCGTGCTCGATCGTGTAGCAGTACGAGAAGTTGGCGATGAGGTGGCTCTGCATCCGGTCGAGTTCGTTGGCCACCACGCGGAGGAACGCCGCCCGTTCTGGCGGTGTGATCCCCGAGATCTCCTCCATCGTCTCGGTGAAGACCATGTTGTGGACGATCGAACAGATCCCGCAGACCCGCTCGGCCAGGAACATCACTTCCTGCCAGGGTCGGCCCTGCATGATCCGCTCGATCCCCTTCTTCATGTATCCCATCTCGACCTCGGCGGCGAGCACCTTCTCGCCCCTGGTCTCGCACTTGATCCTGACCGGTTCCTTCCAGCAGGGGTGGACCGGTCCGATCGGCATCGCAACATCGACGGTCTTTTTCATCCTTGTTTCTCCTCGTAGTCCTCGAAGACCTGCGGCGCAAGCGAGAGGATCGCCCTGATGATCTCGGTCGGCCGGGGGGGGCATCCCGGGACAGACGCCGCGATCGGGATATGTTTCTCTGCCGGCGGGTTGACATACCCGCCTTCACGGTTGAAGACGCAGCCCGAGACCGGGCAGTTGCCGATGGCGATCGCCACCTTGGGCTCGGGGATCTTCTCCCAGATCGACCTGAGTTTGTCCTCCCACTGGGGAGTGCAGCACCCGATCACCAGGAGGACGTCGGCCTCCCTGGGGTTGTTGTGGACATAGATCCCGTACTGCTCCAGGTCGTAGCGGGGGGAGAGGCATGCGAGCACCTCGATATCGCAGCCGTTGCATGACCCGGTGTCCACGTACGAGACATGGATCGAACGGGAGCGCACGGCATTTTTCATTTTCTGGAGGACTCTCATCCTATAATCACTTCCTTGAGCAGATCTTTGCCGGCCTTCGCCGCTGTGTCTGTGCCGGCGCCTTCGCTGGCCGCCGCCCGTGCCGCCTGAAGGGCGCGGGCCATCTCCTCGTCGGTAAAGAGCGGAATGTTCTGCGTGAACCGGTGAGCGCCGAGCGCGGCATCGAGAGGGTCGGCCTCGGGTGCGGCCTCGGCGACCTCCCAGCGGGCCGGCATATTCTCCATATCAGACATGTCCAGCCTCTCGATGAGGAACTTGCGCATCGGCTGGACCCTGACATTGAACCATTTTGCGATCGCCCGCACGGCACGGTCCTGACGGGGGCCGGTCAGGACATGGTACTTCATCGGGCGCAGGTCTTTCTCATAGATGATATCCACCATCTCAGAACACACCTCCGATCCGGGCAAGGGCATAGCCTGCGATCGCAAAGACCATGCACCAGAGCAGGGTCTGTTCGGCCCGGTGCAACCGTTCCTCTCTGCCAAAGAGGAGGGCCCCAAGAAGGACGAGAAGGGCAACGACCGCACTGGCCTGGAGGAGGACCGATCCCGTGAGGATGCCCTCGGTCAGGGCGATGACGAGGTAGACTCCCGCACCGCCTGCGATGAGTTCGCGTATCATAATACCACCACCAGGAGTGCTGTCCATGCCAGCACCACCGCGATGAGTCCGGTCTGCACCGTGACCGAGTCGAAGGGAGCGAGCATCGGGGTGAGGGCGCAGACAAACGAGAGGGTGAGCATGAGCACGAGCATCGCGAGGAGCATCAGCACGAGCGGGAGCGGCCCCACGAAGAGGAGCACGAAGAGGTACAGCAGGACAAAGGTCTTGATCCCGTCCGCGGCCTCCAGTCCGGCCCGCCAGACGCCGAAGTGCTCGGTCTTGTAGCCGCTGACGATCTCTTTGCTCTCCACGATGGAGAAGGGGCTGTAGTGCATCTTCGAGAGGATGACGACGTACAGCGCCAGGGCCGCCGGGGCTGCGGTGACGAGCAGGGGGCCGTGTTCGGCCTGGAAGGCGGCGATGTCCCCGATCATCAGCGAGCCGGTGAAGAAGTAGAGCACCCCCACCGAGAGGAGGAGCGGGATCTCTGAGGCCGCCGAGATGACCGAACGCACCCCACCGAACTTGGCGTACGGCGAACCCGGCGAGAGCCCGACACCGTGCTCGACCATCTTGTAGCAGATGTAGAGCCCGAAGATAATCAGCAGGCTCCCGCCCGAGATGACGACCCAGAGGGCGGTGGTCCAGATCCCGATGGCCACAAAGACGATCCCGACAAAAATCGCGGGGCTTGCGGTCTTCGGAATCCAGGTCTGCTTGAAGGAAAACTTCAGGGTGTGGAGAAGTTCCTGCCAGATCGGCGGACCCGGCCGTCCCTGAACTCTCGCGATCACCTTCCGGTGAATGCCCATATACAGCAGGCCGATGAAGACTGCAAGTATCAGATAGCCGATCATCTCTAGTACCCCACGAATGGAATGTCTTCTTCACCAGTCCTGGCCATCCACCAGAGCATGGTGGTGACCACGGAGACCGGGAAGGCGACGATGGTGAGGGCCGCCGCGGCTCCGTCGGGCACGGCACCCAGCAGGCCGGCAAGCCCGGCTCCGATCCAGAGGAGGGTCGAGACCGCTGCAACCAGTCCGTATGTCTCATTTTTCATTGCATCACACCGCCAGGAGGATCTCGACCACCCGCAGGAACATCAGCAGGGACGAGACGTGGATGAGGATCACGTAGGGCGCACCCGGCGCCCTGAACAGTTCGGTCTTTGCGGCGTAGAAGGGAGCGATCCCCTCGCCCATCACACCGAGGAGGAGGAGGAGTTTGGCGATGAGCGGCACGCCTGCTCCTGCGGAGAGTTCCCAGATAGAGAGGGTGCCGGTCGTCGCCAGGGTGATCGCCGCTCCGGCAAAGAGCGGAACTGTGGCGGTCATGGCGACGATCCCGTACTGGAAGGCGGCGTTGAGGACGTGCTGGTTCTTCACCGCGGCGACGATCCCGATGATCGTGATCCCGATGAGGGAGACGAAGAGGGTGAAGTTGAAGATGTCGCCGCTCACCATTGCGCCCATGGTGGCGATCCCGCAGGCGACGGCCATGAACCGCCTGAACCTGAGTTCGTCAGGGGTCACCTCTTTTGTATAGATGGCTTCGGTGCCAAAGACGATGTCGAGTTGCTTCTCAGGCCTGGAGATGATGGCAAAGACCGTGAAGAGCAGGGCCACCACAAAGAGGCTTGCCGTCAGGGGCGTGATATAGTTGACGATGTCGCCGAAGGGGACGGCCGCCAGGAGGTCGCCGCCGATGGCGCCGCCGGTGAACTCAGGCATTCTGACCACCCCGCATCGTCCCGAGGAGGGACATCTTGGTCATCACCTTCACGAGGACCGCAGAGCCTGCGATCATCACGGCGAAGAACCAGTACTGCGGCAGGAACATGAAGACCAGGAAGGCCCCGATCCATGCCGCCCAGGCATACCCGCTGACGGTTTCCAGGAGTTCGAACTGCTCCCGGTGTCCTTTGCAGAGGAACCAGAAGACGACGCCGAGGCCGGCGACGACCCCGCCGGAGAACCCGGAGAGGACGAGGCCGTAGACGACGAGGGCGGCCGCGAGGATCCCTGGCGCGGTGTCCATCACCTCGAAGTGCACCCGTTCTTTCGGTTCATCATAGAGCTTCTCTTTCTTGAGATAGATCTCGGAGAGGGCCATCAGTTCCGAGATCCCGACGACCAGACCGGGCAGGATGAGGGCCTCGGCAAGGTCGGTGCCGACGAGGGCGATGACCGCAAGCGAGAGGATCTCGGCAAGGTCAGTGAGGAGGAGGCGGTGAAGGTCGTCTCTCTCCCGCGCCAGGGCCAGGAAGGCAACGGCGATCCCGGTGAAGGCGACGGCGAGTCCGATGGTGTATTCGTGTATCAATTACGTCCCCTCCTGAAGACGAAACTGGCGATCGCAAAGGCCACGAAGAGGATGGTCGTCTCGACGACGGTGTCCAGGCCTCTGGTGTTGTACAGGATCTCGTCGATGATCCCGCCCGGATGGGAGACGATCGTCGTCCCGGTGTAGAGTGTGAGCGTCGCCAGAGCCCGCGTCAGGGGCGTGAGGTAGGCAGTGACATAGCCGAGGTACGGCGAGTTCTCCGGGTACTGTGCCACGACGGTGGTGTTCCCGAAGGGTTCGCCGCCCCGATCGTAGGGATCGAGGGGGCTGGTGCGGTCGATGCTCTTGGGGTAGAGTTGGTCGTCGTAATAGGCGAGTTCGGGGAGGGTGAAGATCCCGATGACCGCGACAAGCACGACGATGGCCGCAAAGACGCTGACCAGTTGCTCGTAGTCTGAGAGGATCTCAGAGATCTTGTGCACGAGTTCGTAGATCCTCATGGTTCACCCCTCCGCTCGATCACCCGCACCAGCACGAAGGTGGAGATGGCCGTCACCGCGATGAAGGTGAGGAGGGCCAGGGTCTCGTCGTAGGCGAGCATGATGAGCAGCAGCCCCCAGGCCGGGATCTCCAGGCTGATCATCCGGGAGAGGTAGGTGTGCGGCCGCGGTCTCGCGGCGGCGAGGGTCCCGATGACGAGCACGGCGAGGCCGAGGTAGAACTCAGGCGTCATAGAAGTCCCTCCTCCCTGCGATGAGCAGGACAAAGATGGTCGCGATCGGGGCGATGAGACTCACGGCGATGGCGACGTCGAGGTATCCTCGTGCGACGATGAAGGGTATGACCCCGCCGATCATCACCCCGAGGGCGATGAGTTTGGAGAAGGGGTCGCGCACCCAGGCGGTCGCGATCGCACCGGCAAGCACGATCGCCGCCAGCGTAGCGGTCAGGAACTCAATCATCACCGGTCACCCCCGCACGGGCCGAGGCGATCGCGTTGGCCTCCAGGGTCGAGCCGACAAAGTAGGCGGCGGCCGCGACGAGAGAGAGCGGGTGGTCGAGAACCAGCACGATGAGTCCGGCGATCGCGAAGTTGAGCACGTTGAGGTAGGGGAGTTTTCTGTACGGGTCGGGCTCGATGAGCGTCCGGGCGGCCGCGAAGAGGGCGACCACTCCACAGATGTACAGGGCGATCAACTCCGCCACCCCCAGAGGCGTCCGAGAAGTCTGCTCGCATACCGGTGCGAGAGGCCCTGGACGGTGAGGATTGCAATGACCATCCCGGCAATAAAGTTCTCGGCAGAAAAGCCGGCCCCGACAAGGCCGGTAAAGATGAGGCTGGCAAGCACCGCGCCGGTCGTCCCGGCGTATCCGGGGTCATGGCATATCCTGTTCCCGATATAGACCAGGACCGCCGCTGCGAGTCCCCCGGGGAGTCCGGCGACATAGACCCCACATGCGGCCAGCAGGGTGCCGGCCGAGGCGTCGGGCGAGGAGACGATGTTGCCCATCATGTACCCGCCGTGCAGGGCGCCGCCGTCGGCCTCGATCTTCTTTCCGATCGCGCTCGCCCCGCTCACTCCTCCCTTCTCAGGCAGCCTGAAGAGGACGTCGACGGTGACGAAGAGGATCCAGCAGAGAACGGCAGCGATCAGTACCTGTTCATAGTCAGCGAGCATTTCAGGTCTCCGGGTACGGTTTATTAAACGTAATTAACAGGGACTATAGGATAAATCTTTTGTAATTCTGTTAATCCGTCTCTTCTCTTTCTATTCCCGTATGTTCGAGGTATTTGCTCACCATCCTATAAGAAAATTGATATTATGGCACATTTTGCCTCCGACCGGATCAGGGAGGATTTATACCGGCTGAGGCGCACTCAAATGTACATCTCTATGACGCCACACCTCTCCCCCCTCGACCGTCCGACGATGGTATTGGTCTTTGCTATTTTCCTCGCAGCGGCCGTCGCCTTCTGGAATCTCCTATGGGTGGTCGTCCTCGCCCTTTCCCTGGCGGTGGTCGTGATGCCTCTCCAGCGCTATCTGGTCGAGAGGTCGGTCCCCGAGGGGTTTTCGGCTCTGGTCGTGACAGTCATCGTCTTTCTGGTGCTGACCGGTGCGGTTGGGTTTACGGTGGCGGTCCTCGCGCAGAACGCCGACTTCCTCGTTGAGATCATGCAGGGGATCACAGGCTGGATCGGTGCGGCCGGTGTCGACCCCGCGGCCGGGATCGGGCCGGAGAGTGAGGTCGCTGCCTGGTTTGATGAGCGGTTCGCTTCATTCGCTGATGCCGCTGCCGGTATCGCCACCCAGGTGCCGAACCTGTTCCTGGACTTCATCGTCTTCTTCCTGGGCCTCTATATGTTCGTTTTCCGGGGCGCCGCCGTCGCCGCCGAACTGACGGCCGCCCTCCCATCACGTCTGCGGGTGGCGGTGGAGCGGATGACCACGGCCTCGATCGACACCCTCTATGCGATATATGTCGTGCATGTGGCGACGTCGGTGATCACGTTCATCCTGGCCATCCCCTTCTTCTGGATCCTTGGCTATGACCATGTCATCTTCTTTGCAGTGATGGCCGGGATCTTCCAGCTCATCCCGATCATCGGCCCTTCGGTGATCATGCTCATCGTCGGGGCTTTCGCCCTCTCCCAGGGCGACCTCAGGGGCGCGGCCCTCGCCGCCCTCATCGGCTACCCGGTCGTCTGCGCTCTTCCCGACATCTACTTCCGCCCGCTCATGATGGGGCGGCGGGCGCGTATCCACCCGGTGATCATGTGGATCGGGTTCTTCGGCGGCCTGGTGGTGATGGGTCTGGTCGGGTTCGTCCTGGGGCCGCTCTTTGTGGTGCTCGCGATCACGGCGTACCATATTCTGGTGGAGGAACTGGAGGGCGCGAAGGAGACGGCGGGCGCCTGAGGGATTGGAACCCCGGAGGGTGAGGGCTGACATGG
Organism: Methanofollis aquaemaris; assembly: GCF_017357525.1. NCBI lineage: Archaea > Methanobacteriati > Methanobacteriota > Methanomicrobia > Methanomicrobiales > Methanomicrobiaceae > Methanofollis > Methanofollis aquaemaris. The sequence goes on along the minus strand of NZ_CP036172.1, from coordinate 588,958 downwards.
GCAGGGAGGTACGACCCGCCCCAGAATACGGCCATATTGCCCCTGGTTTCAAGATTCAGGCCTCCGATCCTGGGTCATCCCGGGCTTCGTTTCCGATCGGGCCGGAGGGCCGTTTTTTCATGCAACGCGGGGAGGGAACCGGGCCACTCCCGGCCCCCTGAGCCCCGATATGACTGAAGGTAATGTTTTCCCCTGTGACCCCACGATACGCCTGCGAGGGATGCCTATAAAAAGACAGGATTCCGGGGGGATTTTGGGAGGGCCAGACCTGTCTGGTTCTGGATTTGTAGATCTGGCATGAGCCGAGAGCACGCCTCATACCTGATTTTACAGAGCCCGGAATTGATCGTTTTGCAGGAAGATGGCCATTCGAGAGTGTAAACCCCGCAAGAGGGAGAAGGTGAGAGATCTTCTCACGCCGGGGAACAGAAGTGTCGCCCTGACAAAAGGGTCAGGATTATTTTGCCTGCGATTATGCAGAGTTCAGGTTCATACATCAACGAGAGGATCCGCCCCCGCTGGTGCCGCCGGCGGATGGGATGAGGGGCCTGCAGGGCCCCTCTGTGTCCTCCTGAGGATATTCGGGGCACTCTACAGAAACTCCTGTCAGTTGATCGGGGGTGAACGCAAAGATGTAGGTGCGTTCTCCCTCAGGGCCGACATCGCTGGAATATGATGTGCCATTCTCATGGTCTGTTCTGTACATCTTGCATATCGTGAGATAAGACGCTGGTTGGATGACCCTCTTCAGGGGAGAAAAGGTCCCGTTCTCAAGCGACATGATGCACACATTCCTTTCATCGAACGACGCTCCCACACCATCATGCAGGCGGACATTCAGCATGCATGTTCCTGGGGGCAGATCCCCGATAAACTCCCGGTAGTCGATCATCTCAAGTTCTCTGAGGAGTGGGCGGGGACGTACTTTGATGGGGTCCATGTCCGGGTCGAGTGTTCCTGTGGATCGAAGGGTGAATAGTCCTTCTCCGTTCATGTCAACCCGGTAACGCTGTATCTTTCCGTCTTTCTCTCCAGAGAAAGCAAGATTCATAGATTCGATCCCGCCGTTGTCCTTTATGAAGATGTATAGGTCGGAAAGATCAGCAGTACGCTCATCTATCCCGGAGAGTGCGACGCTCTCATTCCAGATGTCCAGGAGAGGAAGACCGAACGCATTCGGTGGGACTGAAAAACTCTGTGACGTAAAGCAGCCGCATGTGAGGCAGAGGCAGATGAGCATAATGACCGGGATGGAGATTGACTTTATTGGGTCGGGTTCTGGACTCATATTTCATCAATAGGCATTCATGTTCAATATTGTCTTAAAAATCTGCCTTTTTTGGTGCTGATGTGTGAATGGGATCTTTTTAAACCTTTTATCATGAGGAATTCAACAAAACCGACAGGACAGATCTTTGATCTTCCATCTTCTCGATCTCAGAGGAAGCCCCCGGCGCGATTGATGTGAGAAGATGGGGAGTTAGAGATGTCCCCCCTCTTTGAGAGTCCGCGTGCATCCAGGAGCCATCCACTCTTCAGGTCGCCCATCCCGTCCCCTTCTCCCACCAGATCATCGCCATCCTCCACCTCCGCCTGAGCACGTACCCGCCGCCCTCCAGCGGGGCGAGCACCCGCGCAAAGTGCGACCGCACGGTCGCTTCGCTTCCGTCAGGCGCATCATGGAGGCGGCACCACTCAGCCGCCGCCTCATCGACCGAGGCGTACCTGGTGGTGTGCTCGGTCCCGTAGATGGTGACATTGGCATAGATCCTCATCTCGTGGAGGACATGCACCACCCAGAGATAGTCCGGGTATCCCCACTGATCCTCCCCGAAGACGACTCTGTGCAGGGTCATCTCGTCCGGCTCGCGCCACTCCCCCGCGTGCCAGAAGAGGTGGACAGCCCGGCGTGCGGCGGCGTCCATCTTTGCAAGGGCCGCACGGAGGTCGGCAAAGCCCAGGACATTTGCGCCCACCACCACATCATGGCCCTCGACCTCCGCCACCTCCCACCGCTCCCTGAGGACTGTGTAGTTGGAGAGCCCGGCCTCGGCCATATGCTGCCGGAGTCGGTCGAGCATCTGCTCGGAGGGATCGAGGGCGGTGAGATGGCGCGCTTCCCGTGCGAACGGAACCGAGAGCCGCCCGGTCCCGGCGCCGATGTCCAGGACCGTCTCATCCGGCCTGACGCCGATCATGCAGTACTCGACCGGCACACCATCGGCGCGGGCCATCCTATCAAAGGCCCCGGCCTTTTTGTCCCACCGGGCACCCGGGTCGCTCTCCTCGCCCTGCCGCGACTCGATCGCCGCCCGCCAGAGGTCGTTGTAGTCAGGGAGGTCTTCCATACACCTACAGTGGAAGTGATCTGATATGAGGGTGGCGGTCAGGGCCGGGATACGAAAAAACCATACCCGGAGGACAGAAAAATACTTCATACAGGCATTGGCATGATCCCGCAAAAATCAGACGATATATCCAGAATAGAGCAGATCTTCAACGGGGTGGCCACGGGGATCCTCCGCTATCCTGCCCAACTCGCCCTCCTGATAGGCGTCCTCTTCGTCGTCGGCATCATCGGGATGACAGGCGTCACGATGGAGACAGGGTCGAACACCTATCTCGACAAATCGACGAAGGAGGGGATCATCTATGACAGTTACAGCGAACGCTTCCTCTCCGACACGGTGGTTCTCCTTGTGCGGTGCGACGATCCCCTCGACCCCGACCTCCTCGTCTTCCTCAACCGTCTTGAAGGAGAGATCAGGGAGGTCAGGAATGTCGCTTCTGTGGAGAGTTTTGCCGACGTGCTCATGCAGATGAACGGGGGCACACTTCCCGATTCAAGGGCTAAGGCACAGACACTTGTCTCCCGCCTCCCCCCCGACCTTAAGGAGAAACTGCTCCTGTCCAACACGATGACCCTTGCCCTCGTCACGGTGGACCAGGGGGTCTCAAAGGACGTCTCCCGCAGTGTCCTCGGCAACATCCAGTCGGTGATCGACAGCGAGTCCCCGCCGCCCGGCGTCTCGATCGAGATCACCGGGAACACCGCCTTCGACGAACAGATGGAGGATGAACTCTCCGGCTCCTTGCTGGTGCTCATCGCCGCGGCGATGGGGTTGATGGTCGTGACCCTTGCGGTGCTTTTCTCCTCGATGAGCCACCGCTTCATCCCTGCGGCTCTTGTGGTGGTCGGGATGATCTTCACCTTCGGGATCATGGGCTTCAATGGCATCCACATGAATATCGGCGTCGTAGCTGCCTTCCCGGTGCTGCTCGGCCTCGGGATCGACTATGCGATCCAGTTCCAGGCCAGACTCGACGAGGAGTGCCGCCTGTCCCCCCTCCCTGACGCGGTGAGGACGACGATCGTGCGGACCGGCCCTGCGGTGCTCATTGCGATGCTTGCGACGGCGATGGGCTTTATCGCCATGTTCATCTCGCCGGTACCGATGGTGCGGTCCTTCGGTCTGGTCAGCATCATCGGGATCGCCTGTTGTTACGGCGCGGCCCTGGTCGGTCTGCCCGTGATGGCTCTCCTCGTGAAGTATCGTCCCAAGCCCGGGGGGTCTGGTCGGGCGGTCGCCCTGAAGAACCGGTACGACAGCCTCCTCTCGGGAGCCGCGGTGAAGATCGCAAAGAACCCGGTGCCGGTGCTGCTGGTGGCGGCGGTGGTGGCCTTTGCCGGGATCACCGTCGACACCTCGATCCCGATCGATACCAACCAGGACACCTTCGTCCCGCCGAACATGCCGACCAAACTTTCCCTGAACACGGTGACCGGAATAGTGGGTTCGGTCCAGCCCTTCCCCCTCCTGGTGGAGGGTGACCGGGTGGACGACTATCAGGCGATCGCCTGGATCGATCGTTTCGGCCGGTACGCCCTTGACGAGCACCCTGAACTCACCGGCGTCACAAGCATCGCGACGCTCATCAGACAGTATAACAACGGTGTCCTCCCCGCCAGTCAACCCGGTCTCGCCGCGGCCCTCGCCCGCATCCCTGGAGATGAGAGGGCGAAGTACCTGGACGGCCATACGGCCGCGGTGATCCAGTTCTCGACCACCGATATGGAGATGGGCACCCAGAACCAGGTGAAGGAGGAGGTCATGACCGATGTCGGCTGGATGCAGCCGCCGCCCGGCATTGTAGTCTATCCGACCGGCGACTACGATATGTACACCTCTCTCATCGCCAACATCGCGCAAAGCAAGGGTGAGATGACCTACCTTGGCTTTGCCCTGATCCTGGCGTACCTTGTGGTCGTCTATAGGCGGCGGTACGCGGTCTCGCCCCTCTTTCCCCTCGTCGCCATCGTGGGCTGGAATGCCGTGGGCATGCTCCTCCTCGGGATCGACTACACCCCGATGACAGCCTGCCTGGGCTCAATGACCATCGGCGTTGCCTCGGAGTACACGATCCTGATGATGGAGAGGTATGCCGAGGAACTTGAGGAGACCGGCGACCCCCTCGTCGCCATACGCGATGGGGTCCAGAAGGTCGGGACGGCGGTCACGGTCTCGGCTCTCGTGACCGCATGCGGTTTCTCGGCCCTCATGCTCTCGGACTTCAAGATCATCGCAAACTTCGGGATCACGACGGTCATCGCCGTCGGGTTCTCCCTGATCGGGGCGATCGTCATCATGCCCGCGGCCCTTGCTCTCATCGGCGGCGGGAAGAAAGAAGTACGGTCTGAGGCAAAACAGGGCGATTTGGTCTCTTCCTCTGATGGGATCTGAGGGCGGTTGATCCTAAATAAAAGATCCTGAATCAAGATTTTTTACAAAGTCCAGCAAAGAACATTGCATGCATGATTGTCGTCAATCAGCCTATTGCACTCCACTTCCAGAAAAAAAGTATGGAAGAGATGGAAGGGCAAGCCTATGGGCATGAATGTTCATGCCTGCGACTTCAGTTGGGGATCATTGACGGTACTGATGGATGGTCTTCCCGTCCACCGAGAGGTTCACGCAGATGATGGAGTTCCCAGCGTCGTCATGGGGAATTGTCGTATTGATGGGGGCGGAGACTCCTTCGAACTCGTCAGGGCCGAGAGTGACTGAGCCTTCCCCCGCATCGATCGGTTCTCCGGTCGCGGGGTCGATGAGCGTCCAGGCATAGTCGATGACGGCCTCAGCCGTCCCGGTGTTCACGATCTCAAAGGTGACGTGGCCCTTCGAGTCGTAGCATGCGTTGGCCACCACCGCCTCCGGGGCGGTGGTGGGTGCGGGAGTGGGAGTGGTGGTGCATCCGGCGATGAGAACGAGGGCGGCGCAGAACAATATTGGCACTATCATCTTATGATTCATATTTCATCTACGAGATTCTTGAATGTCCCATATATCCCTCTTCCGAAACGTCCCTCGTCGTTATTTTCGGAACGCACCGGCGAAGATGCTGATAAAAAGAGAATAGATCGGGTGTGTGAGGGGGTTATCGTTCACTTCTGGAGGCAGGGTTCGGTTATGGTTTCCTTATCGGTGTTCCTCGCCTTCTTGATCAGATAGTAACCACATGCGAGGGCGATGATGACGAACCCGATACCGATGAGGGAGAACTCGTTTGCCTCCTCTGACTCGAGGATGATGATCTTCCTCGCCACGGCGATGATCGCAACAAGCATGATCACCTCGACATGGACCCTGTGATCTTCGACATATGCCCGGATCGTCTCCATGAGTTCGAGGCCGATGAGGACAAGGAGGAAAAGCCCGAAGACTCCGATGATCTCATGGTTCTCAAGCCGCAGGGCCGATTGGTAGAACAGGCCCTGAATGGTCAGGATCGCCAATTCGATCACGGAAAAACCGATGATGATGGCGAGGAGGCCGATGAGGATATAGTATATGCCTTTCTGATAGGTGTCCAGCGCTTTGAGCATGGTCCAGCAGTCCTGCTCTTCATTTGAGGGGAGAAAAGATAAAATCAGGTGGTCGGAGCGTGCCCGGCATCTATGATATTTATAGGGGGCGCTCCTACCAGAGAGTGACCTTTGTGCCGGTGTATACGCGAGGGTTGCCGAGCCAGGTCAAAGGCGCTGGATTTAGGGTCCAGTCTTGTAGAAGTTCGAGGGTTCGAACCCCTCCCCTCGCATTTGTTCCTATTGTCTGGTGGCGAGACAAGAACACAAGGTCGCCAGGAGAATTCGATTGAACGACAGACATTTTTGGCCGTGAAGAAATCGTCTGTATTGATCTTTGTGCGGGAGGTTGACCATCCTCCAGTCCCCCGCGTGAAGAGAGCGTCGGGGACGACACTATCCTCTTCATGATCTTCCCGCTGCCTTCCCGTCCCTATCGCCATCCCGGGGGTCCGGGGGCAGCGCCCCCGGCGCAAGCGTGCGGGAAGGCGCATCGATCAGAAGATCTCTAGAACAATGTTCAATCGCGTATGCTTGGGCCCAAGGTTCATGCTGAATTACTATAAAAATCACCCTGAAGTCTGCTATGGGCGATTCAACATAGCTGAAAAAAGTATCAGACATTTGAGTGATGACATGACACTTACTCTCTTCTGTCTTTGCTTCTCCATTGCCTGGTGTGCGTGCTCATGACAGGACGGGGTCCGTTTTATTCGGAGAATCAGAGACGAAAAATGTGTGCGGCGGTTTCCGGTCCGGGATCCGCCCTGAGATGTGGAACGCCCCGACTTCTTATCAGGGGTGTGGGTAGACTTTGCTCCGTATCGTGGCTCTGTTCGGGCTGCCTCCTCCCCTGACAAACTTCCCCGGAGGAGAGGACCGATACGCGATGGGTACGACCTGCTGACTTCATTTGAAGAAGATGCTCGTCTGTCCTCTGAGGGTGAATCCTGGAGAAAGGAGAGAAAAAGAAAAGGATTAGAAGTGGTGAAAAAGATACAAATTCAGTAGAGTTCGCAGGATTTTGAGAATAAAATTGAGTAGAAACAGAAGGATATACCATGGAGTCTTTCATTACACCGTGTGGCAAATTTTACAACGAAGACTGCATATCTGGAGCTAAAAAGCATATCGAATCGAATTCTGTAGATCTTATTGTCACCGATCCCCCGTATGGGATCAACGGGGATAAACTCCACCTGCACTATAACCGGAACGAGGATTTTGTGGTAGAGGGATATGTCGAAATCCCTGAATCTGAATGCGGAGAATTCAGCCTTAAATGGATAAAAGAAGCGGAACGTATTCTCAAACCGGGCGGGTCGATATATATTGTTTCAGGATATACGAATCTCTATCATATCCTTCATGCTCTTCGACAGACCAAACTTGAAGAGATCAATCATATTATTTGGAAATACAATTTTGGAGTTTATACGAGCAAAAAATATGTTTCTTCCCATTATCACATCCTCTATTACGAGAAACCCGGGGGTAACAGGACATTCAACCTGGAATCTCGATTCGGCGTTAAGGAAAAGGCCCCCAATAGTGGTTCATTGAACTATCAGGATCGTGAAGATGTCTGGATTATCAATCGTGAATACAAGCCTGGCCGGGTGAAAAATAAGAATGAATTGCCGGTCTTATTGCTCGTTAAAATGATCCAGTACAGTAGCGATGAGGGCGATCTGGTGTGCGATATGTTTCTTGGGGGCTTTTCGACCGCAAAAGTGGCCATCGGTCTGAATCGCCGGGCGATCGGTTTTGAGATTTCTCCCTTGATGTTCAGTACGAAAATCGAAGAATTGCGAGATCTAAAACCAGGATACCTTTTGTCGGCGTTAAGAATTCCAGAAATAGAAAAAAAGGCAAATCAAGGTAAAAAATGGATTGATAGCGACAAGAAAACTCTGATACGACGGTTCAATCAACTGATCTCATCTGGAAAAACAAAGAAGGCTTCGATAGATATATTGGAAAAAGAACTCGGTCGAGGTCGATGGTCCATTGAAAAGATGCTAAAAAAATTAGGCGTTCAGTCCAATGGCAAACGGGGCAGGCCGAAGAAAAAAAAGTAGTTGAGGGTTTCATCCAGAAACCATCCATGTAGGAGGGAAGATCTTCATAAATCCGGACCAATCGGCTCTTTTGAACTGTTCATGAAGCGAAAGCACGCCTCGTGCATCCCACGAGCATATCCCAAAAGTACCCCGGACATGAATCTTCATCTGGATCAAAATCCTTCATTCCAGAAATTTTGAGCGCATATCTTCCGTCGGAGGGCTGCCGCACCCTGTTCCCTCCGCAGAAGATAGGGTGGAGAACGGTAATCCCCTCTTCAGGATCATCAAATGTGCCTTCCCACCTCTATCGCAATCCCCGGGGGTCCGGGGGCAGCGCCCCCGGCGCGAGGATGGGAAAAGTGATGAATGTATGTTCAAGCTGCGAGGGATGAGGTTTTTACACCATCATTGATCTCTCTCTTTGGTGGAGAGTGGAAGAGGAGAGTTTTGGAATAACCTCCACATGAATACTCTTTCATGGTAATCCCTCGATCCCTCTCCTCCTGATCGGGAGGGTGACAGGAACCGAGGGGTGATTCCATCCCCTATTGATCATTCACGAGGGTGTGGTCAATCCTGGATTCATGCTCCTGAAGAGAAATTACTATGAATCTTTTCATGTGTTCTGCTTGGGGTGTGCTCTCGGCTCATGCTCTATTCTACAAGGCTGCTCCAGATCGATTCTCATGCAGGGGCCGGGGGATGTGAAAACCCTCGCACCGTTCATCCAGAACAGGGATCTTAAACGGCTTATTTGGGGGAAATGATCTCTAAAAAACCTTATTTTTTAAAAAGATTGTGATATTCCTGCTGGTATGGAATCATTCTGTGTGTATGAATGACCAATTAAGCTTATTTTCTATATGTCGACTAATTTATTAACGATAAATCATAATGGTTCAAAATTCAAAAAATAAATTAATAGGAAGTAATATAAATGATGAATTGAATTTAGTACGTTAGACTCAGCCGTGCGCGAAAGCCACTACCAGTACGCTCTGATGGGAATATACCCCCCATGAAGATCAGAATTCCGCACGCAGGGCAGAGTGCAGAACATATCTTGGCAGGTGAAGAGAAGTGGAGATTACAGAGATTACTGATACTATATCCAGGGCACTGAACGGGGATTTTTCAAAGACCCTTGATGAAGAGCAGTGTGATGCAGAACTCGGACCTATCGTCACAGCAGTGAACCAGCTGATCGGGAAACTTCAGAAGAAGGAAGAAGAGAGCAAAGAACTCTCCTTAAATCTGAAAAACTACCAGATGACGATTAGCGAGAACCCGGTGCCCATGCTCTTCCTGGATGCCGATTGCAATGTCACCGATGACAACCCCGCCTTCGAGAAGTTCAGCGGGATGACTCATGACGAGGTCGTCGGGATACATGTCGAGGACTTCAAGATTCTTGAGCAAGAAGGGGACGGGCTCAGCGACACGCTCCGGAAAAAGACGCGTGGTTGCTCCAGGACCGTGGTCGAATACCCGGTCGGGGTGAAGCGCGCCCATGAGTACAGCATCCCATTCTTCGGTGAGGACGGGAAGATCGAGAATATCCTCCTCGTCATCGAAGACACCACCGCGGCGGATGAAGAGCAGGCGCGGGCTGAAAAACTTGCCGGGGACGCGGAAACGAAGGCCCGGTGGTATCAAGAGATCCTGGACACCATCCCGTACCCGATCAGTGTCACCGATATGGCAATGAACTGGACCGCGATGAACAAAGCTTTCGCAGAATCTTTCGGCCTTGATCGCGATCATCAGAGGGGTCGGCACTGCAGCGCCACCAATGGTCCGCTCTGCCACAACGAAAACTGTGGTGTCAAACAACTCCAGAGAAGCGGTAAAGACTCGATAAACACCTTTTTTGACGTCGGCGAGGAGAACTTCAAACTTGAAGTCGCCTACCTGAAAAATGAAGAAGGTCAGCGGATCGGGCACATTGAGATCGTCCAGGATATTACCGTCATCAAGGAACAGGAGAAGCAGGCCCAAGAGAATGCACAGCGGCTTGAAGCGAGTGCAGAAGAACTGGAAACCGCTCTCGGTGCCATGGCAAAGAGAGATCTCACGGTCGCCCTTGAACTTCGCGAGGACGATCCCCTCAGGAACCTGAAGAAAGACTTCCTCGACACCAGGACTGCCATAAACGATCTGATGAGCGATATCACCAGAGCCATCCAGGACGTGAACACCAACACCGACGAGACGAGCAAGAGTTCAGAGGAGATCGCGAAGGCCATCGAGCAGGTCGCGATAAAGAGCCAGAAGGCATCTGACGACTCCAAGAAACAACTCGACAACTTCGAGGACGCCGCACGCGCGATGTCCGACCTCTCCGCATCGGTCGAGGAGATCGCCAGCACCTGCCAGGAAGTGCTCCAGAACACTGAGAAGGGTGCCGAAGTCGGCGAACAGGCCAGGAACCTCGGCCAGGAAGCGACCGGAAAGATGCAGGCCGTTGTGACCATTGCCCAGCGGGCTGTGGACGAGATTGGCAAACTCAACTCCCAGATGCAGGAGATCGACAAGATCGTCAAGTTGATCACCGACATCTCCAACCAGACCAACCTGCTCGCGCTCAACGCTGCGATCGAGGCGGCCAGAGCCGGTGAGCACGGTCGCGGCTTTGCGGTCGTCGCAGGCGAGGTCAGAAACCTTGCCGGCGAGTCGAAGAAGGCGACCAGCAACATTGAGGGACTGATCACCACCATCCAGGGCCAGACCGAGATGACAGCCAGGGACATGGAGGGAGTCTACGCCGAGATCAACGAGGGGATCGCAAGTGTCGACAAGACCCTCGAAGCCCTCAACCACCTGGTCATGATGTCCCGGGAAGTCAAGGAGAACGTGACCGAGATCGCCAGAGCCACCGAGGACCAGGCAAGCAACACCAACCGCGTCACCGAGAAGGTGGCCGAGACCAGGGGCATGACCCAGGAGAGCATGCGCGGCATCGAAGACATGGCCGCCCTCACCGAAGAAGTGTCGGCCTCGGCCCAGGAGGTCGGGAGCGGCGCCCATGAAGTTGCAGAGATGGTCGGCCACCTCAGTGAGAAGGTGGGCGGCTTCAAACTTGCGTGAGGCCCGGACATGGCTGAAACTATCGATGTCGTGAAGTTCGAACTGGGTGGCGAGTGCTATGCCCTGGACATCCACCTGGCAAGGGAGATCGTGGAGATGATCCCGATCACCCCGGTTCCCAGAGCCCCGGCCCATATCGCCGGGCTGATCAATCTCCGGGGTGAGGTTACAACGGTCATCGACCTCGCCCCTCTCCTCAGCATTCCTGATCTGGAAACCGAGACGACAAAGAAGATCATCGTGTTGATGCCCGAGGCAACCGGCGGGGCGAACGTCGGGGTGATCGTCGGCGATGTCCACAGCGTCATCCAGGTATCGGAGAAGAATGTCGAGCAGATCGACGAGGGCCTCGGTACCGACGGCTTTGTGAAGGGGATCATCAAGAGCGGTGGCGAAGGCGCTGAAAAGGGTGTCGAGAAGGGCGAACTCGTGATCTGGCTGGATATGCTCAGGATCATGAAGGACAACACGAAGTACTGAGTGCGGTTCGCACCGCTTTGCGCACCCACCCTTCCAGACCGGGTATCGTCCTGATGTCTCGCGCCCGGTCGATGCCGTCGACCAGCACCTCGCCGGCCGGGACAATCCCGAGGTTCTCCATGAAGACCTCGACGACCGGTGCGAGACATGCAAAGTTCTCCTGGCCCTGCCGACCGCAGACTCCGAGGAGGAGGCCACAAGTACCCTCCATTCTTCTCCTCCCCGTGAAGTTCAGCGCCGCATGCAGGGCCTGGCAGCGATCGATGAGGGCCTTGAGCCCGGCCGGGACGGTGCTGGTGTAGACCGGCGTACAGACGACGAGGAGACGGGCACACCGCAGGGCGCGGACAACCCCTTCCATCTCGTCCTCGAAGGTGCAGGCACCGGTGTTGTAGCACTGGTAACACCCGATGCACGGATGGATCTCCATGTCGTCGGGCAAGAGCACCTGCACTGACTTCCTGGAGATTTTAACCTCTTCTGCGACCCATCCGGCGAGGATGCTGCAGTTCCCGTCGGCCCGCGGGCTTCCCTGGATGACGAGCACATCGGTGAGCGGGAGGGTTGGCAGGCGACGGGTCTGTTCTTTCGTGAGATATTCGAGAAAATCGAGGGGTTCGTCTTTCAATCTCTCCTCCCATATTCGGGCGCGCTGCCTGGCGACCGAGCGGGGGTCGAGGCCGACGGTAGGGGAGTATTCGTAGGTGTTGGTCCTGAAGACGGCGACCTCTTTTTTTCCGGCCCGGAGCGTGAGGGTGTAGCGCTCCATTGCGGGATACAGGACCGAGAGATCTTCTCTCTCGAGGGTGATGGTATACCTCCCCTCCGACGTCCGGACCTCTCGCTTTTCAAGGAGGGCCCGCTTCCAGGCCATGGTGAAGAGTGCACGGCCCCCGTTCATATACTCTCTGCCTGCAAACTTTTAAACTCGGACCGGATGTTCATCTGCCAGGACTCATGCCCACTTACTTCATCAGGTTCGACCTCCGGGGCGGAGACATGGCGCTCATGAAGATGCAGGTGCGGTGTGCCTGCCGGCACCGGATGGGCCTTGAGGTCGGTATCAGGTCGCAGCGAGACCTGGAGATCCTGAAGAATTTCCTGGCAGGCCTTCCCCGGGTGCCCGAGGTCTCAATACATATCCGGAGAGGGAAGGATTTTGAGTTTTATTTTTCAGACGACGAACCCTGCCGGAATAAACAGTATGTCGACGCGGCGGTCTCGCTCCTCGATGCGCTTCCCGGCATCTCGGTCGTCGTTCACGACGAGAGCGATCCGCACGCCCGAACCCTCTCGGCATCCGGGATGGAGGCATATGCCGGTGCCTGCAGGGCGATCGACCCTTCTCTCATGAGACGTGGAAAGATCCTGTACGTGGAGTTCAGCGGCCGCCTCGTACCCCGCGACTATATCGGACTGATGGAGTCGATCAGGGCGACCGGAATCGGATCAGTGGGAGCATGCATCGACACCGGGCATGTCTACTATTATTACCGGAAAAAAGTGGGGCAAAGGAGAGGAAAGGCCGTCGAGTCCATGAGCAGGTTCATCGGAGAGGTGAGGGCGACCGGCGTCCCGGTGTCGTATCATGTCCATGACTGCACCCCGGAGAGTCCTCATCCACGGTACCATGTCTTTGATCACCGGCCGGTGGGCGAAGGAGAGATCGGCCTCGGGGGGTTCAGGCGTATCGCCGGGTATCTTGCCGGAGAGAAGGTGACCCTTGAGATCCTGCCGCTCCCTGACCCCGGGAAGAATGCGCTCACCGATGAGGAGGTCGGCCTCCTGACCGGATATGCCGCGTCCCACGGGATCGACGAGGGCCGGGAGTTGCGGAACGGGAGGATCATGAAGCGAACACTGGAGGCGATGGTCGAGAGCAGGCGAATCCTGGACGATCTTCTTGCGTCTTTATGAAAAGCGTCCTTTCATTTGCCGTCGATCTCCCTGAACCGGATGAGGTCGGCGATACACCGGTTGTATGGGGTCTGGATCCCGAGTCTCTCCCCCTGCCCGGCGACGTAGCCGTTGAGGAGGTCGATCTCGGTCTTTCGCCCCGCCTGGATATCATAATACATCGAGGGGTAGGCGGTGGCGAAGTCGGGAACCTGCACCGAGAAGAGGTAGTCGAGGTAGTCTTTTGCAGACGGCCATGCCGTCCTGACGCCCCCTGCTTCCATCACGGCGAAGGTTTCGGAGACGATATGCTCGATCACGCTCCGCAGACGAAGGTCGGCCGCCTTCCCGACCGGTATGGAGAGGAGGGCGCAGATCGGATTTACCGAGAGGTTCAGGAGCGACTTCGACCATTTTGCCGACCTGATGTCGTTCACGGCCTCGACGAGAATGCCGGCCGAGCGTATCAGGGCGACAAGGCGTTGGAGACTCTCGTCATCGGGGCCTGACCAGAGGCCAAGGACCATCGGGCTGCTCTGACTCTTCGCCTTCACATGCCCGTCGCCGACGACCGAGAAGTTGGTGGTGACCGTGCCGCCGATGACGGTTCCGGCATATTCGGCGATGATCTCCTCGTTGCCGATCCCGTTCTGGAGACTGGCAACGGTGCTTCCCCTGAGCACGGCGGCGTATTCCTCGCAGATCGCCCTGGTATCAAAGCCCTTCGCTGTGATGATGACGAGATCCGGTGCAGACGGGGCCTCCTCGGGACCGGCGATGCAGGCGATCTCACGGACGATGCGGTCCCCCCAGACCCCTTCCATCACGAGACCGTCTCTTCGGACCGTCGCAGCATGGCGCGGCCTGCATGCGACGGCAACCCTGGCGACCCCCGCAAGTGCCCCGGCAAGAGAGAGGCCCACCCCTCCCGCACCAAGGATCAGGACAACAGGTCGTTTTGCCTCAGTCATAATTCTGCTATCTTACGACGCATGGCAGGATAACGGTATCCCGCTACCCACCTCTTCTGAGGGCGCCAGCCAGGGCCGCGGCCAGGGCAAGGATCGGCCCGACGACCAATCCAGCCCAGAGGAGGAAGCCGAGCAGCCCGACGCCGGCCATCTTCAGGACAAAGCCCTTCCGCTCCCTCTCCCTCCCTGCCCTGAGGGCGACGACCCCGAGGAGCATCGGGCCGAGGGCGAAGATGAGGGTGAAGAGGGCTGCAACGGCCCATCCGGTCTGCGCGATGGCGATCCCCATCTGGAGGAGGACCATCGCCCCCCCGCCGATGTACAGAAGCCCGGCCGCAAGGGCCAGGAGTCCGGGCAGATCGGGGCGCCGCGGTGCCCGGGCGAGGAAGACGGCCCCGATGGCCAGGGCCAGTACCAGGGGGCCGAAGACCAGGGCCGGAGACTGCCCCTCCCAGAGATGGACCCCGACCACCGAGAGCGGGACGCCGAGCCACTCGGAGGGAGAGAACTCCTCCCTGAATCCGACCGAGAGCCCGAAGTTCCCTTCGTCCCCGGCGACGGCGGCATAATAGGTGCCTGGCACGGTGGCGACGAGGGTGTACGCCGCCACAGGATAGAGTGCCGAGGGGGTGAAGGGTTCGTACTCAGGTTGATCAGGGGGAGCACTCTCCACGACGACGGCCGCGGCGTCGGGAGGGATCTCGACACCGGACGGAGTGGCACCTGATCCTGCGACCTCCGGCTCCATCACCACCAGTGTCGGTGGTGAGGCGGTGTGGTCCGGAGTGAAGAGGCCGAGGCGGAGTTCATCTCCCTCCTTAAGATCGAAGCGATAGTATTTCACCCCGCCACCAGGCGGGAGGGTGTCGTAGACCACCCAGGATTTTTCCGGGTTCTCGACCGGGAGGGCATGGTCGAGGTGATCGTTCTCTCCGCCCTGGACCGGGACATGGGCCGTGCCCGCGGTGCAGAGGCAGAGGACGAGCAGGCACGCGAGAGAGAGTGGTCCATAGTTGATGCTCATGCCCGCACCTGTTCCTGGAATTATATGAAACTGACTCTGCCCATTGGACCGGGACTGTGTCGGGGGTGATGGGGTTCTCTCTGCATCTGATATGAACGATCTATGGACTGTGTAAAGTCCCTTGATCCCTCTCCTCACGACAGGGCCGCGGACGGGAACAGAGTACCTCGTCGTTCAGAAGAGGGTTCTGGGATGGCCACTATCATAAATTCAATGTGTTTTTATGGGGGGAGCGAGGGCGAGGGGCCCGGTATGGTCTATGTTCGTCAATCTGCTGACACCTGGTGGGGGTCGCCGCACTGAGATTCATGGATTTTTCATCATGTCGCCCTGTCGGATGCGACAATTATGGGCCACGATTTTCGGATTTCATGGATGTTGGAGAAAGTATATATCGGGACGCATCCATGTGGGTAAACCTTCCGAGCAGGAAATCGGTCTTTAACTGGTTTGCCGGTTGAGGCGTACATAATTTCCGGTTCCGGGAGATAAGATGGCCATATTCTGGCCGAAACACGAGGGGGAATGGAATAATGATGCGAAAAACACTTGTGGCGTCACTTGTTCTGGTGGCCATCGCGGTCCTCGGGGTGGGTGCCGTCACTGCTGTCGAAGAGGACGACTTTAAAGTCGTCGTCGCGATGGCAACCGGGCAGTATGACCCGTCTGTCCCGCCCGAGGAAGGCGATCTTGCGATGTGGTTCCACAAGGATATCATGGGCCGCACAGACGAGGAGATCAACACGACCAGAGACGAGGCGACGGCCTACTTTGAGGAGACCTTCGGCATGAACTTCACCACAGTCCCTGAACCGGTCGCATTCGGTGTCGACCCGAGGAATGAGTACAGGGTCTACTATATCACCGGCATGGATGTCCCGATGGAGGGGTGGGTGCTGCGTGACGGCGGATTCATGGTGACGATCGAGAACGAGACGACACTCTATGGTACCTGGGGAGGCGAGGAAGGGAAGGTCGTGCCTGCGGGTGCGCTCTTCGTCTATGGTGACTACAACATCAACGTGACCAACGAGACCATGGAGAATGTCACCGATGAGACTTTAATGAATTACTCGGGTGTTTTCATGGCTCAGATGGATGAGAACATGACCAATGGTGAGAACGCGACCGTCGATGAGAACATCACTGATGGTGAAAATGTCACCGGCGATGAGAACATGACCGATGGTGAGAATGTGACCGTCGATGAAAACGTGACCGTCGATGAAAATATCACCGTTGACGAGAATGTGACGGTCGATGAAAACGTCACCGTTGATGAAAATGTGACCGTCGACGAGAATGTCACTATCGAACCGGAACCGATCGTCATCGAGCCTGAGCCCGCCGTCGAGCCGATCATCATCCACTACCAGTCTGCAGAGCCGATCATTCCTGACATGGTGAACGAAGGTCTCGCGTTCCGCTGCATCACCATCGCACCATGGGGCGAGGGGATTGCACAGGGCATCTCCTACCCGCAGACCGTCGACAACATGACTCAGGCAAACATCCGCAATATCCAGACCTACCCGGCGTACGCACCGGCAGGTGCCGATGTCCAGAGTTAATGCAGGAATGCCGAAATGATCTCTCTTCTTTTTTGAACCGTGACGCAAAAACGATCTGAAAGAATGGGGGGTGCCTGTTTTCCTGGCCCTTCAAACCCTGTGCTTGTGCATGAAATAGACGCCAAGCGAGATCGCCAGGATCGAGAGAGCCATGAAGAGCATGTCCTGTGAGGTATTGAACTCCATCGTGAGCACCCGCTGGAAGAAACTGACGATCAGCACCATGATGATGACCTTGATGATCTTGCTTTTGAGGTCGTCGAGGGTATAGATCTCGAGGATGTTGTTGTAATCTCCTTCTTTGCGTGCGATATCGATCTTTGAGATGAAGAGTTCGTAGATCCCGAAACTGAAGATCAACAGCACGACACCGATCAGATAGAAATCGATGGCCCCGACGATCCCGATCAGGATCTCCTCATGCATGACTGAGGCATCGGCGATCGAGATGCTGTGCGTCAGGGTCGTGACGACCTCGATCGAACCCGAGATAAAAAGCACGACCGCACTTAAGATCCCAAAAACGACGGCAAGCAACACGATGAAGCGAGAGTTCCAGAGACATGTCTCGATCGTCCGCTCGATCAAACTCTGTTCATCGTGATCCTTGACTCCAGGGGGTGAAGGTTGGGGGTCCATTTATCCCAGATAGTGGTTCCAGATGTGTACAAATAGTTTGCGAAAAATCCGTTTGGGAGGGAAATGGCAGGGGAGAGGGGTACCCCCTCATAACGGTGTGGTCTCAGTACTTCTCTCATTTTTCAGTTCTGTAGAACTAGGCATGAGCCCCGGGTTCAAGCATACGTGATGAAAATATCTCGTTGCAGTTCTCCAGAGTGCGGAGGGATACTTGATCCCTCTCCTCGCAACAGGGCACCTGAATGATACTGTTCAATTGCCGCCCCCCGGCGCAAGACGGCGGTGAAGATTCTACGATTGAGGGCGGCACGCCTGATCATCACGCCGTCCCCCATCTTCACGCCGGGGGCGCTCCGATAAGGACGGGAAGGCAGAGGGGGGTGAATCGTTCAGAGGGTGATCGTGTCCTCCGTCGATCCTTCATGCAGGGGCAAGGGTGTGGTCAGCCCCCGATGTTCACTCCTGAAGAGGAATTTTACAGAGCCCAACAAAACCCTTTCCTCATACGAGGGGTTCCATTGGATCTGGGTCAGATCATAATTTTTCGTGAACTAATGAGTCTAGAACTTTCCCGGAGACCTCATGCCGCCGGCACTGTCCCGTACCGCTCCTTCATGTGCCGTCTTGCCTTGCGATACAGCAACCTCTGGTAGGTGTTGAAGGTGTAGAATGAACGGAGGTACGGCAGCGGGTCTGTCACTCCCCTGAGCCTCCGGTAGATCCCGGCATAATTCTCCGGACCATACCGGTCCCAGAGGTAGCGGTTGACCACCCCCGCCTTCAGCAGATCGCCGAAGGCCTCCTCTGCGGCGTGGCCGTAGTCGAGGTCCTTGATGATACTCTGCGCGGCGAGGTGGCCGGACCTGAGGGCGTACAGGATCCCAAAACCCCAGAAGGGGTCCTGGAGGCCGGCAGCCTCCCCGGCGTACCGTCTTCCCTGATCCTGGAAGTGCGGCGGCAGGACAAACCTCCCCACCCCACCGCAGGGTTCTGGATCCCGCACCTCCAGGTCGACAAGTCTGGAGAAGGTCTGCTCGGCCTCTGCCAGGCAGGCCCCCGCCTCATCGAAGCACCTGGTCAGCATCGTGCAGAGGCAGCCGCGGCCGTTCATCACCAGGAGGTAGGCATACCCGTTTCTGGAGGCGGCGGTATTGACAAGCCCGTAGGCAAGGTCGTCCATCGAGGTCGAGAAGGTGTAGCCCTTTGCGACGGCATGCACCCCCCGCCTGTCGGGACCGGTGGCCACGATGTCGGCTTTCTCCTCCGGGAGGGTCTCATTGAACCTGATCTCGGCCCCGGCATCGTGGGCCTGCTCTTTGAGGGCATGGTCAAGACTGCCGGGTTCGCTCCCCCGCCTGACCAGATAGAAGGCAGGTTTCTGACAGGCAAAGGGGAGCACTTCCTGACCGTCGGAGACTGAGAGACAGGGGTAGGGGCGGTGCTCGAACGCGGGCCTGATCCCGATCATTTCGAGGCGCTCGATGACGTCGGTGGGATCCGACCAGTTTTCCAGGCCCTGGAGATCGCCCTTGAAGCGCATCCCGGCGTCCTCCCGTTTTTCGTACACCTCCACATTGTACCCCGCCTTCGCCAGGGTGACGGCCGCCGAGAGCCCGGCCGGGCCTGCACCCAGGATCCGGATCATATCCATATGGGATGTTCCTGCCGTTCCTGGCATATACGGATGGCGGTCGAACGCGGCCACCTCCTCTATATTTTATTGGGTGCTCCGGAAACTAAGTGGAGCATCTCTATACTTCCGGGCCAACAATCTATATTCATGTCATCGAGGACCACACCCGCTGATCGCTTTCAGACGACTGACACAGACAGTGAGTGCATCGGGCTTGACATGCATGTCCACACCTCCCACTCGCCCGACGCCGTGGTAGGGGCGGATGCCGTCGTCCGGGCATGGCAGACGCACCGGGTTCTGGCACTGGTCTGCGACCACGACACCGTCCGCGGCTCCGAAGAGGTCTACCGCCGGATCAGGGAGACCGACCCCGACGTACCCTTCATCCGCGCCGAGGAGATCTCGACGGCCGAAGGGGAGGTGATCGGCGCCTTCCTCACCGAGGAGATCCCACCGGGCCTCCCCGCCGCCGAGACCGTCGACCTGATCCGGGCGCAGGGTGCCATCTCGATCGTCCCCCACCCCTTCTGCGCCTTCAGGTCAAGCGCCATCGAGAGGCGCGCCCTTGAAGAGATCATCGGTCGGGTCGACATCATCGAGGGCTACAATGCCAGGAACATCTCGCCGGAGGCGAATCGTGCGGCCCAGGCGTACGGCCGGACCCACAAAAAAATGCTCTCGGTCGGTTCGGATGCCCACCTCCCCTTCGAACTCTGCCGCACCTTTGTTGAACTCGAACCCTTCGAGGGACCAGAAGATCTCCTCGCTCACCTCAAGAAAGGGACCGTCCATTTCATGGCCACCGATCCCGCAGTGCACACCGTTTCCCGGGCGGTGAAGGCCGTGAAGTGTTCCTGTCTTCTTCATGGAAATCACGGTATTTGCGGTCACGTATAATCAATACAGAACCATCGGGTCCGGTTTATTATTTGATAAATATATTTATATCTTTGATGGCCCGATCAGGATCCAGACCGGGTGCCTGAACCCCCCGCCAGCACACCGAAGTGTCCGGCCAGGCCCCGATGGTCCTGACCCCCCAGTCCTCTCTTCCGGCCCGGTCTTTTCAGGAGATGCTGAGATGCTCGATAACGAAACAGTGATCAGTGCGGTCTGCACCTATGCAGACACCGAAAAAGGCTTGTTGAGAGAGGGGATCGCAGCGGTCGGACTTCCGGAAGAGTTTGTGGCCGTCCTCCCCGAATATGAGGAACATTTTGGGGAGAGGAACCGGTTCCTCTGGCAGTGGTGCTGGAAGATCCTGTACGATCAGGATCCGGCATTCGGCTTCTCCTCGGTCCCGCCGGCATGCCGCAGGGACGCGGCGCTGGTCAAACTCTTCATCATCCTGGCCACCACCGTGACCGACGACGTCTCCGACCGACACCAGAACCGGCGGTTGCTTGAGGTGATGCTCCAGGTTCCGTTCAGGCGCGACGATCTGGAGATACCAACAGACCTGACGCCCGAAGAGGCGCACCGGGTCCGTTACCTCGCCACCCTCTTTGATGAAATCTACGCCCGGGTGGAAGCGGCCCCGCGCTGGGCCGAGTTCGGCGACCTCTTCTTCTTCGACCTTGCCCAGACCTGGAACTCGTTCTGGTATGCCTACCTCATCAACCGGCACCCCGAGGCGATCAGCCATGCCGAGAACCTCTCCTACAACTCGCACAACATGACCATCTACATCTGTGGGACCGTGGACGCCCTGTACTCACCCGCCCTCAGGCAGGAAGACCTCCCTCATCTCCGGGAACTGGTCTGGTACGGCCAACAGATGGTCAGGATCGGAAACTGGGTCGGCACCTGGGAGCGGGAGGTCGAGGAGGGCGACTACTCCTCCGGGGTGATGAGCTGGGCGCTGGCCTATGGACTCATCACGCCCGCCGACATCGCTGCTCACCGTGCCTCGGGTGACGATGCAGCCTTCCTCTCCTATCTCAGGGAGGCGAAAGTGGAGGAACGCCTTATGGAGGAGTGGGAG
Source organism: Methanofollis aquaemaris (assembly GCF_017357525.1). Taxonomy (NCBI): domain Archaea; kingdom Methanobacteriati; phylum Methanobacteriota; class Methanomicrobia; order Methanomicrobiales; family Methanomicrobiaceae; genus Methanofollis; species Methanofollis aquaemaris. Next base: position 567,741 of record NZ_CP036172.1, on the reverse strand, counting down.
GAGGACCACCGGCGCGTGCGAGAGATCGGCAGGCAGATCCGATCGGTCGATGCCGCCGAGTACATCTGGGGGCTCGAAACCCTGATGGCCTACTTCCTCGCGTGCCGCGGATTGATCTAATACTTTTTTTGGGGTTTGTAGGGTTTTGGGCTCTGTAGAAAACTTCAACCATCTCCGCAAGGAGTCCCCGGTCTTCAGGCCGTGGAGGACTTGCAGTTCACGCACATAACCCTAATACTTTTGAGTGAAATAGGCCTATGTGCTCACCACAAAGACTGTCATCCTCAAGATGGACTGTCCTGATACCGATCTCCTTGACCGGACGGTACAGGCCTACACCGAGGGGATGAATTACGTCTCTGCGGTCGTGTACAAACTCGGGAAACCCAGGGGTTCTGCTGCCCTCCAGAAGATCGTCTACCCGACCCTCCGGGAACAGATTGGTCTCAAGTCCCAGATGTCCTGCAACGTCGTCCGACAGGTCACGGGAACCTACCAGACACTCCAGAAGCAGATCAAGGCAAAGAAGACCACGTGGCAGCAGATCACATACACCCCCAGCACGATGACCTTCTCCTTCGGACGGGACTTCACTCTCGACAGAGACGAGATCGGGCTTACCACCCTCGAAGGCCGAAGAAAGTATCATTTCTTCCGGTATTCTCACATGGAGCAATATCTCGACGGATCGTGGAAGTTTGGAGCTTCAAAGTTGGTGAAACACCAGGACGGGACGTATTACTTCCACCTCTGTTGTGAGAGGGAGACCAAGACCCGTGAGGTTATGGAGTCATCGACTTTCATGGGGGTTGATGTGGGCCAGACCTTCCTTGCGGTTGCCTCGACAACCGACAAAAAGTGTCGGTTTTTCTGTGGCGGGAAAGCCAAGGATCTCCGAAACATCTATTCTAACATGCGGAAACGGTTGCAGTCGAAGGGCACCCGGTCGGCAAAGAGGATGCTGAACCACCTCTCTGGCCGGGAGAGACGGCTTATGACTGATATGAACCACCGTGTTTCTAAGGAGATTGTTGAGTTTGCTGTTCAGAACAATGTTGATGTGATTGGACTGGAGGATCTTTCCGGGATCAGGGATCGGACAGAAACCTCGAAGAAGCAGAGATATACACATCACTCCTGGGCGTTCTTTGAACTTCAGTCCTTTATCGAGTACAAAGCAGGGGAAAAAGGCATATCAACGGTTCACGTCGATCCGGCCTATACCTCTCAGACCTGTCCTCGATGCAATCATATCAGCAAGAACAACAGGCACAGGAAATCGTTTGTCTGCGAATGTTGTGGACACTCGCTTCATGCCGACCTGATCGGGGCTCGGAACATTGAGTCCAGAGCACGCACCTACAGGTATACCTTGGAGGTGCAGGGGTGCAGTCAACCACCCACACGAGAACTATCGACACGATAGAGTCTCAAGCCCCGTCCTTCAGGGCGGGGTAGTTGACTCACGCTCCTCACACCCTGACAGCGAGGGAGAACACAACCCCTCGCCGCCCCCCGGCGCGAGAGAGCAACTTAGAGCATTCCTCGTCCTTCGGTTTGGGCGGCCCTTCGTTCGCCCGCCTGCCCTCCCCCATGCTCTCGTCGGGGGCGCTGGCCCCGGACTCCCGGGATGGCGATGGGGACAGGAAGGCGGGGGGTGATCATGAAGATGACGGTATCAGCCTCGCCGAACGGATTTCGATCGAGGGCAGGCACTGGCTCAAATTTCTCCTGAGGGGCTGTTGCGCCCACTTTATCGATCACATCCGGAGGGGGCGTCTCAGGCTCCCGATAGCGTTCGGCCTTGAGTTATCTCTCCTCCCTTCCCCCGGCGACCGTCCGCGCGAGGAGATGAATGTGGGCATAAAGAGAATAATATGCGATAAAAACCTCATATCTCCGTCTCCTTAAGGGTCGATAAGATTCAACCGGCATATGGGCATCTGGAAAAAAGGTCCGGGAGGTGGATTTGCCCCTGCCCTTACATGGTACCTAATGAGGGGTGAACACATACTTGTAAGGAATGCAAGAATATTGTGGCTTCTCAAGTTTTCCCATCTCCCCGAATATCCTCAAGGCAATAGAAGATATGGGCTTTGAGGAGCCAACACCTATCCAGAAACTCGCTATCCCTCAGATCTTGGAAGGAAAGGACGTGACCGGTCAGGCCCAGACCGGTACTGGCAAGACGGCGGCATTCGGGATTCCGCTCGTCGAAAAGATCAGTCCAGAGGATCCCCGGACACAGGCGTTGATTCTCTCTCCGACGCGCGAACTTGCCCTCCAGACCTCAGGCGAGATCAAAAGGCTTTCCCGCCACCAGGGAAATCTCTCTGTCGTTCCGATCTATGGAGGTCAACCGATCGGAAGACAGTTCGGAGCACTGCGGCACGGGGCGCAGATCATTGTCGGGACACCGGGACGGGTGATCGATCACCTGGAGCGCGGTACTCTCTCTCTTGACGCTGTGCAGACCGTCGTCCTCGACGAGGCCGACCAGATGCTGGACATGGGTTTCAGGGAGGACATCGAGCGGATCCTCTCGGAGACTCCGGAAGACCGCCAGACCGTCCTCTTCTCGGCGACGATGCCGGGACCGATCCGGGATATCTCGCGCCGCTTCCAGCGAGACCCGGCGTTTGTACGGGTGCAGCAGAAAGAGATGACCGTCCCGCAAGTCGAGCAACTCTCGGTGACGGTGCGGGGGAGGGAGAAGCCCGAGGTGCTCTCCATGCTCCTCCAGATCTACAACCCGGAACTTACGATCGTCTTCTGCAACACCAAGCAGGGTGTGGACGACCTCACCACTCAGCTCCATACCCTCGGGGTCAGGGCTGAGGCGCTCCACGGCGGGATGAAGCAGGTGCAGCGCGATCGGGTGATGGGCAGGTTCAGGAACGACGCCATCGATGTGCTCATCGCCACCGACGTCGCCGCCAGGGGGATCGATGTCGAGGACGTGGAGTTGGTCATCAACTACGACCTTCCCCAGGACATAGAATATTATATCCACCGGATCGGGCGGACGGCCAGGGCCGGGCGTGGCGGCCGTGCGATCACCTTTGTCGGACCGCGGGACGGCTACCGGCTGAGGGCGATCCAGCGCCATTCCAGGGCCAGGATCCACAACCTCCCGGTCCCGACCAAGCGGGATGTTGAGGAGAGCAGAATGCGCAATCTGGCTGAAAAGGTCAGGCAGACGATCGAGGAAGGAGACCTTGACCGGTACGCCGGGATCGTCGACCGGGTGATCGGCGAGGATGATCTCTCCGCCCAGGATGTTGCGGCGGCCCTCCTGAAGATGATGCTCAGTCATGGGACGACGCGGCCAAAGTCAACTGCTGCGGAACCTGAGGATAGGGGAGAAGTCGAGGTCGGAATGACTCGTCTCCACCTCAATGCCGGCAAAGACCGCAACATCAGACCCAAGGATATTGTTGGGGCTCTGGCCGGTGAGACCGGGATTCCGGGACGGTCCATCGGGGCGATCCGGATCGAAGACAACAACACTTTCGTCGAGGTGCCCGAGGAGTCCGCAAAGACCATCGTCGAGCGGATGAAGGGAAAGAGCATCGGGAGCGTCCGTCTCATCGGCGGAACGTGCCTCACCATCGCGACGCCGACTAATCGGTGAGAAGAATACTCTTTTTTTTGCGAATCTGATCATCAGGGCCCGAACGCTTCCCTCACTCTTGTGGCCTGGTACATCCCCCCGTGTGCGAGATAGATCTGCTTGGGCCTGCAGGCCAGCACTTTTCTGACACTCTCTCTGATCTCTTCCTCGCTCTCCCCCCAGAAGGGAAGGCCGGGCTTTCCTGACAGGATCGAAGGGTTGATGAGATCCCCGACGAGGGCATCGCCACTCTCCAGGACGGCCGAGACACTGCCGGGGGTGTGGCCGGCCGTCGTAATCACCCTGCCCCTGACACCGAAGGGCGCCAGGTCGAGTTCGTCCTTGATGAGAATGTCGGGCTCGCAGGCAGGGTACCTGGAGTATGCCTCCCGCTCGAAGAACCACCCGGTCAGTCTCCCCACCATACTGAGCGGATGGATCTGACCCTGAAGGCCGTTCCTGAGATTTTCTGCGTCCAGACAATGAATCGCGATTCGGGCTCCGGTCCTCTGTCGCAGGGCCGCGGCGCTCCCGGCATGGTCGGCATGACAGTGGGTGAGGAGGATGAGGGTGACGCCTTCAGGGGCTGAGCCCGTCTCTCTGAGTTTTTCCAGGATCGTCTCCTCGCTCCCGGGGTACCCCGTATCGACCACGATCACTCCCTCTTCCAGCACCAGATAAGCGCTCATCATCCGCAGAGGCACCCGGATGATCCTGGTGGGCGGTCGGGCTGCGTCTTCTTGCATTATCTCTCCCGGCGGCGAGATGGGGGCCGTGAGATATAGGGGTGTCGGTGGACCGTCTCAGAGGCCGCGATACCGTTCGTCCATGAATGTGGCTTTTTTTTCCGCATAGGTTCCGGACAACTGAAACACCGATTTCTCAAGGCTCTTCTCCGGATTTTTCTGGAGCAATATGCCATAGTCAAGGAGACGGTGCAGTGCCGCCCGCAGACTGTTCTGGTCCAGACCGATCTTTCCCTCCCGTCTCTGCTGCGTCAGGTATGCGATCAGGTACTGATACCACCCCTGGGTATACTTGCCCTCGCCCTCGCGGAAACACCGTTCAATGGTCCCAAAAATGATCCCCCACTCCCGGAGATTTGGTTCCCGCTGCTGGTATTCTTCTGAGGTGATCATCTCGTCGTCGTCGGAGAAGTAGTCGAGGTACCAGTCCCCGCTGTCCCTGGTGTGGATTTTTATCGGGAGAAGACACTCGTCGCCGATGTACCTGATAAATTTTCCAAAATTGGAAAAACCATAGGACTTTTCGTTGAATGAAGGGTCGAGTCTGAGCATCTGGTTTTTGATCGCGGCCAGGTGCAGTCCTCTTCCTTCGTCGACCCTGGAGAGTATGACCTTTTCGAGCAGTTCGATCGCATCTTTCAACTTCTTCTTCTCTTCATGGGGTTTTTCGATCCCGGCGATCGTCTCATATGAGATGAACTTGTCGCAATTTTTCATAATAAACGGACTGGTGAAACCATCCCCGCTGATCACCGTCACATACTTCCCATATTCTCTCAACTTCTGGATGAGCGGGAGAAAATCGCTGTCTCCGGATACGATTGCAAAGGTGTCGATGAAGTCGTTCTTCAGTGCCAGGTCGACGGCGTCAATGGCGATTTTAATGTCCGCGCCGTTTTTCCCGCTGTTTGTGATGGCTGTTCGTTCGATCAGTTCGATCCCGTGTTCGATCAGGCCTTCCCGATAGGCCTGGTAAGATACCCAGTCGCCGTACGCTCTCCTGACAACGACGGTGCCCATCTCAGAGAGTTCTTTGATAACCGGTCCGATTGAGAAACTCCGATTATATCCTCTCTTTATCCCGATCTCGATATTGTCAAAATCGATGAAGAGTGCGATTGAATCTGATTTAGTATCCATTCCAACATGCAATAGATATATTGGTGCATATAAACATCTCGATATCTGACCGGAAGTGATCAGTTCCTGACTTCTGGTGTTGTGTCATCAGTCAAATGTGTGATACTTTTTTCGTAACTTTCTGGTTCCGCACCATCTCCCTTCTCGCCCTGGGTGCATGGTCATAGTGATTGCCAGAAAGAGAGCGTGCAGAGCATGGTGCCGCCCCCCCGGCTCTCTTCATCGTGGGGGGCCCGGCGCGAGAGAGCAGGGTAATGTTTCTCATTCTTCTGTTGGGGGCGGCACGTCTGATCGACGTGCCTTCCCGCAAGTTCGTGCCGGGGGCTCTGCCCCCGGCACCGGGTTTGGGAAGGTGTGATGATCAGATGTGCCGCCCTCATCGCAGGATCTTTCTCGCCGTCTCGCGCCGGGGGTTTCACCCCCGGACTCCCACGACGAAGATAGGTGGGGGTGGCGATGGAACACGGTCTCCCCCAAATCTCCTGTCTTAATATGGGAGAGCAAGCGACGAGAAATTTTCATCCCGTATGCTTGAGGCGTGATCCCGCCTCATGCCGAATCTACAGAGCCGAAAAATTAGAAAATTACTGGTGTCCTGGAGGGTGTCTGCAGAGACATGGTTTTTTTATGCTCTGCACCGATGAGGGAACGATGATCGATGCAAAAGCGGTGCTGCTCGATATCGAAGGAGTGCTCCATGTCGGCGGCGTGCCGGTGCCCGGCGGGGCGGCGGCGGTGGAAGCATTGCAGGAGGTTGGGATCCCCTTCAGATGCGTCTCCAACACGACCCGCCGCTCCCGCGCCTCGCTGGCGGCCATGCTCCGGGACATCGGGTATGAGATCCCTGAGAAATTCATCTTCACTCCCTCGCTCGCAGCCGCCCGGGAGATCGAACAGCGCGGTGGCGGACGGTGTTTTCTGCTCGCCACCGGCGATGTGCATACCGACTTCCTGTCGGCCGGCATCCCGCTCGGTGCAAAAGATGCCAGGTTCGTCGTCGTCGGGGATGCCGGGGACGAGTTCACGTATGAGTCGATGAACCGCGCCCTCAGGCTCCTCCTCAGGGGTGCGGATCTCATCGCTCTTGAGAAAGACCGTTATTGGCGGGGCGCAGAGGATCTCATGCTCTCTGCCGGGCCGTATGTGGCAGCCCTCGAGTACGCCGCCGGGAATATGGCCCATCTTGTCGGGAAACCTTCGAAGGCCTTCTTCACCCTTGCCCTCGATGACATGGGAGTGGCTCCTGAAGATGCGGTCATGATCGGGGACGACATCGCAACCGATATCGGCGGGGCGAAAAATGCCGGGATGAAGGCATTCCTGGTCAGGACCGGGAAATACCGGGAGGAACTCGTACAGAAGGCGAAGGTGGCGCCCGATGAGATCATCGACTCGGTGGCGGCCCTGGCCGAGGTGGTGAGGTTGCGGTGAGAAACGATGGTCACGCTCTTGAAGGAATAATCGCGGTTCCTCCATCAGTCAATCACCTCCTCTTTCCGCCCGTCCCGGTGACCCGGGGATCGCTGAAACAATGCGTTCCACCTCTTCCAGGATATCATCCGGGCAGCATAATAGGTCTAGAATGGCTATAAGGGAGGCTAGGGGAGATTAAAATTGCAGCATCCAGAAAAATGAGAATTTTTTTCGAATCAAACATTTATAAAGTCCCCGTCTCACCCGTAAACCCGAAGTCAAGTCCGAACCCTATAAATAGTGTTCCTGTGAACATTTCTACAAATCGATGTGTCTCTGACCTCTTTTTTTAAATAGGGATGAATGGCGGACAGAGACCTTCGTTACAGGAGTGAGCATGTTCAGCAATGGCACCGCTATATTAGCCGCATTTATCGTCTACCTGGGCGCAATGGTCGTCATCGGGTTCTTGTATTACAACAAAACAAACACGGTCAGCGATTACATCCTCGGGAACAGGGGGTTGAACCGCTATGTTGCAGCACTCAGTGCCGAAGCCTCGGATATGAGTGGCTGGCTGCTCATCGGCCTCCCGGGGCTGGCCTATCTCTCCGGCATGAGTGCCGTATGGGTAGCGCTCGGGCTCATCGTCGGCACATTCCTGAACTGGAAATTTGTCGCCAAACGCCTGCGTGTCTATACCCAGAAAGCCAACGATTCGCTGACCCTCCCCGACTTTTTCAAGAATCGCTTCAACGATCGATCCGGTCTGATCAGCGCGATTGCAGCGGTGTTTATTCTGATCTTCTTCCTGATCTACACCTCCGCACAGTTCGTCGCCGGCGGGAAACTTTTCAATACCGTCTTCGGCCTCGACTACACCACGGCGCTGCTGATCGGTTCGCTGATTGTCGTCGCCTATACCTTCACTGGTGGGTTCAAGGCGGTCTGTCTCACCGACTTCATTCAGGGGACGCTGATGTTCTTTGCTCTCTTGATGGTCCCGATCATGGCCATCCTCCTTCTTGGCGGGCCCGGTGCCACCGTCACCGGGATCGAGCAGGTCGACCCCGCGCTCCTCAACCCCTTCATGGACGCGGAGACCGGTCTGCCTCTCACCGCCATTGCGATCATCTCCAGTCTCGCATGGGCGCTCGGGTATTTTGGTCAGCCTCATATCCTGGTCAGGTTCATGGCGATCAGAAGACCTGAGGAGATCAGAGAGGCGAGATCGGTCGCCATGGTCTGGGTTACCATCTCTCTCCTTGCTGCGGTTGCGATCGGTCTGATCGGCCGCGCCTATCTGAACCAACCTCTTCTGGGCCCTGATGCCGAGACGGTCTTTATGGTGATGACCAGCGAGGTATTCTTCTCGTTCCTTGCGGGTATCGTGCTCTGCGGGATCCTCGCGGCGATCATGAGCACGGCATCCTCTCAACTCCTGGTCAGCGCCTCGGCGGTCTCGCAGGATCTCTACAAGTCTTTCTTCAGACATGAGGCAAGCGAGAAGGAACTGATCTGGGTGAGCCGTTTCTCCGTTCTCTTTGTTGCTCTGCTGGCTATTTTCCTCGCGCTCGATCCCGAGAGCAGCGTCTTCAAGATCGTCTCCTATGCCTGGGCCGGTTTCGGCGCGACCTTTGGCCCGGTGATCCTGATGGGTCTCTTCTGGAAGCGGACGACGCGGCAGGGGGCCCTCGCCGGGATCGTCGTCGGTGGGTTGACGGTCCTGATCTGGAAGTGGTTTGGATTCTTCGGGCTGTACGAGATCGTGCCCGGGTTCATCCTCTCGATGCTTGCGATCTATGTCGTCAGCAAAATGACGCCTGAGCCTGAGCCCGAAATCGTAGCGGTCTTTGAGGAGACTGAAAAAGAACTTCAGAAGAGTGAGTGTTGAAGGAATCTTCGATCTTTTTTTCTGCCTTTTTTCGGGACGACCCTCTGATCCCCCGATCTGAGCATGCATCAACCGCCTTCCCTCTCGGGAACCGAGCACTTCGCCGCCCCCCGGTGAGAGAGCCGGGTAAAGTTTCTCGTTCTTCTGGCGGGGCGGCCCTTCTGATCGCCGTGCCTTCCCCCTACGCTCTCGCCGGGGGCTCTGCCCCCGGAACCCCCGTGATTGCGATAGGGTGGGAAGGCGGGAGGGGAATCGTTCAGAGGGGGTTTTCGTCCTCTGCCGGTCCATCACGGAGGGGCAAGGGTGTGAGCAGCCCCTCATGGTCATTCCAGAAGAGGAATGCAACAGAGCCGAAAGGCCGGGGTTATCAGATAGTCCTGAGAAGAATTGCCATATCAAACCAGAGGGGAAAAATGAGGGGATTGCTTATCTCAGGGATGCGATCCCCTTGTAGTCGATGGCATTTACGAAGGTGTCGAGATCTGCCTTTGACCCCGCATCTATCGACACATAGACCATAAACCGGTCATCGATTCCGACCCATTTTGCGTAGGTCTGGAGATCTTTCTCATAGGATTCCCAGGACGGATAACCCTGGACCTCGCCGGACTTGAGATAGCCGTCGGTGGTCTCGTACGAGAATTTGCTCTCCCAGAACTCCCATCCTCCGACAGCATAATAGGCGGAGTCATAGATGACAAGTTCCGCGGTCGTCTCCTCGTTGGCATCGTTGCAATAACTCAGGGTTGCCATGCTCCACGTCCCCTCGTCGATCTGGTTGGTGATGCCGAAGGGCTCTTCCGCGGTCCAGCCTGACGGGGCTGCGGGCAGATAGGTGATCAACTCTTGATAACCGACCGCCTTGACGCTTCCCGCCTCTGGTCTCTGTTCCTCGCCGGCGGAGAGATCTGCACTCGGGCCGGAGTCGCCGCTGCCGGTTGCACCGGTGGTAACTGGCTCCTGACCTTTTTCTTCGTCTGTACTGGAAGATGCGCATCCTGCAATACAGCAGGCGGCGATAAGCATCAATACACAGATAATGGGCGCTGCTTTCATCAGATGTCCCTCGGATCATGAACATCACGATCAGATATAAACATTCTCAAATATTCGGTGGAGTATGGGCGAGCATGTTGGATGATAAAGATACTTGGGGTAATAAAAAATCAGATTGATGTATTAAATGGCGTATTCATGTGCGGCAATAAAATGTATTGCATGGAACAGAATAGAGGGATTGACCTCAATATTATGACATATTATTGGATTATGGTCCATATAAAATCTTATTAAAGTAAATTGGCGCCGATAAGCCAATTAATCTTCACCCTGGCCCCTAAATGCCCGAAAATATTGGGGCATCCTCCGTCTGCTCTCCTTCCCCGCACCCGCCTGTTGCAGGTGGATCCATACTCATCCATCCTCTCCGCCGGGATCAGGCCTCAAAAACCCCGATAAATCTCATAATCCTGGTTCCAATCATTGGGAAACACCCGGGATGTCGAGATCCTCATCGCGGCTCGATCGGTTCCATCTTCAAACCTCAATATCCCGGAAAGACGGACAATATGGGGGTACCTCACTGATCCCGGAACCGGAGTATCCGTACCAAAAAGAGCATATCAACCGTCCATCGATACGAGATGTAAAGTATCCTTAACACCAATAGCAATCAGATCAACAACTATGAGCATACTACTCGTACTCTTCTGGCTCATCATGACGGCTTTCTGGGCAGTCCGCATAGAAGACAAGACACTCAAACTTAACCAACCCTGGTTCATCGGCATCGGTGCCGTTGCTTCAGCGGCCGTCCTGTATATCACGACGCCGGCGCTGATCCCGCTTGAAATCGTGGCCTACCTCGGCATTTCTCTGGCGATGAGCGCCTTCGCCTCCTCATATCTCCATCACAACGAGAGGATGGGAGTCATCGGCGGTGTCGCCCTGACCGTGGCCCTCGTCGCGGTCCCGTTCATCACCTCGGGGGCATACATCATCGGAGCCCAGAGCCTCGCCGAGATCCCGCAGGTCGAGACGACCGACACCACCGTCGACCTCATCGACACCGACCACATCAGACTGACCTCGGCCAAAACCGCACTCTGGCGGGCCGACAAGGTCATCGGAAACCTCGGGTATAAAGTGGGCGTCTTCGAGCCCGACGTTCAGTTCCTCGATGGAGAACTGACCTGGCTGGTCCCCCTGGATTACAACTCAGTCGACAAGGCCCTCATCTATTCCGGCGAGGGCACCGACGGATACATCCTCGTCTCCGCCGAGGAGCCAAAGGCAGAACCCCGACTGGTCACCGGGATCCCGATGCACTACACCCCGAATGCCATCCTCGAAAACGATCTGACCAGGCATATCTGGGAGGATTATCCCACCTATATCATCCACGACCCGGTCTTCCAGATCGATGAGCGGGGCACGCCGAAGTGGGTCGCCCTCCTCTCGCAGCCAGGGCTGTATGGCATCATCGGCGAGACCCCGCAGGGCCTGGTCATCACCGACCCGGTCACCGGTACCAACGAGTTCTACGAGATCGGGAAACAACCCGCATGGGTCCAGCGGGTCTATGACGAGGATCTCACCGAGACGTACCTGGGCTGGTGGGGCACCTATTCGGACGGCTGGATCAATTCCTGGTGGGGACAGCGCAACCTGAAGTACCCGACCGGCAGCGTGTACATCGCGCACGGCGAAGCCGGGGCCAGCCTCTCTGCCGGCGATCCCGACGTCTATCTCGTGCAGGGCACCGACGGGAACCAGTACTGGTTCAGCGCGATCACCACGCCGGGCAAGGACTCCTCGATGGTCGGGTATGTCCTCGGCGACGTCCAGAACGGCACCTTCACCTTCTACAACGCGCCCGGCTACTACAACGACTTCGGGGCCGCGGCCAATGTCCAGCAGCACCAGAAGGTTGCGATGGCCAGCGGGCTTGAGGTCGTGCAACCGATCATGTACGTCATCGACGATCAGGAAGTATGGATCATCCCGGTCGTCTCCCAGACCGGCGAGGTGATGGAGATCGGGCTGGTCGTGGCGCACGGCGGCGAGACCTATATCGGGACCAGCCTCGACGATGTCCTCACGCAGTGGCGGGGCACCGGGATCACCGGGGGCGACGACGGCACCTCAGACAATGTAACTACCCTCCAGGAGATCGAGGAGATCAGAAAACTCCTCGACCAACTTGAGGCAAAGTTGAAGGCAGAGGCGACTCAGAAGAATACAATCTGAGAGATTCCTCTCCGAACCTATTTTTTTGAATTTTCGACTCTGTAGAATCAGGCATGAACCCCTGGCTCAAGCATACGGGATGAAAATTTCTCGTTGCAGTTCTCCTGAGTGCGAAGGGATACTTGATTCCTCTCCTCGCAACAGGGCACCAGAAGGATACTGTTCAACTGCCGCCCCTCGGTGCGAGACGGCGGTGAAGATACGGCGGTCGGGGCGGCACGTCTGATCGACGTGCCTTCCCCTTACGCTCTCACCGGGCGCAGAGCCCCCGGCGTGAGCATGGGGGAAAGCGGTTGAATCATACTCAAACCTAGAAGAAGTGAGATTTTCTACAGGGCCGAATTTTCAGATGCCCTTCCTGATCAGACAGCGGCAATCCCGAGCCGCCCCGGCAACTCACGGGCCCACGTCCTGATCGCATCCCAGTCGCGGGCGTCTTCGGTCTTTGCCTCGTCATATCTCATGAAAAGGCCGATGACCGGAGCGAAGGAAGGGTTCATCCTCCCGGCAAACATTCCCATCTCTCCTCTGATCTGAAGAGGGCCGGTGACCGGTTCCATTGCCTTCTCCACCTTCCGGCAGTTCTCGTCGGTCAGGTCCTTGCAACTCATCCCGACGGCAAAGGCCGCGGTCGGTCTCTCCTGCAGGGCGCCGGCGAAGCGGGCCACAAATTGCTTTGCCTCTTTGAGGATCTTTCCCATGTAGATGGGAGAACCGATGACGACTCCGTCATATCCGAAGACGGAGTCCACCGTACCGACTGATCTGGCCTCGGCGTCGATGCCTTGCTCCTTCAGCGTTTCGGCGATGGCGTCGGCGATCTCCCGCGTGGTCTCGTGTTTGGTCGCATAGGCGATGAGGATACGCGGCGACATGGGTGAAAAATAGACCGCAAGGGGTATAAGTGTTGATGGCAGAACCGGCCGGAGGGTATGGTCAGGCCCCTTTATCCCGCACATACTGCTCGATGGCTGAGATAAATTCTGGACCGTATTTTTTCAGTTTGAACTCTCCGACGCCAGTGATATTCCCAAAACTCTCCCTGTCGCAGGGACGGGCGCCGGCCATCTCTCTCAGGCTTCGGTCAGGGAATATGATGTAGGGGGGTACGCTGTCACGGTCTGCAATCGACTTGCGCAGCGTTTTTAGTCGGAGGAACAACTCCCTGTCTTCCGGATCCGTGGGTTCATTGCTCTGGGGCCTGGCACGCTTCTTTGCGCCAGCTTCAGGCGCCGGAAGCATCACCCGCACCTCTCCCCTCATGACCTCCGCACTCTTCTCTGTCAGGGCGATGACCGGATATCTCTCCCCGGTCCGTGCCAGATATCCCTGCCTGACCAGGTCGTTGATCCACGTTCTGTACTGCTTTTTGCTCTGCTCAGCGCCGGTATTATAGGCCGGGAGGAGGTCGAAACGGTTGTCCCGGATTTTTTCGTTCTTCGAGCCCCTCAGGACATCTGCAATGAGTTCGATCCCGAAATTCGTCGGCAACTGTTCCACGCACGCGATGATCGTTCGTGCGCATTCCGTGCCGTCGACCGTCTCCCCGGGATGGTCGCAGTTATCGCACAGACCGCAATTTTCCCCGCCATATTCCTCTCCAAAATAATTGAGAAGATATTTCCGCCTGCAGCCGGTTGTCTCGCAATAATCAAGCATCTCCTGCAGTTTGCGGACGGCGATTCGTATATGACCTTCGTTCGATCGGTCGTGTTCGAGCATGGAGCGGACTTTGCCGTACTCGCCGCGGCTGTAGAAGAGAACGCACTCGCTGGACTGGCCGTCCCGCCCCGCACGCCCGGTTTCCTGGTAATACGACTCGATGGTCTTGGGCAGGTCGTAGTGGATGACATAGCGGACGTCAGGTTTGTCTATGCCCATGCCGAAGGCGACGGTGGCACAGACGATCTGCACATTGTCGTGGATGAAATCGTCCTGGACCTTTTCTCGGATGGTCTTTGCGAGGCCCGCGTGATAGGCGAGCGCTTTGTACCCGTACTTCTGGAGTTCCCGTGAAAGATCTTCGGTCTCTTTCTTGCTGAAACAGTAGACGATCCCTGACTCGTTACTGTGCCTCCCGATGTAGGTGAGAAGCAGGGCCATCGGGTTCGTCTTTTGGACCACGCTATACCGGAGATTGGTGCGGTTGAAACTGCCGACGAACTCGCGGGCATCCGATAACCCGAGTTGTCGATGGATATCTTTCCTGACTTCTGGGACGGCGGTGGCCGTCAGTGCGACGACCGGGACGTTTGGAAAGTGTTTTTTCAGCCTGGACAATTGCCGGTATTCAGGCCTGAAGTTGTGCCCCCATTCTGAGATGCAATGCGCCTCGTCGACGGCGATGAGGTGGACCTGGAACCTGCCGAGGAATTTGAGGAAGTTGGGCTGCATACATTTTTCCGGGGAGATGAAGAGCAACCTGAGGGTGTTGTCTCTCAACTGTGCCTCGATCTCTTTGCGCTCGCAATATTCCAGCGAACTGTTGTAGGCGGCCGCAGGGATCCCCCTCAGGTTCAGGTCGTCGACCTGGTCCTTCATGAGCGAGATAAGGGGAGAGATGACGACGGTCAGGCCGCCGAGGTACAGGGCGGGCAACTGGTAGCAGAGCGACTTCCCGCCTCCCGTCGCCATGATCGCCACCGTGTCCCGTCCCTCCAGGACCGATGTTATGATCTCTTTCTGGTGGGGGAGAAAAGCGGTGTAGCCCCAGTATTTTTTCAGGAGTGCGTCGACGGTGTGCATGAGTTCTTCTTCATAGTGGGGGGAGGGGGGTGTTGAAGGTTGGGTCCGGGTGGTGAATGTGTGCTGTCCTCTCGGTTTGTCCATTTATGGGCTCTGTTGAATCGAGCATGAGGCAAGAGCACGCCTCAGGCATACCTCATGAAAAGTTTTTCATGGTAATCCAGGCATGAACCCCGGGCTCAAGCATACGCGATTGAATATTGTTCAAGAGATATTCTGATCGACGTGCCTTCCCCCATGAATCGCGCCGGGGGCGCTGCCCCCCGGAACCCCCGGAATTGCGATTGGGCCGGGAAGGCGGAGTGTGATCGTTCTGAGAGTGAACCCGTCCTCTGCCGATCCATCCATCACATGGGGGCAAGGGTGTGAGCAACCCCTCATGGTCACTCCAGAAGAGGAATTCAACAGAGCCCCATTTTTCTTCTTATGCCAGCGAAAATACCTGGTCAGAGATCTTTTCGCCTGTGTGGACGTGATGGATCTGGTGATGAAGGCATCGCATCCCTGGTCAGGGAGACCCTTCGATACCTTTTTCCAAACACGAACTATACTGCACTTCATGATCCGCTGGCTCGCCACCTCCACCCGTGAGAATGCAGACGTCGTGATAAAAAAGGAGATCTGGGGCGTCCCGAAGAGGGACGTCAGCCAGATCAACAGGATTAGACCTGGCGACACCCTGCTCCTCCATGTCGGGCACGAGGCGGTCGATAAAGACGTTACCCTGCCGCCTGCGATCATCGGGTGCTTCGAGATCGTCTCCGTTGTCTATGAGGACACCGATCCGATCTTCACCGCCCCAAGAAAACTCGGGGACGAGGTTTTTCCACTGCGGGTCAGACTGAAGACGATCACAATCTTCGACCCGCCCGTGGAGTTCACGCCCCTCATCCCTCGCCTGAAATTCATCACCGACAAAAAGCAGTGGTCAGACCGGATCAAGGGGCAGGCGATGCGAGCGATCACGGAAGAGGACCATGCACTCATCATGAAGATGGCAAAGAAACCGGGGGGTCGATTCCCCCCCGACGGTGAGGGGATGGATCAAAGAGCCCCCAACATCTGAGGCATGCTTCCGGCTCGTGCCTGATTCAACAGAGTTGGTAGAATGATTTCTCGTGTCATGTCAAACCCAAAATCTCTGGCCGGGTTTTCCTGATAACGCTCTTCACGGCGGGGGGCAACGGGCAAGACCGCCGCTTCGTTGCCGCCCCGCCCCTATCTTCGCCGTGGGGGGTCCGGGGGGTCTCCCCCAGGCGCGAGAGAGCAGGGTGAGTTTTCTTGTTCTTCTGTGGGGGCGGCCCGTCTGATCGACGTGCCTTCCTCCATGAATCGCGCCGGGGGCGCTGCCCCCGGAACCCCCGGAATTGCGATAGGGACAGGAAGGCAGCAGGGAGATCATGAAGAGAGTGGTCTCACCCCGGCGCTCTCTTCACGCAGGGGCGGGGGGGCGAGTGCCCCACACATAAAAATCAGTACAGAAAATTTCTGTCGTTCAATCGCATTCTCCTGGCAACCTTTTGTTCTTGACTCGCCACGAGAAGAGATCTGGAACCTGTTTCAAAAACGCCGGGAGGGAGATTTGAACTCCCGAGGTGCGGACACCAACGGCTTTCAAGGCCGTCGCCTTACCGGACTAGACTATCCCGGCTTGCCATACCCTATTGGCAGGCTGCGCATAAAAAAGATATGCGCCGAAAGGCGCTCACGCCCGCCTGGTGAAGAGGACGGCACCCAGCACCAGTGCTGCACAGACTGGCCAGAGCGGGAGGGGGCTCTGGGTCGTCGGTTCGGGGACGGCGTCGCCGAACTTCTCGGCGACCGAGAGATCGGCCGCGACCGAGCGGACGTTCTCGGCGGTGACGGTCACGGTGCCCTCGCCGGTGTAGAGCTGCGGGGTGACCTTCACATAGACGGTGCCCGCGTCGGCATCGAAGGTGACCGACTCAGGGGCCGAGGCACCCTGTTCGTTGACCACGGTCTTCGTGCCGTCGGTGTCGATGTACTCCATCACCCAGTCGGTACCTGAAGAAGTGGCGATGGTGATCTCACCGCCGCTGGTCTCGACGGCAAAGTAGGCCGGGGCGTCGCGGGAAGCCGGGGCTGCGGCCGAGTAGACCGCGCCCGCAGGCTGTCCGTCCGAGGGGACAGGTGTGGGGGTGCCGGTGACGATCCCGCCGGTCACCATAAAGTCGGTCTGCCAGAGATAACTGGAGTTGTCCATGACCTCGACCACATACCGGCCGCCGGAGGCGATCGGTACTTCCTCGGAGAAGACTCCCTGCGTGGTGGTGATCCAGGTGGGGCCATAGACTGTCTTCTTGCCCGAACCCGTGACGGTCAGGCGGACGCCGCCGTCGGCATAGTCTTTGATCTTTCCGGCGACATTGAGCGTGCCGTCGAACTCCTGGGTGGATGGAGAGGTGACGGTGAAGTCGTCGGCGCGGTTCACCACGTTGAAGATGGTGACTCTCTTCGAACTCCCGCCGAAGATATCTTCGCCCTTGGTTGCAACCTCGGTCGAGTAGGTTCCGCTCTTCAGGCCGTCGGTCTTGAAGTCGACAGTGAAGTTCCCGTCATCCTGGACGATCACCTGTTGCCGGTCGATCTCCGACTTGCTGCCGCCGATCTTATAGAGGACGACATTGAAGGTGTAACCAGGGTTCACGCCCGTGGTCGTGCCGGTGACCTCGAGGGTCTGACCTGCATTGACCGATTCAGGGGTCGCAATCTTTACAAATGCTGCTGATGCTGGCCCGGTCAGAAAGAGGAGACAGAGCAGACAGATCAGGGGGAGAACAACCCTTTTCATAGGTAAAAGATCAACGAATGAAGTGTTAATGGTATCTATGGAGTCGATCAAACCTCTGGCGACGTGGAAGGGAAAGGACCGATATGAGGGCTCGGTTCTCGATTCGCTCACCGTCATCTTCAAGAGCGGCGGATGCTCGTACCGCCGGTGTCTGATGTGCGGGTACCGGTTTGAGGGCTACTTTGGGGCATCTCAAGAGGAGATCCTCGCGCAGATGCGCGGGCAACTCGCCTGGGTGGAGGAGCACTTCGACCTCACGGCCGTGCAGATGGTGAAGATCTTCACCTCCGGGAGTTTCCTCGACCCGGTCGAGGTACCCCCGGCCTTCAGGGAGGACGTCTGCCGGGCCTTTGCCGGGAAAGTCGTCGTCGTCGAGACCCGCCCCGAGTACGTCGAGGAAGAGGGCACGGCGGCGATGGTAGCCGCCCTCGACACCGGAGATTTCGATACCCCTCTCCACATCGCTGTCGGACTGGAGACGACCGACGACGCGATCAGGGAAAAATCGATCAGGAAGGGCTTCACCTTCGACGACTTCATCGCCGCCTCGAAGCGGGCAGGTGCGGCCGGGGCCGGGGTGAAGGCTTACCTTCTCCTCAAGCCGATGTTCCTCACCGAGAAAGAAGCGGTCGAGGACATGAAAAAATCGATCCTGGAGGTGACCCCGTACTGCGGGATGATCTCGATGAATGCCTGCACCGTCCAGCGGGGCACCGAACTGGAACAGGCCTGGAAGGAACGCACCTACCGCCCGCCGTACCTCTGGTCCATCCTCGAAGTGCTCGCGGACATCTCCGGCGACGTCCCGGTCTTCTGCGATCCCGTCGGCGGGGGTGCGACGCGGGGACCGCACAACTGCGGGACCTGCGACCGCGACCTTGTCCAGGGGATCAACGACTTCGCCCTCACCGGCGACGTGGAACTGGTCCGCGCTCTCCTCGACGAGGTGGAGTGCGGATGCAAAAAAGAGTGGGAGTATGTCATGGGGCACGAACGCCCATGGTGCATGCCCCTTACTCGCTGACTTTTTCTGAGAGTTCTTCCAGTTTTCTCGCAAGCATCGGGAAGAAGGTGCCTGCGTCCGAAACGACCCCGATCGCCTGCGAGGTGCCGCGGTCCATCAGTTTGGTCACCGAGGCCGGGTTGATGTCCACGCAGATCGTCTTCACCTGCGAGGGCAGGCAGTTGCCGACTGCCACCGAGTGGAGGAGCGTCGAGACCATCAGCACCATCTTCGCCCCGCGGAGGTGCTCGCGCATCCGGTCCTGGGCCACCATCACGTCGGTGATGACGTCGGGCAGGGGTCCGTCGTCCCGGATCGATCCTGCAAGAACGAAGGGGACGTCACGCTTCACGCACTCATACATCACGCCGCCGGTGATGACGCCCTGCTCTACCGCGTCCTTGATCGAGCCCGCCCGCATCACCTCGGAGATGGCATAGATGTGGTGTTTGTGCCCGCCGGTGACGAGTTTCGCCGTCTTGATGTTCATCCCGAGGGAGGTGCCGAAGAGGTTGAACTCGATGTCGTGGGTGGCCAGGGCGTTGCCCGCGAAGAGGGTGTCGATGTAGCCCTCACGGATGATCTCGGCCAGTGCCGCACCGCCGCCGGCATGGATGATTGCAGGCCCGCCGACCAGGACAATCTTGCCGTTCTCGCGCTTGATGTCCAGGATCTCGCGGGCGATCTTCTCGATGAGCGTCTCTGAAGGGCGCTCGGACGAGACGGTCCCGTGCATGAACTCAAACCGGCCCCCTTCGCGCGGCCGCTGGGGGAACTCGACCTTGACCCCGTCGTCACCGACGACGACACAGTCTCCCTTCCTGAGTTTGGAGAGGGGAGTGCAGAAGGCCCGCTTCTCTTCGGGGTCGATGACCAGGAGACAGTCCATCTCCAGGTCTTCGACCGGGATCCACTCGCCCCTGAACTTGATCCAGGTCGGGTGGTTGGTCGTCGAGTAGAAGCCCTTGGGAACGATCCGGTCGCCTTCCACCGGGACAAGCCTGGCGTCGGTGGAGACCGGGAGGTGTGCCCCGAGCCTGAAGAGTTCGCTGAGGATCGCCTCGAGATGGCCCTCGTCCTGGGCGCTCACCCGTAGGCGTGCATAACTGGTGTCGGTCTTTTTCTTCCCGATATCGAAGACGAGGGTCTCAAAATCCCCGCCCATATCCATGACCCGGTCCATGACCATCGTCATGACGCCTGAATCGATGATATGCCCTTCCAGTTCTATCTCCCGGGAAGCTTGCATAGAGAGATTTCGACCGTGCAGGTTAATATGGTTTCTAAAGGATAAAATTCAGGATTCACGCCCGAACCTGTCGGATGCGCCCGCCGCTTCCGGACAGAGACGGCGCGCCGCACGGGCGAGATCCGCGCGCGTGTTGACGTTGAGCCCGAGGGCAGGGTCGTCGATAAGGAGGCGAGACTCCTTCTGCTCCTCCTCGATCCGGGCACCGAGAAGGACGTTCACCCCGGCCGGGCAGGCGGCGACCCCGTCGATATACTCCTGATACGAGGCCCGCAATGCCGACCCGGTGCAGTGTGCCGCCGGCACCCAGGTGGAGAGGGCAGGGGTGCCGGACTCCTGATAGGCCTCCTGCACTCTCGTCACCAGGTCGGGGGTGACGCAGGGGATATCCGAGACCGAGGTGATGATCGGCCCCTCCTCGCCGAGTTCGGTGACGGCCTCGACGATGTCCGCGACATACCCGCGGGCGCCTGCCGAGTAGAGAGAGATCCCATGGGCCCGGCACCAGTTTCTGGTGTAGGGGGTCTGCTGGGAGGCGACGACCACCGTCTCGCAACCGGCCAGGGTGAAGGCCTCGACGACGTACTCGATCATCGGTCGGCCGCAGATGGTCACCAGGGGTTTTTCGCCCATGTTGAGCCTGGAACCCTGGCCGCCGGCCAGAATCAGGGCAAGCATCCAGCGATGGCCTCCACAAGTCTCCTGTTCTCGTCCAGTCGCCGCACGGCCACCCGGATCGCATGGGGAAGGCCGAAGGATGTGCAGTCCCGCACCAGCACCCCCTGCTTCATCAGGGTCGCGGCCAGGTCGGAGGCCGGACACGGGACCGGAACCAGGAGGTAGTTGGCAGAGGATGGGTATGGGGCGAGGCCGAGAGCCCGGAGTTCGCGGGTAAGCCATGCCCGCTCCCCCCTGATCAGCCGCCTGGACTCGGCGAGATCGTCGGCGTGGCGGAGGGCACGTAGCGCGAAGGCCTCGGCCCAGGCGTTGACGGTCCAGGGGAGGCGACGGGCTTCGAGTTCGGCGATGAGGTCGGGGTCGCCGAGGCCGAAGCCGAACCGCAGGCCGGGTACGGCGAAGGACTTGGTGATCGACCTGGAGACAAAGAGCGCCCGGTGACGTACATCAGAGACACTCTCGGCCGGGTCGGCGAGTTCGATGAAGGCCTCATCGATAAAGAGTCGCTGGCCTTCGGGGAGGTTGTCGAGGAGGGCGAGCACTTCGTCGCGGCCGGTGAGCGTACCGTCCGGGTTGTTGGGATTGCAGAGAAATCTGACCGCGGCCCCCCGAGGATCGGTGGTGACCGCTCCCCCGGCGAGGCGCGCCGCCATCTCGTACTCTCCGAAGGTCGGCGGGATGATCGCGGCGCGCATGCCCGGGCCGAGGGTGGCAGCACAGAAAGTGCGGATCACCTCGACCGAGCCATTGCCCAGAGTGACCTCCTCTGGTGCCCTCCTGAAGTGTACGGCGATCGCTTCCTTCAACTCCTCATACCGGTCGTCGGGATAGGAGGTGATCGCCTCCTCATCAGGAGGGGTGAGAGAGACAGTAGGGGGGAAGGGATTGATACTCGCACTGAAATCAAGGAGATCTATCTCAGAATGCTTCTTATGCCACCGCACGGTCCCGCCGTGAATAATCTTGTCTGGTATCTGCGAGGTCATATCGACACGTATTCACGCAAATTTGGCATTCCATGCCATATAAGGATACTCATCGGCAAAAACGCAATTCAAAATCTTTTTATACTATCATAATGTTAATTCATTCAACTGGTGCAGCGATCAGACAGATAGCATCTTTCTGTCTGACAACTGGCATACGCTCGTCTGCCAATTGTCAGATTTCCCCCCGAGGATGAAGATGGAGCGGATCACGATCAGACTTCCAAAACAGCAGGTCGAAATGCTTCAAAGGCTTGTCGATAGCGGTGAGTTCCCAACGGTGTCCGAGGCGGTACGGCACGCGGTACGGGATCTTGTCGAGAAGCGTGGTGACCGGGCGTTGCGGGAGAGCGACCAGGTGTCAGTGAAGGTTTAGGAGGATTTTGATGCAGACGATCATCAATGAGGCACTGAAAAATGCCGAAATGGAACAAACAAGATATAATGGAGGAGTAATTGGTGATGAAGACGATTTCCTCGGCCAGCCCAGGATCGTCATCGTTGGCTGTGGCGGCGCGGGCAACAACACGATAAACCGGCTCTACCACATGCAGGTCAATGGGGCGGAGACCATTGCCGTCAACACCGACAAGCAGCACCTGGACATGATCCAGGCCGACAAGCGGGTGCTCATCGGCAAGTCTCTCACCAAGGGTCTGGGCGCAGGCGGGTTCCCTGACGTCGGCAAGCGGGCTGCGGAGATGGCGCGCCCGACCCTGGAGAAACTCCTTGAGACCGCGGACCTCTGTTTCATCACGGCCGGGATGGGCGGCGGCACCGGCACCGGTGTGGCCCCGGTCGTGGCCCAGATCGCAAAGGAGCAGGGTGCGATCGTCGTCGGGATGGTCAGTTACCCCTTCCAGGTGGAGAAGGCCAGGCTGCTGCGCGCCGAGGAAGGGCTCCAGCAACTCGCCGCCAGCGCCGACTCGGTCATTGTCCTCGACAACAACCGGCTCATCAACTATGTCCCCAACCTCCCCCTGGGCCAGGCCTTCTCGGTGATGGACCAGCTCATTGCCGAGACCGTGAAGGGCATCTCGGAGACGATCACCCAGCCCTCTCTGATCAATATCGACTATGCCGACGTACGGGCAATCATGAGCAAGGGCGGCGTCGCCTGCATGCTCGTCGGCGAGAGCAAGCAGCAGAACAAGGCCGAGAGCGTCGTCCACGAGTGTCTCTCCCACCCGCTCCTTGACATCGACTACCGGGGAGCCACCGGCAGCCTCATCCACATCACCGGCGGCAGCGACCTCACTCTCCAGGACGCCGAGGAGATCGCAAGTTCCCTCACCTATGAACTCGACCCCCATGCCGACGTCATCTGGGGTGCACGGGTGAACAACGACTATGAGGGCAAGGTCAGGGTCATGGCCATCATGACCGGGGTCAAGAGCGCCCAGATCCTCGGCGGCGCCCATGCGGGGCTCCAGGCCTCCCGCGAACCGGCTTCTCGTGCAAGGCATCAGGCGGCTCCGCAGCGGTCTTTCGCGCAGGACAAGACCAGCGGGCACCTGATCGACTTCCTCTGATCAGTATAACTCTACAACCCCCTTTTTTTCGGGACCGGCGATACCGGCTTTCATTCCCCTCGCCCCAAACGAAACGCTTAATACGAACAATGACGTTAATTATTAGAAATCCTGGTATATCCCACCGCGGATCGCCATGGTGCAATCGGCACACCGAAAAGTCGGATGCACCAGAGGGTATCGGAGTTGAACATCAATGTACAGCGTTGTGAGCACAGGATACGGAGGACTGTCTCTGTTCCGTATGGCATCTTTTGTTGTATCATTTCTTTTGTTTCACCTCACGTTCCTACGGGCACCGCCCGTGCATCAACAGACCCGGTGGCTCTATACAACTGGTACCGAGATTTGAGGATTGGTAAAGCATGTTGGATGAACTGATCGAAAAAAGAAAGAAATCTCTTTCCGAGTCTGAACAGCACAAAGATAGGCGGAACGAACTGAACGCCCTCGCCAGTTCCCATGCCAAAGAGAGGAATAAACTCAACGGCCAGACCCGTGAGTTCGTTGAGGAGGCCCAGAAGAACAAGGAGCTCCGTGACAAATACAACACCGAGGTCAAGGAGCTGAAGGTTCAGAGGAACGAGATCAACGCCCAGGCGAACGAGTACTTTGGCGAGATCGAGTCTTTCAAGAAGGAGCACTCCTCATTTCAGCGCAACTCAAGTGTCAAGGAGCTCCAGCGGCAGATCGAGTCGATGGAATTTCGGCAGCAGACCGAAGTCTTCACCACCGACAAGGAACGGGAACTGATCGACAAGATCAAGCAGATGAAGGCCTCCATCAAGGAGCAGGAAGACGAACTTGAGCAGAACAAGGATCTCAAGACCAAACTCCAGGCCGCCCGGGATCTGCGCAAGCAGGCCTCCGATATCCACGACAGGGTGACCGAGGTCGCCGAGCTTGCCCAGAACCACCACGATCAGATGGTCGATTTCTACCGCAAGGCCGACCAGTCCCGTGAGAATGCCGACGCCGAGCACAAGGCATTTGTCGAGGCACAGGAGGCAGCCGACGAGGAGCACCAGGCCTTCATCGCCTGTCAGAAGGAACTCCGTGACTATGACAAGGTCATCTCCGGTCTGCACAACAAGAAGAGGAAGACCAAGGTCACGAAGGAGCAGCGGCAGGTCCGCCAGGAAGCAGAGCGGATCTTCGATCTCTTCAAGGGCGGGGAGAAGCTCACCACCGAGGACATTCTTCTCCTGCAGCGTTCCAAACTTATTTAATACCCTTTTTTCTGTCCATTCGCAACCATTTATTACTTTGAAAACAACGTACCTTCTTAATGGCTGACGGCACGACACTCATTCTCTGCGTCGATCGGGACGACGACCTTGGGTTCAAGGCCAATGTCAAAAGCCCGGTGGTCGGGAGGGAGGCATGTCTGAAGGCTGCGGAAGCGCTGGGCCTCGCAGACCCCGAAGACTCTGATGTCAATGCCATTTTCCAGGCGGTCAAGACGTACGACGCCCTTGTCGAGAAGGGCGAAGAGGTCGAGGTCGCCCTCCTTGCCGGCGACCATATGCATATGCTCGAGGGTGACCGTAAGATCGCCGCGGACCTCATGGGGGTTGTCGACTCGACCGGTGCGGAGTCCTGCATTCTGATCTCCGATGGTGCGGAGGATGAGTACGTCCTCCCGGTTGTCCAGTCGAGAATGGTGGTGAGCGGGGTGCAGCGGGTGATCGTCACCCAGATGCCGAACCTCGAAGGGACCTACTATATCATCAAAAAACTCCTCGACGACCCCAAGGTCGCCAGGATGGTTCTCATACCCCTGGGCCTTGCGATGCTCATCTATGCGACGGCGTACCTGATCGGGTACCCCGAAGGGGCGACGATCATCGTGGTCGGGGCCCTCGGGTTGTATCTGCTCTTCAAAGGGTTGGGGATGGACGAGTTCTTCAGTTACAGCATCAACTCGCTCCAGACCGCACTGCACCGGGGACGGATCACGTTTGTCTCCTATATCGCAGCGATTTTATTTGTGATCGTCGGGATCATCATCGGCCTCAACAGCCTCCTCGCGTACTACACTGAGGAGGGCCTCCTCCTTCACATCCTGACCTTCGCCTTCGGGGCGATCGGGTGGTTCACCGTGGCCGGACTCACCGCCTCGATCGGCAAGATCATCGATGTCTATCTCCATGAGATTGTCGACCTCGGCAAGGTGATCGTCCTCCCCTTCTTCATCGGGGCGATCGGGATCATCGTCTATGGGATCAGCATATACATGCTCTCGATCTCGATGATCAAGGATTTCCCGTTCGAGGAGATCGCAGGGGTGGAGTGGGCGGTCTACTCGATGGTCGCCGGGCTTTTCCTCGCTTTTGTCGGGGTGTACATCCAGTCGTTGATCAACCGCTGGATCGAGAAAAAAGGGAGTCAACTACCCCACCCTGAAGGACGGAGTTTGTAATTAGGCTCCGCTACTTCGGCTGGTTGACAGATGGCCTTCTCGGGCACGATATGTCTGTCTGAGCGATGGCTCGAGCAGCAGTGGGATCGGTATGGAGTTGAAACTCACACTCCCGGTACCCAATGTCCTCGCAAGTCTCCCTGTACGTATGCTCACACGCCGGGCACTTCTGTGGAGTGTGGGTATCGATCGGGAGGATCGGTTTTTCAGGTTTTGTAGAATTGGGCATGAACTCCAGGTTCACGCATACGTGGTTGAAACCCCCGGCGCGAGACGGCGAGAAAGATCCTGCGATGAGGGCGGCACATCTGATCATCACGCCTTCCCAAACCCGGTGCCGGGGGCACTACCCCCGGAGCGAGCGCGGGGGAAGGCCCGTCGATCAGAAGATCCCCTCAGAACAATGTTCATACAGTACGCCTGAGACGTGCTTTCGCTTCATGAGCGATTCAACAGAGCCGGGAAAAATGTATTGAAGGTGAAAGGGCAATCTCTCCCTGGCCTGTTAGCCGGGGCCTCTGTACCTAATTAAAACGAATCTGAGAAACCGGGACTTACGTCCTGAAGTATCCTATGCTTGCCGGCAGACGGGTGGTGTTGTAATAGACCCGCTGTTCCTGTGGCGACTTCACGGTGAGCTGGGGGACTGATACCAGGAAATCGTGTTCATAGAAGCGGAATGTGCCGTCATCAAAACTCCTGGCCACTCCATTGACCGCGAGGACCGCGTGGTCCATTCCAATCTCTTCTATAGTGGCGTTCTGGAAGTTTGCCGCCTCGGTAATCTTGGTGCGCAGGTCGCTCATCCCGAGAAAATGGACAAGAACTTGAACACCATCGTCGACGGCATATGTGACGTTCACGGTTGCATCCTCGTTGACCAGATCGATCTCGACGCTCTGGACTGTGATATAGCCATATCGATATTCAGATGCATTTTCCGTAGCCGTTGCGGGCACCGCAAACGCCGCGAGGCACAGGAAGATCATAAGACCATACGCCAGTCGTCTCATTCAGAATAGATCTCTTACGAGAGATCATATAGCCTTTCTGGTCGGGGAAAAAAAGAGGTATGTCCCTGTTAGAGGTTTTGGGACAGAATAATCTCGATACTCGACACGTTCGTCTTTCCTGTGTCAGTATCGATCATCTCAGTCGAGGTGAGGATCTCCTTTTTTGCGACCCCATCCAGAAAACGGTTGATGGCAATCTCCGCCGTGTCGACAGCCCTTGAAATAGCCTTGCCCCTTGCTTTTATAGCCACTTCATCTGCACCATTGTTGAACTGGGTAACGACTGCGAGCACGTAGTTCATCACCGGTTTGTTCCCGACGAATACTGTGTTGTCTTTCAACATAGTCCACCTCTGCTGATGGTCAATCAGAGATACTTCTCCTTATAAATTAACTCGGCATTCAGGACCGATGCCCCGGCCGCACCGCGGATGGTGTTGTGGCCGAGTGCAGCGAATCTCGGCCCCTCCCGCAGTCTTCCAACCGATACTGTCATGCCATTGCCGCGGTTCCGGTCGAGCCTCGGCTGTGGACGGTCGGGCTGCTTCAGGTACTCAACAGACTTTGCGGGCTGCGTCGGCAGGCCGGAGAACGGTGCTACGTACTCCTCGAACGCCCGCCTGATCTCATCGAGGGGTCGGTCCATGTCAAGCCATACCGAGAGAGTATGGCCATCGATAACCGGCACCCGGTTACAGCATGCGCTCACCGAGAAGGAAGCCGGTTCGACCGCAGCACCATCAAATGTTCCCATGATCTTCCTTGGTTCGGTCTCCATCTTCTCCTCTTCATTCTTGATGAAGGGGACCACATTGTCGAAGATCTCCATGCCGGCGATACCCTGAAAGCCAGCGCCCGAGATCGCTTGCATCGTCGCCACCTGGACGCCAGAGAAGCCGAGCGACCATAGAGGTGCAAGAGCGAGAGTAAGCATAATCGTCGAGCAGTTCGGGTTGGTGACGATGAAACCGTCCCGTCCCCGGTCATGCTGCACCTCGATGAGGCCGAGATGATCGGCATTGACCTCGGGGATGACGAGCGGGACATCAGGGTCCATCCGATGTGAACTGGCGTTGGAACAGACACCAACGCCGGCGGCAGCCACCTCGACCTCGACTTTCCCTGCGATATCTGCAGGCAGCGCCGAGAAGACGATGTCGCAGTCCCTGACCGCCTCGGCGGTGGTGGGGCTGACAACAACCTCTCCCGCGTTTTCAGGGAACGGCACATCAAGGCGCCAGTTGACCGCTTCACGATACTTCTTGCCAGCACTGCGCTCCGAAGCCGTCAGCACCCCGAGGTCGAACCAGGGGTGATCGGCCAGGAGTTGTACAAACCTCTGACCGACGGCACCGGTTGCGCCGAGAACTCCTACCGTAATCATGGATGACTCTACCTATATGCGAAGGTTTATTAAAATGTTCCTTTTGCAGAGCATTCTCCATTTTTTCTCTATCAGTGACGTTAAAGGGGGCGATAGATTCGATTTGGTGAAGAACGCAACGAAATAGATAAATGTGCCTTTCGATCCACGGGTGACAGGAGGCAGGGGGCCAGGCGTGCACGGCGGATCGGCAGAAGAGATCCGAAAGAAAAAAGGTGAAAAGATTATTCCATCTGGATGGCTTCTGCCGGACAGACGTCGACACAGGTTCCGCAGTCGGTACACAGGTCCTTGTCGACGACCGCAATACCGTCTTCCATAGTGATGGCCTCTGCCGGGCACTCATCGACGCACGTTTCACATCCAACACACAGATCAGAGTCAACAACTGCAACCATACTAATACTCCGTTCTATATCTTCACAAAAAACAGAGAAATAGATTTCGATGGAACTGCCCGGTCAGAGACCCAGGACGTCGTCCATCGAATAGATCCCCGGTGTCCGACCATGGGTCCAGGCCGCCGCCCGCACGGCCCCGCTCGCGAAGACTGCGCGGTCATAGGCACGGTGCGAGAGTTCGATGGTCTCGTAGTTCCCGGCAAAGAGCACCGAGTGATCGCCGACGATATCGCCGCCTCTGACCACATGGACGCCTATCTCGTTCTCCCGCTCCTTCATCCCCTCGCGTCCGTAGACATGGGGGCGGGGACCGAGTTCTTCATCCAGGATCTCAAGGATGGTCTTTGCCGTGCCGCTCGGTGCGTCCTTCTTGTAGCGGTGGTGGGCCTCGGTCACCTCCACGTCGTACCCCTCGCGCAGGAGGCGCGCCGCCTCGCGGATCAGTTTCCAGAAGATGTTCACGCCGACACTGTAGTTGCTGGAGATGACCGCGGGGACGTGCCCCTCGACTGCCGTCCTGATCTCCTCGCGCTGTTCGACTGAGAACCCGGTCGTCCCGACGACCAGGGCAACGCCGCGCGATGCCGCGGCCTTGATGTTTTCGACCGATGCGCTTGCCACCGTGAAGTCGATAAGTACGTCGGGCCGCACCTCGTCAAGGAACTCGCCGATCTTCTCGGCCTCGACGACAGGTGCCCCATAGAAGGAGCCTTCCCTGATGTCGACGCCGCCGACGAGTTCGAGGTCTGGAGATTCTGTGACCAGACGCCCGATGATCGTCCCCATCCGTCCGAGGGCACCGCAGACAACGACCTTAGTCATAATGCCGCAGCACCTCCCTGAGCGCCTCGATCTTCTCGGTGTCGAGTTCGTCGAGCGGGAGGCGGACCGGCCCTGCGGCCATCCCGCGCAGCCCTGCGGCCGTCTTCACCGGGATGGGGTTGGTGTCGATGAACATCGCCCTGAAGAGCGGTGAGAGTCCGTAATGGATCCTCCTCGCCTCGACCAGGTCGCCCCTCCGGACGGCCTCGTACATCGCAACCATCCGTGCGGGTTCGAGGTCGGCGGCGACCGAGATGACGCCCGCCCCGCCAAGAGCAAGGATCGGGAGCGTGAGGGCATCGTCGCCTGAGAGGACGGCGAAGTCCTTGTCCTGCGTCTCTTCGATGATCATGGAGACCTGCTCAAGGTCGCCGCTCGCCTCCTTGATCCCGACGATGTTGGGGTGATCGGCAAGTTCAACGACCAGGTCGGGCCGGAGGTTCTGTCCGGTCCGCCCCGGGACATTGTACATGACGATCGGGATGTCCAGGTCGGCCAGGGCGGTGAAGTGTTTGATCAGTCCTGAGCGGTTCGGTTTGTTGTAATACGGGCTGATGACCAGGGCCCCGTCCGCCCCGAGGTCACGCGCCGCCTTCGTGAACCGTACCGCCTCGGCGGTGTTGTTTGATCCCGTCCCGGCAAGCACCGGGATCCTGCCGTCTGCCGCCTCCACCGCCACCCCGATCACCTGCTCGTGCTCCTCGAAGGTGAGGGTGGCAGATTCCCCGGTCGAACCGCAGGGGACGATTCCATGGACTCCTTCTTCGATCAAATATGCTATATTTGACCGGAGGCCCTCAAGGTCGAGAGCCCGGTCAGGCGTCCGTGAAAAAGGAGTAATAATAGCTGGATAAACTCCCTCGAACATGAGTAGGAGTTATGCCGATGTCCTTTTAGTATTTTGCTTCCTTGTGATGTAGCCGGCGACGCGGTTCCTGACACACTTGGAGTCGATAACTGAAAACTCAGATACGACCTGCTTGTTCTGCTCAAAATCGCCGGAGAAGCGTCCAGCGTGGGTTTTCATCATGTCCTGAGCGAGACTCTTGATATATGTTGGCTTTATTCCCATTCGCACCTATCCCTCAATTTTGTATCTTTAATGAGTCTTGACAGTTTAAGAATATTGTGCGCGACCTCCATCGGATCCTCGCCCAGGATCCGGATCATCGGCTCCTTGCCCACGGCCCCGCGGTCATAGATG
Source organism: Methanofollis aquaemaris (assembly GCF_017357525.1). Classification (NCBI taxonomy): domain Archaea; kingdom Methanobacteriati; phylum Methanobacteriota; class Methanomicrobia; order Methanomicrobiales; family Methanomicrobiaceae; genus Methanofollis; species Methanofollis aquaemaris. Next base: position 537,435 of record NZ_CP036172.1, on the reverse strand, counting down.
ATGTCCGGCACGCCGGTCTTGCAGCAGGAGGCGACCCCCCAATCCATTGTCTTTATTCCGGGCGGTTCCTGTACGCGGTCGAAGTACCTGATGTCGAGCATCATCTCTTCCAGTTCTTCGATGAGAAAATCGGCAAACCTGATGTTGGCGGCCGCCCGTACCCGCCGGTCGAACCGCATCGCTGTCAGGACGATCCTGGCCATATGGTCGCTCGTCCCGAAGGCGATCTCGCCGACAGGATGGACCTGATCGCCGAGTCTGACTATCCGACCCTCCACGGCGGCGACGTCTTCTGGACTCCGCGCCTTTTCCAGCGCATAGGCGATGTTGGTTCCGACTTCAGGGATGAGATCGGGATCCATCTCCTCTTTCAGGAGTTCGACCGCCTCGGCGAGCCGCCTGAGCGCCAGGTCGCGTTCATCTCCGGTCATGTCAGATCTCCTCGCCCTGAACCGGCATAATCCTACCGCGGGTCGAGTTCCTCTCTGCACCCGGCAATTTGTGTCGAGGGCGATCTGGTGGAAGTCTGTCAGGTCCATGAGTGCTCCGACCGCGGCGATCCGCTCCCGCGCGCACCAGGCGGCGAAGGACTTCTTTTTCAACTCTGTTCAGTCGCCGCCCCTCGGCTATCCTCATACGTGGAGGGGTTCGGGGCCCCCCCGGCGAGAGACGACGGTGAAGATTCTACGATTGAGGGCGGCACATCGGATCATCACGCCGTCCCACCTCCTCGTGCCAGGGAAGGCAGCGGCCCTGATCGTTCTAAGGGAAGTTTTTGTCTCTGCATATCAGTTATGGGAGCAAAATATGTGTCCGAACTCCCATCAAGAACTCCAGAATTGAACGTCAGGATCATTTTCATGGTTAGCCCTCTTCCAGGGTGAACATCGGGGGTTTGACTCCGCCCTTGCCCCTGCGTGACAGGTCGCTCCCCCATGTGACCGGGGCACATGCGGATAATATAGCCGTTGATGCTGTCGCCTGAAGTGCGTGTGGTTGTGCCGCTCCACCGCCCGGCAGCCCACTCCGGGAAGTCCATCCTCCCCGGGGATCCTGGCCCCCCTCGACACGGGGGCAGGTCACTTCATCCCCTCGCCGACGACCTCGACGTCGACGTCATGGAGGATCCTGATCGTCTCCCTGAGGTCGACATCCTCGCCGAAGGCTCTGGTGAGGGCGCGCATCACCGCGGCCCGCGCGGTGATGCCATGTCTGACGAGCGACTCGGAGACGACATCTCGGCCCGGGAGGGGCATGTGCATGGTCACGGCCCATACCAGGGTGATGGGTCATGACCCACAAAAGGATGAAAGACCGTCAGGAGAAGAGAAATAGGGGGACGGCAAAACAGGTGAGTATATGGACGCGCGTGTACTTGATGTGCTGACCGGGGCTGTAAGCCTGCTGCTCTTCGTCGTGCTGCTCGTCGCCCTGCCCGGGGTTGTCCCCGAGGGGATGAGGCCGGAGGGAACCGGGCTTGCCTACGTCGCCGCCTTCGTTATCTTCCTGGTCACGATGAGCGGCGCAGGCTATATCATCAAAGAAAAGATCAGCTGAAAAATCCGTTTATTCCTTTTTTTTGTTTTCTTGCTGCCATTTTTTGCGTCGATAATAGGAGAGCGGATGGCTCATAGTCTCGCAGAGTGCATTTTTGTGGACACAGAGCCCGTAGGTCCGCATCGTCGCGCACGAGGGAGCGGTGTACTCAGTTCCCGACCGACCGGAGATGTGCTCGACCTGGTACATTGTTATCGAGAGGTCGAAGTCGGGAGCGCGCTGGAATACCTCGGCGATCTGGGTCGTCGTGAGCCCGATGTTGTGGAGGAAGGCCGTGAGAGCGAACCTGCCCATATGCGAGAGGTTGGTCCCGGCGGTGACGGCATTGATGAGGGCGGCGATACAGGGGGGGAAGGAGGTCTCGTCCACCTCGCCGAACTCTTCGAGAGTCTTCTCTCTCAGGGCGGCGGTGAGTTCGTCGATATAGGGCTTGAGCGCATCGCAGAGCGACGTCGGGACATTGAGCGGGAGGTCTCTCCCGACGACGACGCGGATCCGCTCGCGCAGCAGTTCGCCCACCTCGGTGGTGCCGACGGTGACCGCGCCTTCCCGCACCTGCCGGTTGACCAGTCGCCAGCGGTCATCGCGAAGACGGGCGACGAGTTCCACATAGGTCGTGACCGGGATGGTCCGCGCATCGAGATCGATCCCGAGGCTCTGTGCGACATAGGCCCTGATCGCGGGGTCTTCGTCCTGAAGAGCGGCGGCGGCGCGTGCGGCCTCGTACCTGGCCAGCCGGTCCGCCATCATCCGGTCCTTTGTACAGGAGACCAGGACGCGGGCGACGGCATAGGAGAAGATGGATACCTCGGAGAGGGGCTCGGATTCGTCCTGGTCGACCTGGTCGGGGAAAAGCGCCGCCCTCACGCGGGCTGCCGCATGCGGGAGGACGATCTTGCCGACCTGACTCTCCAGGAAGGTGTCGATGGACCCGGTCCTGTCCCTGGCAAATGTCTGGGACTCCTGCAAAAAAGGATATCGTGCCAGATCCTTCAGGTCCAGGTCGATGCCCATTACTCGGCCTCTATCCGCGGGGCAAGGAGGTACTGGATGTGACCGTTCCCGTCGGCCAGGTCAAAGAGGAAACGCACCGGATGGTCGACGCCGATCTCCGCCCTGACCTTCTCGGTACGGGCCATGACCTTGCCCATGTCCTTGAGATAGTCGAGGGAGAAGAGGGAGCGCGCTTCTGCCGGCCGGATGTCGATGAGCTGGTCGCGCCCGAGTTCGAGTCTGATGTGGTCGGTGTCGCCTTCGGCCATCATAAAGAAGGTCTCGGCTTTCTCGTCTATCCCGAGTGCGATCTTGTCGGAGATGACGTCGGCGGCCTTGATTGCTGAGGAAAGAGCGCTGCCCGAGAGATCGACCTTGCCGGGGAGCTCGATCGCGGGGGGACTCGGATCCTTCCTGATAGTGTTGACGTCGAGGAGCGTGACCGAGTACTGGTAACTCCCGAAAGAGAGTTCGAGTCTGTGGCTGCCCTCGGCGAGGTTGAGGGAGAGGAGGTCGCCCTTTGACATCATCCCGAGGATGCTCTTCATCTTTGCGATATCGATCCCGAGTTCTTCAGGGGCGGCCTCGTAGGTCTCGAAGGCGTCCTTGCTCAACTCGAGGGAGACCATGGCGACATTGGCGGTGTCGACCGCGCATGTCCTGATCCCGGCTTCGTCGACGTGGAGCCGGCATTCGGTCACGAGCGCGGCCACCGCGTCGATCGACTCCCTGAAGGTTTCTGCATCAATCGTTGCTTTTAACATTACAAACCCCTTATAAGACTCTTTATACATTATAGCATGATATTTTTTATTCTATCCGGTACCGCCATAGGGCTCTGAAATAAAACGGTGATAAGGCAATGACATCACAATGGACACGGGACAGATATTATAAAAAAGCGATGAAAGAGGGCTTCAGGGCACGGGCCGCGTATAAATTGACCGAAATCCAGAAGCGGTTCTCAATGATCAGGGAGGACGACAATGTCGTCGATCTCGGCGCCGCGCCGGGGAGCTGGCTGCAGGTACTCCAGGGCCTCACGCACGGCCGGATCATCGGGGTCGATCTCAATTCGATCGCACCGATGGAGGGCGTCACCACCGTGGTCGGTGACTTTACCACTCCTGAAGTCCAGGAGGAGATACGAACACTCGCCGAAGGCACGGTCTCGGTGGTGACCTGCGATGCATCCCCCAAACTCTCGGGGGCGACGAGTTACGATCAGGCCCGCGCCATTGCTCTGGGAGAGGATGCCCTCACCTTTGCGGTCACGCTCCTCAAGGAGGGGGGGAACTTTGTCTGTAAGACCTTCCAGGGCGAGGACTTTCCTGAGTTCTATGCCGAAGTGAAGAAGCATTTCCACTCGGTGCGCACGTACCGACCGCCGGCTTCCAGGCGGGGGAGCCGGGAGGTGTACATCATCGCCAAGAACTTCAGGAGGAGTGGAGATGGTGCTTGAGGACCATTTCGGCCGGAAGGTGACCAACCTCCGCCTCAGTATCACCCCCAGGTGCAACCTCGACTGTTATTACTGCCATGCGGAGGGCGAGGTACAGCCGCGCGAAGAACTCTCGATCGAGGAGATTCGGGAGATCCTCAGAGTCGGGGCAAAGTTCGGGATCAGAAGTGTGAAGTTGACCGGCGGGGAACCCCTCCTCAGAAAAGACATCCTTGATATCATCAGGGCTGTTCCTGATGGGATCGAGGTGTCGCTCACCACCAACGGCACTCTTCTCGAAGGGCTCGCCCATGATCTTAAGGCGGCCGGGCTCTCGCGGGTGAATGTGAGCCTCGACACACTCAGGCCTGAACGCTACCGGGAGATCACCAAAAGAGATCTCCTCGACCGGGTGGTCAGGGGCATCAGGGCTGCGATGGACGCCGGCCTCACCCCGGTGAAGTTGAACATGGTCCTTCTCAAGGACGTAAACGAGGACGAGATCGATGACTTCCTCGCCTATGTCAGGGATACCGACGACCTCATCCTCCAGGTGATCGAGTTGATGGAGTTCAACGAATGCACTCTCCATGGAGATGTGGACCGTCTGGAGAGAGAGATCGCTGAACATTCGAAGGAGATCCTCACCAGGAGGATGCATCACCGCAAAAAATATTGTATGGATGGGGCTGAGGTGGAGGTGGTCCGTCCTCTCCACAACACCGAGTTCTGTGCCTACTGCAACCGTCTGCGGGTCACCTCAGACGGGTATCTCAAGCCCTGTCTGCTCCGGGCCGACAACCACGTCGATATCAGGGGCAAGCATGGGGAGGAACTTGAGGCCCTCTTCATGCAGGCAGTGCAGAGCAGGGAGCCGTTTTTCAAGTGAGCGGGAGGTATGATCTCTTTCTCACGCTTTTTCTGCTCTTATTTTCTGTTCCTACCCGTATGCAATGGTATATAGGATGACCGGGTAAACAGAGTGTATGAACGAACTCTTCGAGGATGAATATTTCAGAGTTCTGGTGAGGTATTATGGAAAGTCCCTCATCCTGGAGGATCCGAGTGACTTCCACCCGACACTCTCGTTTTATTTCTTCGATGCACTTGCGCACATCGAGCATACCCTGAGCACCTATGCCATCAACTATCAGGCGCCCAAGAACATGATGCACCAGGAGTACATGCGCTGGCGGCTTGATGAGGCGAAAAAGGACGACCGCCCGCTTTTCCCGGGCTTTGTCAACTGGCTCAAGGCAAACCATCCGGAGCGGTTTGAGAAACTCCCGATGGTCTGGCGGGGGGTCTATGATGAGGACAACCCGGCAGGTTACCGGAGTTTCAGGATTGTTCTGGACCCGGAGAGCAAGCGACCTGTACCTGCGGCGTTCTTCGCCGATGCGGTCGAGGAGTTCTTCTCCCGTACATTTCTCAACACTATCTACACGGAGGGATCGCTCGGGCGACTCTTTGAGGAGTACAAATCGAGCGTAAGCGCCTGAAGAGGAAGAAAAAGGATGGATGTCGTCGATCTCTGCAAAGACCTGGTCAGACTCAGGAGCGAGAACCCGCCCGGGGAGACGCGGGAGGTTGCCGAGTACATCCATACATTTCTTACGGAGATCGGGATCGAGAGTGCGGTCGTCTCCAGGGACGGTCGACGGTGCAACCTGATCGCGCGGCACCATAACCCACAACTTCTTCTTTGCGGCCATCTCGATGTCGTCCCGGCTATTGCCGACGGCTGGCGCCACCCTCCTTTCAGCGGCGTGGAAGAGGACGGGTGCATCTGGGGGCGGGGGAGCAGCGATATGAAGGGTGGGTGTGCCGCCCTGCTCACCGCTCTCAGGCGGGCCATCGATGAGGGGGAGGAACCGCCGGTTGAGGTGGTCTTTGTCTGCGACGAGGAGACCGGTGGGTGTTATGGGATGGAGTATCTCCTGGCCAGAGGTGTGCTCAGACCGTGCGACACGCTTATTGCAGAACCAACTCCGCCTCTCTCCCCGTGCATCGGACAGAAAGGTCTTGCACGGGTCTCTCTCTCTTTTAAAGGCGAGCCGGGCCACAGTTCTCTGTACCCCGCCATCGGAAAGAGCGCGGTGATGGAGGCGCACGAGGTCATCGAATATCTCAAGGCCCTCCATGAACGTGATTACCCGGTTAGTACTGAGATGGAGACGATCATCTCCCGCTCCTCCGTGGTGCTGGAGGATCTCTTCGGACTCAAAGGTCTGGACCATGTGCTCCGCCGGGTGATGTTCAACCCGGGCGTGGTCAGGGGGGGAGAGAAGGCGAACATCGTGGCCGAACACTGCGACCTTGACCTGGACCTGCGGATCCCGTGGGGGTGTACGGCCGGCGAGATCGTCTCCGAGATCGCGGCCCAGGTCCCGTCGGCGGAGATGAAGGTGACTGCGGTCTCCGACCCGTCCTGCACCTCGCCGGCGGCGCGGGTGACCGAACGGGTCTGTGCCGGGATCAGGCGGGTCTATGGGGAGGCGCCGGTCCCGATCTTTCAGTGGGCGGCAAGCGACGCGCGCCATCTCCGGAAAGCCGGGTTCCCGGCGGTGGAGTACGGGCCCGGCGAGGTGACGACGATCCATGGGGTCAATGAACGCGTCAACATCGAGTCGCTCATCCGCGCTGAAGAGATATTTTACGGGATTATTTCCTCATATTGTGCCCTATGAGTTCCCGGGGCAAATGCAAAATATTATATTGCACGGTGTTTTTCCCATTCTAAAATATATAATCTTGGCTCAGATCCGGCTGTAAAGTCATATATATCGAGAGATTGCATTCTTTCGTGATGAAAATTCCATACATTCTCCTTCCTCTTCTCATCTGCATGGCCCTGTTTGCCGCAGGATGTGCCGAGGAGATCCCTTCCGCTCAGGCGGGCGAGTCGTCACAGGGTGGTGGCACAACCGGTCCTGAAGAGACTCCCGGCACGGTGATGGACAGCAATCATGTCGCCGAGGTGACGCCCTATCCTACTGAGACCACGCCGACGCTCAGGCCGAGTGCGCACACCATGCCTGAACAACCGATAAAACAGGAGTACCCGATCGTCCTCCATGAAGAACTGAACAAATCCTCACTCTCAAAGGCGTGGTCGATCGATGTTCCCTGCCCTCCCATGATCGTCGAGGCCGAGGTGACGCCCGAGATCGAGAGCAGAAAGGTGCTGGTCACCCATGGGACGCAGGAAAAGTGGGAGACCGTGACCCGGCCCAGTGACAGGAGCAGGCTTACGCTCATCGTCAGGGACGAGAACGGGAACATCGTGACTGAAGATGGGTTCGGCGGACTCTACTCGACGGTCAGGGAGAAGGAACTGAGAGTTCTGGGACCGGGAAAATATCTGCTGGAGATGCATGGGAGTTGTGTGGACGTGAACCTGACAGTCAGGGTCGGGCAGATTGAGGAATCGGTCTGACCTGACCACCATTCTTCCAGAAGAGAGAAATGAATATATGGGATGACCTCCAACTCTATAAAGCACGTCTGCAGTGTCCCGGTAGGGTAGTGGATATCCTAGAAGCCTGCGGAGCTTTTGACCCGGGTTCAAGTCCCGGCCGGGGCGTCTCCATTTTTCGCATCTCAAATCTCTGACCAATAGGTCTGGACCTTGACTGAACATTTTTTGGCTTTGTAGAATCAGGCATGAACCCCTGGCTCAAGCATACGTGATGAAAATTTCTCGTTGCAGTTCTCCTGAGTGCGAAGGGATACTTGATTCCTCTCCTCGCAACAGGGCACCTGAAGGATACTGTTCAACTGCCGCCCCTCGGCTATCTTCATCCGTGGGGGGTCCGGGGGGCAACGCCCCCCGGTGCGAGACGGCGGTGAAGATACGGCGGTCGGGGCGGCACGTCTGATCGACGTGCCTTCCCCCATCTTCACGCCGGGGGCGCTGCCCCCGGACTCCTCCAAGGCGAGGATCGGTGGGGAGGTCGGTACCACGCGCGTCACGATCATTTTCTGGCAATCGTTATGCCCGTGCACCCCGACGCGAGAAAGGGAGATGGCGCGGCACCACAGGGAAAAAAAGGTACCAGACATTGAGTGATGACGCGCCGCCACTCGGAAATTTCTCACTCGGGGAAGGAATACACGAGGGTCAGGTCGCCGCGCCCCTCGTCGACCTGGGCCTTCGAGAGCGTGCATGGCTTCCCGAATCCTTCGGTGAGGATGCAGGCGACAAGACTGCAGACCGGACACCCGACCATGGTGCAGCACTTCGGAGACTCGGCACGTATGGCAGTGCAGCAGGAGAGAAGCCTGAACTTTCCCATGGTCACGACGATCCCATCGCCGCTCCGTTCCGCGGCGGCATTCTCGGCGACCTCAAGGACATCTGAGCAGACCTCCCGGATGCAGGAGAGGATCTCGGCTTCGTCGGCCGGGATCCTGAGTCCTGCATCATGCTTCAACTGTTCGAGGAGCGGAAGCCCCATCGGGAGGAATACCAGTCCTTCGGAACCGTCTGCCGTTGCAAAGGAGAAGTCTTCCCTGATCGTCGTTCCATGATACGACCCCGCCGGGATGAACTGGAGTATGGGGGAATCTTTCGTCTCATGAGGAAGGTAGACTCCGTCGCCCATCAGCCCGAGGTCTGAGGCCACCCGACTGAGGTTGATGGTGCCGGCGGCAGGGAGAGCACCGACATAACCGGGGTCGAAGGGCTCTCCCTTCGAGAGGGTGAGGAGGAAGACCCCGCCGACAAAAGAGGCGATCCCGCACATGGCCAGCGTCGCACTGGTCAGGTCACCGCGGTTGGTGAGATATGCAATCGTCAGCACCAGGGCCGCGGCCGCGATCAGCACCGTCCCTGCCATGAAATAGTCATTGTATCCATGTTGTTTCATCGTCCGATCTCCGCCCTGGATTTCATCTGATGTTCGGCAAGCCATACGAGGGAAAAAGCCAGGAGCACCAGTCCGCCCACGGCAAGCAGTGCGGTCACGACCTCGTCCAGGGCGGCGATCATCGCCCCTCCTGAGAGGACGAACCCCGCCCCGACGATCACCCATGGTGCCGATCGATCCTGGGTGGTGGCGAGCGCCGCCCAGAGCACCAGGAACTGGATGAGGATTGCGGCTTCCCATGACTTCCCGGCGGTGACCAGCACCAGCGGTTCGCCGCCGCAGAAAAGAAGAAGCCATCCGTCCGACCTCCACCTTTGCGCCAGACAGAGAGTTCCGAGATAGAGGAACGAGAAGAGGAGGGTGTCGAGCCATGCCCCGGAGAGAAGACCGGCCGCCAGGGCCAGGGGTACCGGGAGGAAGAGCACCGGCTTCACCGCACCGCCTCCGCTCCCCCTTCTGGACTCTCCGGGTGTCTGTGCCCGTTCTGTTTCCAGAGATCGACCGGAACCCCGGCCCGCTCCGCAATGCAGACCACAAAGTCAAGGTGGCTCCGATCGCCGTCCCGGCAGGAGAAGAGTTCGATGCGGCGGGGCCGGAGCCGCCACACCGCCTGTGTCAACTGCCGTTCGTAGACTGTCCGCTCCCGTCCTCTGAGGGTCGATCCATAGACCGCAGAGAGTCTCTCGCGATAGTCAGAGCCTGCTCGATGGCCGTTCCCATCTCCGTTTCCGTTCCCCGACCCATAGAGAAGGGCGTTCAGATTGGTGCGGAGGAAGGAGGGGGGGCGGGCGCGGTAAAAGTATGCCTCCTCCGCCGTCGTGTTCTCTCCGCCGGCAAGTGCCTGCATGGCCCGTGCATAATCGGCTTCGAGAGGCAGATAGACGAGGAGGTTGGGGCCTTTGACCGCCATCAGGGAGGTGCGGCCATGTGTCTGCACCGAAGCCGCGACCGCACTCCGCACCGCCTTTTTCAGGGCGGCGCGGGCATGCTGACTGACCTCTCCCCTGGGGAGGTCGACAAAGATGAGCGGCGGCCGCTCTTCTTCGTCGGCATACACCCTGACATGGAGGGAGTCCCGTTTTGCCGAAACTTTCCAGTCGATCCTGCGTACATCGTCACCGTCGACAAACTCCCTGAAGGAGCGTACCGTCCCGCCTGTCCCCCCTGAGGGGTGGCGGGACTCAGGCCCGGTGTCGTCCTGCTCACCTTTCTGAGTGATGAAACGACGTTCAGGCCGCACCATCAGTGTGGGGAGGCGCATGCCCTCTCCCCTGAAAGCGGCGATCCTCGGGAAGAAGAGGTCGGGGAGTCTGAGTTCCACCCCCCTGAAGACGACCTCCCCTTCGGTCGGGACGACCATCGAGTAGGAGATCACCTCTTCCTCGAGCAGGGGGCCAACGAGGGAGAGACAGGTCGATCCCCCGACTACCTGCACCCCGGCAGGTGGGAGGTCTTCGACCTCGATCCGGCACCCGGGCGGGAGTGCGGCGGTGACCCGCACCCGCACGCCGACCGTCGAGTCCTGCCTGACGGCCGGGTTCTCCAGTTCTCTGGTGACCTTCAGGCTGGTGACGACCATCGCAAACCGGCGATAGGCGACGGCGTACCTGATGAAGAGAAACGTGCCGACGGCACACGCTCCGAGGACCGCAGCGAGGCTATCCACCAGGAGCGAGAGACCTGCGAGTATTCCAAGATAAAGAAGAACTCCGTAGGCACCGCTCCCGACAGACACCTACTGCACCTCGACGGCGGCCAGGATCTCGTCGGTCACTTCATGGGCGGTCACGCCACCGAGGTCGGCCTCGCGCCTGATGACGAGACGGTGGGGAAGGGCGAGATGAGCGACCTGCTTGATGTCGTCGGGGATCACATAGGCCCGGCCATGGAGCGCTGCAAGGGCCTTCCCGCCCCGCACCAGGGCAATGGACGCCCTCGGGCTCGCACCGAGCCAGATGTCGGTATGGTTCCTCGTGGCAAGGACGATATCTCTGATATACTGGAGCACAGGTTCTTCGACCCTGACCGCACGGACCGCACGGATAAAACGCCCGATCCTTGCCGGTGAAAGGACCGGGGAGACCTCGGTGCTGTAGTTCTCCCAGTCAAGGAAACCTGTGCTCTCCCGCCTGATGATCTCGAGTTCATTCTCGGCGTCCAGATAGTCGAGCCTTGCACTGAACATGAATCGGTCCTTCTGGGCTTCGATGAGCGGGAAGGTTCCCTCGAACTCGTACGGGTTCTGGGTTGCGACCACGAAGAACGGACTTGAAAAGCGGTGTAGAGCACCGTCAATGGTTGCCTGCCGTTCGCTCATCGCCTCGATGAAGGCGCTCTGCGTCCTGGGGCTGACCCGGTTCATCTCATCGATCAAGATAAAATTCGAAAAAATTGGCCCCTTTCTCAGGACAAAGTCCCGACGTTCAGGGTCATAGATCCGCACCCCGACGATGTCTGCCGGCTGCATATCGACCGCACACTGGATCCGGCTGAAATCGCACCCCGAGAGGAGGGCGATCGTCTTTGCAATGACGGTCTTGGCTGTCCCCGGCACTCCTTCAAGGAGGATGTGCCCCTCGCTGAGCATTCCGATATAGATCATCTCGATGAGGGGTTCGTTTCCAACCACAAACCGGCCGACGGTCTCGGTTACCTTTCCATATGTCTCAGATATACCATTCAGTTCTGTTGCAACAAGATCAGGTTCCATCTACCCACCCACCCTGTACTTCTTTCTCCAGAGGACTGCAACGGCGAAGAGAGACGCAGCAAGCAGACCTGCCTGGAGTGACGGCGAATCCCTGAGGCCTGCAAGAAGCGCACGGTCCCGGGTTGCCGTCGAGGCCGCACCGTCCACCAGCATCGCACCGCGATATGACCTGAGGTTCCCGACAAAGGCCCTGTTCCCGCCGGGCACATCTCCCCCTTGCATGGCATTGATGAGAAGACTCGGGTCAGAGCAGACGATCACCTCGCCGGCACCGATCTCCTCCCTTGCAAGGAACGAAAAGGTCCCCGAAGGTTCACCGGCGTCCATCCTCCCGTCGCCGTTCAGATCCTGCCAGCTGAAGAGCCCGGAGACCATGAGGGGCTCGCCCCCGGTCACATGGGCGGGACGGTTGAAGGTGAGCGTCTCCACCCCGGCGAGGAGAGGATGGCCGGCGGCCGGGTGACCGTTCGGGAAGAACGATCCGGTATACGCGGTGTCGAGAGAGGAGATGTTCGCCGGCACCACCCTCATCGACGACCCGATACTCTGGAGTATGACATTTGATGCCCCCCCCTCGTCTGCGATGAAGATCGTGTTGTCCCGTCGAAGGTACGCTCGATAGGCACCGGGATCTCTCTCTCCGGACTCGAAGGCCGGTACGACAAGGAGGAGAAGCGAGTTTTCATAATTGCTGAGGAGGGCCGGGTCGGTGATCATCGTCCCTCCCTCTTCCAGCACGGCGTCGAAGAAGACCGAGGATCCGTTCCACCCCCGGTTCGAGATGCCGTACTCGTCGCCGGTCGTCGAGAAGTGGACAGAGAGGACGACCATCATCCCGAGGAGGAGGGCCGCCGTACACCCCCACGCCCGACTAATCGCGCTCACCCCCATAGTCGGAGTTCTGATCATACAACCGTTGCAGGCATGCTGTCTGCTCGTACGACGGCTCGGACCGGCCGTACCTCACCTTTTCATAGGCCCCGATAAATCCGGAGAGGCCGCCGGCCGGTGCCGCCGCCGTCGCAATGCCGAGCACCTCGCGCGGTGTCAGGGCGTTGTAGTTCCCGATCTTCTGATCTCTTCCGATCCTGGCGGCGATTGAGAGGTACAGGAGGCGGATCGCATCGCCGTACCGACCTCTTGAGATGAGGTCGGCGTAGCGTTCCTTCACCTCAGAAGGCGTCCACTCGCGGGCCTGCGAGACCGCGTCCGGTGCCGTTCCCGGCCACACCCCTTCGGGCGGGCCGACCGGCCGCCTGGGTATTGCGAGCAGATTCCTTGAGCGGCGTCTGGCCTGCCTGTGTCTGACCGCCAGCGCCACTCCTATCCCTGCGATCAGGACGGCCGCGGCCTTCATGACGAGGGCCGTGACCAGGGCGCCGGGCTCGGGTACATCCATCTCAACGGTGTCGCTGACGGTGTAACGGAGGGGGAGAGCCTCTCCGGAGACGGCGGCCCGCAATTCGCGAGGGCCGGGCTCGATACGACCGGTGCAGGAGTACGATCCCTCTGCATCGGTCTTTGCCGAGAGCGTGGTGCCGTCGTCGGATGTGATCGTGACCCCGGCACCCTCGACCGGCTCTCCCCGGCTGAGCAGGGTGCCGCTGCAGACGATATTCTCCTCCCAGCCCGATGCCGACGGCCCGACCTCCAGCGTGAGGGCGGCCGGGGCGGCCAGCACCTCGAATTCGGCCACCTCCGAGTAACCTCCGTCATGGGTGGCATAGAGGAGATGGCGGCCGGCACTGATGGAAGAGGCCGGGATTGCCGCCGCATACCGCCCGGCCCGGTCGACCGTCGCCGTGGTCCATTCCCTGCCGTCAAGGAAGAGCGAGAGCGTCTCCGCGGACCTCCCGGACGTCACGCCGGAGACCCGGACCGAGTCGCCGTACGAGACCGAAGGCGGACTGACCGAGATGCTCGGTGCAGGACGGCCGTCGTCGTGCCGCTCTCCCCATCCCTGCCGCGTGCGGTCGGTCTCGTCCACCACGCCGGCAAAGGCCGAGACGCTCTGGACATAGGATGAGACGGGGAGATCGTACTTTGTTCCGATATCGGTCATCGCCGTCTGCTGACCTTGATACCGCTTCAGGGCCTCTTCCATCTTCATCTGGAGCGCTTCACCCTCATAGGTGACAGAATAGAAATTTTCAGAATCTTTTTCGTCCTGATAGACTACCTCAAGTCTGGAGAGTTCGTCCATCCTTCTGCTCTCCTCGAGGAGTGTGGCGAGAGCGCCCATGTTCTCCATGTTCCCCTCGGTGAACTCGCTGATGTCGCTCTCGGTCATGTCGAGACTGACGACCAGATTGTTGAAGGAGCGGGAGGCCTCCATATAACGGACCAGATCTTCTTCAGCTTTTTCGAAGTCCTTCTCTCTGACGTGGAGGACGATCGTCCCGCTCTGGTCCATGAGGTCCGCCATCGCGGGGACGACCATATCCATCCGCCCGTCCTGGGCGCGTTCGTTTGGTACCGGTCGGGCATGGGCCGGTGTGGAGACAACCTGCTCATCCGAGTAGAGCACCGGCGATGCGAACATCCCGCTCAGGATGACAAGGCATACCAGGGAAAACGCCGCGACCATCCCTTTCAGGACCATTTTTCTCTTCATCAGATGAGAACCCTCGCCACTTTATCGATGATGACCGTTCCAAATACGACGAGTCCGGCGGCGACAAGATACTTGAGATAGAGTACATGGGAAGGCCTGACAAAGGTGGTGTCAAGCACCTCGACGAGGATGAAAAATCCGATCGAGACAAGTACCAGGAACACCATCAGGTCGACGCTCTTCATCAGGACGAGGAAGAGGGTCACAGCAAAAAGCCAGGTTATAAACCCCCCCGCAACGAGGTGCCTCCCCGGACGGCCCATCACCATCACCGATATCGGTTCTTGTATATATCTGTTGCGGGCAGGCAGGAAATGAATAGAGTGTGTTCAGTATATTTATATGGCGCTAATCTGATGTATGCGTGGTGATGAAAGAATGAAGGCATGGATTCAGATCCTGGCCGTGCTCCTTCTGGTCGCAAGTATGGTCCTGCCAGCAGGGGCCTTCACAGCGGAGGAACTGGACATCTCGGTCAATGAGAGTGGCGCGGCGACGATAGACTTTACGTACTCGCTCTCCTGGCTGGAGAAGTTCGCCGTCTTCCTCAAGATCGCCGACCCGACCGAGGAGTTTAAAAAGGCGCTCCAGAAGTACTCTGGAGGGCACAGCGTCGAGTCGGTTGCCATGGACGATCAGACCGCCTCCTTCCATGTGGAAGGGTTTGCAAAGGTACGTGCGGGAGAGAACGGGACGACGATCTACACGACCCCGGCACTCAACTTCGAGGACGCGGAAAAAGCGCTTAAAGAGTACTGGTTCGCTCCCCTCGTTCAGGCCGACTTCTCCCCTGCAGAGACCAGGATTGTATTCGTAGGAAAGGCCACAAAGACCTACAATGACACTTCAACAATACCGAAGATCTCTGTGGAACTGAACTAGGGTCGTGTCAGGAACAAAAGGTCGCCAATAGAATGTATCTGGACGACCAATCTTTTTTGCCGGGAAGAAATCGTCTGTACGGGTTTTTGTGCGGGAGTTGACCGCTCCTCGATCCCCCCATGTGAAGAGAGCGCCGGGGACGACGCCATCCTCTTCATGATCTCTCCTCTGCCTTCCCGGGGATCCGGGGGCAGCGACCCCGGCGCTTGAACGAGATCCTCTCTCTGGTGTACCGGCGCAAGGGAGGGGAATAATTCTACATCTTGAGACGCTGCTCTGAGCCATGTTCAATCGCGTATGCTTGAATCCGGGGTTCATGTCGATTCAACAGAGCCCGATCCAGGGTGATTGTTCATGCCCGGGATACTTCAGGATATGCTCGATATAAATTCCCCGGAAGATCCGCCATGAAAGTTTTTGATGCGGCATGCTTGAGGCGTGCTCCCGGCTCATGCTCTATTCTACAGATTCGAATGCCGAAAGGTTCGGGCAGGCCCCGGGCAGAACCGGAGTCTGCGAAAAAAATGAGAGCAACCGGGAAGGTCACTCCATGTTGTACTTGGTGATCAGTTCCTGCCAGTAGGGGTCGTTCATTAACTTGTCGAGCCCTTCGTTGAGAGAGTTGAGGAGGGCGGTGTCGCTCTTCCTGACGCCGATCCCGAAGTACTCGTGGGTGTCGATGGAACCGATCTTCTCGAGGTTCTTGCCGGCCATGACATCGTTGATGACCGTGCTGTCGAACATCACGGCATCGATGTTGCCGTTCTCAAGGTCGGTGACGGCCAGAGAGATGGTGTCATAGTGCTTCACGTTCTCCTTGGGCATCGTGCCGTTTGCAACGAGGTGCTCGTCCATCCAGATCCCGGCGGTGGTGCCGCGCTGGGTGCCGACGGTCGCCTTTCCGGCCATGACATCGTCCATGGTCAGGGACGAGTCGGTTTTGATGATCACCGTCTGGTTGACCTGCCAGTACGGGTGGGTGAAGTTGACCTTCTCCTCACGGTCGGGGGTGATGGTCATCCCTGAGTAGATGATATCGATGTTCTTACCCTCAAGTGACGTGACCAGGCTGTCGAAGGCGATCTGCCTGAACTCGACCTTGAATCCCTGATCTTTTGCGATCCATTCCATCGATTCGGTATCAAAGCCGGTGGGCTTGCCTTCTTTGTCGACCAGCGAGAAGGGTGGGTACGGGGCGTCGATGCCGACGATGTAGGTGGGCACATTGTCCGCCCCGGCCTCGGCGGAGGCACTGGGAGACTCGGTGCCGGTGCAGCCTGCAAAACAGGCGCACATCACTGCAGCACCGATGAGCAGAGCTGTGATGAATGATTTTGACATCAGAGAGAGGTTTGAGGGTGAAGTTAATATCTTTTTTTATGTAGTCGGCTGCATATTACATAGAATGGCGGTAACATCGTATTCTCAGTATCTTGGACTCTATGCGAAGGCCAGCACCAAGAAAGCATACGGCACGGCTCTCAGGAGGTTCCTAGATTATATCTACCCGCCGGATGTAAAGCGCCCCGCCTCGGACGCCGCAACCTATGATCATCTCTCTCTTCAATACCTTCGGGAGGATCGAGATATCCCTTCCGATCTCCGAGGTTTCGCCGTCGTCCTGAATCGATATGCTCCGATGACCGCTCAGTTATACCTCAGTGGCACATTTTCATGGCTTGAAGAGAACGAGATCGAGGTGTCCCGCTCCCAGCGGCGGCGGATCGGTCAGAAGATGCCAAGCGGCGGCCCTCAAACACGGGAAGCAGATGTAGATCATGTTGTCCTGAAAAAGATCCTTGCTCACATGGATCTCAAGGGGCGGGCTTTGGTCCTGACCCTGGCCAGCTCAGGAATGAGAATTGGAGAAGCCCTCAAACTCTCTATCCGAGACCTCGACCTCTCTCAGAGCCCGGCGACAATCAATCTCCCAGGGACGATCACCAAAAACGGTGCCCCCCGCCTGACCTTCGTTACCGAAGAGGCAGCGCAGGCATTATCAGAGTGGCTCAAGGTGCGAGACGAATATCTACGATCTTCCGCCTTCCGCAACTCCGGCCTAGTTGCCGCCGGCCACTCCAGGCCAAAAGATATCACAGCCGATGACCGGGTGTTCCCCTTCTCTCGCCGGAATGCCTGGGAGATCTGGGAGCGAGCCCTGACGGGAGCCGGCCTCCTGGAACGTGATCCGACAACGAACCGGCTGACCCGGACATACCACGGCCTTCGAAAGTTTTTCCTCAGTCAATCCAAGTTGGTGATCTCCGCTGAGATCCCGGAGGCCCTCAGTGGCCACCGGGGTTATCTCACCGACGCCTATCGACGATACACCAATGCCCAACTCGCAGAGGAGTACAAAAAAGCAGAGCCACAACTCACGATTCAGGCCCCCCAGGAGATCCGGGAAATCCAAAGTGAGTTCAGGCAAAAGATGGAAGTCCATTCCGAAATCCTTGAAAATCTGGTCAGTGAGAATATCCAACTGAAAAAGCGCCTGGAATCTGTCGAGGAAACCCAGGCCCAGGTGGATCACCTCGCCGCCATCCTCGCCGAGCACCAGGAGGTCACGAAGGGATCATAACTTTCATCTTACACCGATCTTCGATTTACTTTCACCCCGCGCATACGGGATGAATATTTCAGTATCGATACGAATTAGATGCAGTGATCTCATGATATCAAAAATCAGAACGAGCACCCCCTCCTCCCAAAGCCGCCAAGCATCCGAATGGGGAAACACTACTGGAGATTATAACTCAGAAAATGTTAAAGATCGCGTGGTCTCCCACGATGGGAGTGAAATGACCCTAGAACTTGTGATCACCTCCCCCATCTGTGATGAGTGGTATCGCCGAAACCCTCATGCTCGGCCAGGTATCCTTGAAGATCTCGCCACAGCCGGTGTGATCCTTATCGTCGATTCTCCCGCTCAAATGATGTCAAAATAGATTGTATGGAGGAATCCTTTTACAGAATATCTTTATATTTTGCAACTATGGCAGTAAGTTTATCAATTTGTTCTTCCCTTGCTTTAATAGATTCAAGTTCCGTTTTAAGAGCGGTGTTTTCAGATTCTAAGATGTCCAGTCTCTTTTTAACATCCTCGATATCATCTGATACTTTGCCTCGAATACGTTTGATATCATAATTAGTCTTGCATTCTCCTAGAATCGCAATTACAGCCTGATTTATATTGGGATATTCTCCCCTTTCTACCATATCCTTAAGCCAATCATAGGTAGATGGGGGCAATCTAGGGCTAATCTGGATATTCCTTTTTCTCGTACTCACACTCATCTCTCAGATCCGACTCTATGATAATTGTGATGTTATCCTATGCATGCATTGGATACCTTTATTTATATTCCCTGCACACCATGGATCATGTCCAAAGTCGAAATCCCACGATGGACGAATGTCAAAGTGTCAGGGCAAACTTGGCGCCGGCTGAGCGGGGAGAAAATCCCCGGAGAATCGTTTGATATGACGATAAATCGCCTGATAGACACTGTCCATTCTCAGGAGTCTGAGTAAGATGATGGAAAAATCGAGTGGCGCCCCCTCCTCCCAAAGCCGCCAAGCATCCGAGTGGGGAAGCGCTGATCACCACTCTCCTTCTGAGATTATCACCTTTTCGTCTGCTATTCTGCGCGCTCTTGCGATGAGGGATCATGCACGGGGTGAGGCATAATGTCAACTGCCAGCATACCCGCCGCTGGCGGCCGCCCTCGACCTGAAGGGGTGTTCACTCGGGCGATTGTGGAGGAGTTGATCAGGCGGTCGCCCTTCGTGTCGGACATCCGGGAACAGTTGGAGACACTTGAGGCCAAGGGGATCATCGTTGTCGTTGACGAGATGCCGCCGGCGGCGGTGGGAAGCGTGCCGAGGGGGGTGGCGTGATGCCCGGCCCGTGGCGCGTGTTTTCGCAGATCATCGGGGATCGGCGGATGTACATTGCCGGCCGTCAGATTGATCTGACTCGGCCCCTACACGGCGGCAACGTGGAGTACTGCGGTGGATATACTGAGGATCGGGCCGCGGTCGAACGGAAGGTATCTGATCTGGCCCTTACAAGGGGTGACGCCGAATGACCGTCCCTGCCGGGGTGGCGGCGGTCCTTCAGGCTGCCTATAAGGAGATCGTGGCGTGGTATGATGCCCGCCCCTCCTGTGTCCATCCTGACGGCATACAACTCAAAACCAGTAGTATTGTCCTGGTGGATGAGGCCTTTGTCGATGTTGCCCTCCTCAAAATTAACGAGATCGCCCAGCGATACGATCTGAACTGGAGCGTCGATGGCACCCTGGATGATTGGGTCTGCCATGTGGTTATCTGGCCGAGGATCCCGTCTAAACTGCTGGAGGACAGCCCATGAGCGCCGCCTCTCTCCGGGTGCCGGGCCCTCTCCAGGGTGCCGTGCATCCCTATCTGGTGTTCGCCACCGTCCCTGAATTCTGGCTCAACCTCGGCCGGGGCGAGCGCAAGTGCATGATGCGGTATGCCTCGCCGACCGACCTCGCCCTCATGGCCGCCATGGAGGATCCCATTGACTCTCTCGCCGAGGAGACCGCCCATCTCAAGCGGGCGGCCCTGGCGGCCGAGGCAATCCTATATAGGTTGTCTCTCCTGCGGGAGGATGAATTTGCAGTGCTGGAGAGGCACGGCCTCACCCGCGGCCACCTCACCGAGGTCGCCAATTCGGGCCTCCTCGCCCGTCACCGCGTCACCCGCGCCGAGTCTGAGGGGGTGGCCTGAGTGGACCCTCTTCTTGACGATCTGCTCCTTGAGCGCCTCGCCGAACTCGAACACCGGCAATGGGCCCACTGGACTGCCTACATGCTGGATAATCTCGATGAGTATCACATCGGCCGGTGGCGCCGCCAAACTCGACCGCCTCCGGGAACGTCTAATAGCGGCCCAGGAGGCTGCCGCCGAGGGTCGGGAGGTGGCCTAATGCCTCCAGTCACCCCCGCCGAGGTGCGCACCGCCTCCAGGGCGTTTTGTCAGGCCGTCTCTGACCTCGGCCCCTGGACTCGTCCGGGTGATCTGTCCTCTGTCCGGCTGGTGACGCCGGCCGGGATCCTGAGCGGGCCGCACGCTCTGGAGACGTTCGAGGCTATCCAGAGGGGGTGGGATCTGTGACCGCCCCCAAAACCCTCTTCGACATCCTCCAGGAGACCGGCATGACCCTGAACTTCCACACCCACTTACGTGGCAGTCAATGCGCATGGCGCAACGGTGACGAGTGCCGGTGCTACGGCTGTCCGGGGTGTCCGGGCGGGGTCGCAAACAACCCCTGCCCGGGTGCCGGATCTGTCTGTCGGCACAGTCCAGGGTGTAGCGGTTGCCCTCGCACCTGTGATCTCTGGGATGCCGACGACCGGCGAGATTCGGGGGAGGACTGGTAAAAATGCAGGCCACCCTCACAGCCTTCTCTCCCGTCAATCCGGCCTGGCTGGATCTGGTCCTCTCCAGGGACGGCAAGGACTTCGAGTTCACGCCGGCAATCAGGGATCTCAGGGGATCAAGTGGGTGTCGGCCCATGACCGCCCATCTGTGTATGCACAGTTTCACCGATGGGGGTCTCTGTAATGTCCGTGGGGATCCCCTCTTCACGGGTTACTGTCGCTTGAGGCATCGAGGAGATACCACTCTCCCGACCTACTGCAATCCGCAGTTCTGGCCCTGGTATCTCTGTCCCCATTATGCTCCACGGGAGGCGAGCCCGTGATCCTGGACATCACCGAACCAAACGCGGGTGGGTGGATCAACGTCACCGGCATCGGTCCCGGCTGGAGTCTCGTGCCTGATCTCTCCTGGTGGCCGTTCTTCTGGCCGGTCCTCGGCTTCATCGTGGGGCTCCTGATCGGTCTCCACTTCGCCGGCATCGTCCGCGCCGTCCTGAAGCACTGATACCCCCAGGTGATCAGGACGGACGCTGCCCCCCTTACCGCCGGGTCCAATGGCCCCCTTCACTTTTTTGCTGGAGATCGGTCTGTCGATCTCACCAAGATGATTCTCGGCGGTGCAAAGTTCACCGTATTGTATGATCGGGTCTGCTCGGTCCTCAACCACCCTGGAAAATCTGGAGATGCACTCTATCACCGGCTGCGCCGGCGGATCCAGAGGTGGGAAGAGGCGGGTTATGTCCGTCTTCACCACAATGTGATCGACCCTCTCAGTGTCGAACCACAGCAGAAAAAAGGCCTGTACGTAGATGCTACCCCTAACATACTTAACTTGATGCAGGAGGTGCAAAACTCCAAGAGGCTTTGCACACCTGCCTTTTCTTCTTCCGATTCAGAAAAGGAGACCAAACGGCGGTTTTCGATCCTGCCATCCTTCTTCCCGAAACGAGTAAGTCATGAACGCCGGGTCGCCATGGCCAGGGCAATGCACCTGCGGTATTACCCGCTCTTTGTCCGGCCCGATCCCGAACACCTCAACCCAGAGTTGGAGGCATGGATCAACCGCCAGGACCGGCTCTTCCAGGAGTGGCTGGTGAACTGCGAGAACAACCGGATCGTACTCGAGCATTGTGGAGGGGCTGACGGTCCTGATCATGTGGTCTTACCGATCACGACCAGATTCAACAACGCCGGGCGAAAGGTCGAGATGCTGAAAAAATTCGAGACAGCAATTGATAATAGCCTGGAATTATTCGACAAGGCCGTCTTCCTCACTCTCACCACTGACCCAAAGATCTGGATGTCTCCTGCTGGCTCTCCCCAGGAACGGATAATCAAGGACAAAGACGGGAATCAGTTGGCTCGGTTCAATTTTAAAGGGAAAGGACTGTCCCTATACGATGCCAACCGGCACGAATCTATAGCCTGGCGGGGCTGGTATGAGGCTGAGGTCCACCGGCGCAAGGTGAGGATCCCCTACCTGCGAGTGATCGAATTCCAGAAGAACGGCCTCATCCATGACCATATTCTGTTATTTGGTATCGACTGGATTAAGGACTGGAAACAGTTGGCCTATGAATGGGGGATTGAACGGGAACAGGGTTTCATGGTCCATGCCTATGTTGTCAGGAACCGGAATGGCCGTTGGGAATGGAAAGACTCTAAAAACCGGCCGCAGGATGCCAAGAAGGAAGAGAATCCAGCGGATTATCTGAAGAAGTATCTAAAGAAGGCCCTGTTTACAGAAGAGGGTTTCTGGAACTACTGGACCTTCAACAAGCGGTTTTTCACGATGAGCCAATCTCTCCGCTATCTTGACGAAGGAGCAGAGATCAAGGCGGCAATGAAAAAGGCGGTTCAGCGGTGGAGACAGGAACACGGTCCACACTATCAGTTTAAGGGGGTGTTCCACCGGGACGATCTTCCCGATGCCCTTCGGCGCCTTGAACGTCCTCGAGTACGCGGGTATGAGGATCCTCTGATCTACAACGACCCGGCCCACATTCCCGGCCCACTGGAGGAGGAAGAGAACGAACGGGAATACTGGAGGAAACGAAGAGCAGAAGAGAGTCTATCTTTCGCCCCTGCTACCAGTCTACTCAGCAAGAGCGGAGCGGCTGATCTGAAAGGGCTCAGCCTCGCCGACTTCATGTAAAAAAGAATATCGATTAAAAGTTCAGGAGATCATCATCATCTTCAAACCAACGATGCCCACAGTCAAAACAGTCATAAATTAACGAGTAGCCATCTGTCCCCCCTTCAACATCTTCACTACCGCATTGAGGGCACTTGACCGGCTTATCAAATATATTCCATGAGGCGATCTTCTCCCCTTTTCCGGGTTGATCCCCTTCGCTTCCATCTCCAAATCGTTCGTAACACACATCTCTCTGGATCACGGCATCTTGAATCATCGTTTTTAGATCTGGGGATCCATCCTCATGGACATAATGTTCATCCATCTCTATCATGTCATCGAGTTCTTTTCTTTCTGCCTCAGTTAGGGGCTTGCCTTTTTCCAATCGACGTAACAATCCCTTTTTTCCCATGATCACTATCCTTGTAATTCGGATTATTCAACTTTCCCATTCGCATCCAGTGAAAAGAAAAAAGGCCGTCTCCCAACACCTCCCCCAGGATCCCGGCGCCCCCCTCGCCCCTGGTCGACTTCACGTAGGCTCGGCAGACAAAGAGATAAAAAAAGGGCTATAATTCTACAGTCGTCCAGATGCGATCAGGATCATTGTCAGGCCCTGGTTTGCCAGGTCCGACAACTCCCCGGACCGAGGCTCGCACCCCGCCGCATCCAATAACTCCTGCTCGACCATGATCCTGACAGGCACCCTGTTCTTCTTCTCCAGGCGCAGGCACCGCCGGAAGGCAAACGCCTTCTCTGCTGTCAATTCGACGTCCAAAAACTTGTTTGTGTATTGGGTATGCTGCACCTCTTCACCACCCGGGCGCACACATGCGAGGGGGTTCCGGCGGCGGTTTTTCGCGTCGCCGTGCCCGCGCCTGTCCGTCCTACATATATACAATGTGCGTATTGTGCATAAGTCTTGGCCAAGTGTGGAGTATCCTTTATACTCTTGGACATAACGACATCTCAACGAGGTGTTATGTCATGGCGGTAAACTTCACCCCCATCCAGGAAGTTCTGGGCGCGGTGGTCACGCTCGTCCCGAGCCTGATCGATCTGATCACCGGCATCTTCCCCGCGATCGTCGCAATGGCAGTCCTTGCGTTCATCGGTGGCTTCCTCGGCAAGATCCTCGGCATGATGGACCGGGTCTTCTGATCATCCGGGCCACTGCCTACACACCTCGGGGAGTACTGGCATGCCTGATCCATCCCCCATACCCAAAACAATTTTCTGCGCCCTCCTCATCGTGGCGGCGCTGATTGTCCCGGCGGCATCGGCCGAGACCGTAACGCTGGTCTTCCAGGACATCGGCCTATCGACACAACAGGTGGACGTCTTCGACGCCGGCGGCACCCACCTCCTGACGACCAATACCAGTAGCGTGATCGCGCTCAACGTCTCGGAGTCCAACCGATACACGCTTCAACTCAAACCGCAGGTCACGAATCTTGAGTCCGCCGACCTGCTCGCCACCCTGATCGCCTGGCTCACCGACCACTCTCTGATCGTCGTCCTGCTGATTGTGCTGCTCGCCACGGTGTGTATCATCTTAAGGGGGCACTAAAATGCGGCTGAATCTGACCCCGCCGGGGGGGCCGCGGGTGGTGGTGCTCGTCGCCCTCGCCTTGTTGGTGGTGGCCGTCGCCCCCGCCGCCGCTGAAATCCTAGAGGTCAACAAACCTATCTCGGACAGTTACGGCGTTTCGATCCCCAGTCAGCAAACGCAGCCGGGCGGCAACAACGTACATACTCTCTCAGTTAGGGGTGTCGAAACCCTTTCAGCGTTCGATTCGGTGGTTGTGATGATCCCGATTTCAAACGCTCAGATCAAAAATACATCGATCTCGTCTGACTCGTACGCTGTCCGTCTGCTGGATGCAGGGGACGGGCACCAGTACGGGTCTGGGCTCCTGGGCTACAATATCAATTACAACTCTGACGGCTCCCAAAAATCGGTAATAGTCTGGCTAGATTTGGACTCCTGGGATCCCGGCTCGCACACCGGCCTACGCTCGATCAGACTAGATGGGGCGGGCCCAAACATGCCGGGCATCACGATCGCGGGGACGAACAATCCTGATGTCCCCGTTACGGTCCAGACTAAGGTCGCCGCCTATCCCAATCTCTATAACATCCCTGGGGATTATATTATCAATTATCGCCACTCCTGGCGCCACGAAATCACCGCCGAGATCACTGGCTCGTCCTATCTCGGCAACAATAGTTTGATCACCCTCAATCGGTACGGGTATTATTCCGAGGTCCATGTGCGGGACAGTCAAAGTCTCACAAAATACGACAATACCGGATACGACGATCTAGAGATCCCCGCCCACGGCACCCCCGTCTACGTTTCGATTTTTGGGGATGGAAAATGGTGGAACAGAACGTATTTCGGCCCTCACCCGGATCCAATCCCCGAGAGGCCCCCGGAGGGCTGGTTTGTCGTCAACCTCTCTCCTGCCTCTGCCGCCGTCTACGAACCAATCCAAGCCTCCCTCACCCCTGCCGCCGGCGCCCCGCGATACTCAGAGATCGCGTGGACTGTCACCGATCCCGATGGCAACGCTGACGTTGAACTATATTCTCTGTCCTCATCGGACTGGTCCACCTGGCAGCACTACAATGAAACCTCTTTCCTGATGGAGGACTCCACCGAGGCCGCTGCACACTCTCTATCCCTCACGCCGACCAGCGCCGGCACCTGGAGAGTATCCGCAGTCGTCCGGGACCGTCAACCTCCCTCTACCGGGGCCGCTCTTGCGGAGGTCTCCACCTCCTGCGACGTCTCCCGAAAGGCCGGTGATGTGGACGTGATCGTCAGCATCTTCGACGGGGCGAAGTCAAACCCGTCCCATCTCTCCGGTGTCGGCGTCACGGTCTGGGATCTCAGTCGCAACAGCACCGTGATCTATGACTCCACCGGGGAGTATATCGTCGGGGCGTCGGGCACGACAAACGGCGTCGCCACATTCACCGCCCCGCTCGGGGACCAGATCAGGATCACGGCGACGAGGAGCGGCTATGTCACCCACACCGAAACCGACTTCGTCCAACCGACAGCGTTGCCGAGAAACCAGATGCCGATCAGCATCACTCTCATGCCCTCCGAGACGCCGGCCGAGGACGAGGTCTATATGTCCTTCACCGTGACGACCGTCACCGGCACCTATATCGAAGGGGCGGCGGTGCAGGCTGGCGACCGGACCGCCGTCACGAACTCCATGGGCACCTGCCGGATCGCGATCCCGGCAAACTCCACGGTCTCGTACTCCATCTCAAAATCGGGGTATTACTCGTCCAGCGGCTATATCATGCCCATCACCGAAAACTCGGCGATCACGATCCAACTCATGCTCATCTCCTCGGAGGTCACCACATCGCCGCCCGGAGGCGTCACCGCCACCCCAACGGCCGACACCAGGACCCCAGAGGAGAAAGCAGAATCGGCGTTTTCTGTCCTTTTTGATAATCTGGAGTTGTTCGCAACCCTGGCCGGTCTGATATTGCTGATGGCTATGATCGACTGGCTGGTCCCTGGTGGGAGAACGAGATGAAGGCCCTCCCCCTTTTGGTCATTTTCGGGGTGGCTTTTGCTTGTCTGGTGGCCCCAGGATCTGCGATCGTGCTGAACAACCTCGGCGTCGCAGGATCTCAAACAATAGAGGTGTCGGGGTCAGATCTGGACATTGATGTTATCGAGGTCGCGTCTGGGAGTGCGATAATCGAGGCATACGTGTATGATGTCTCCCCCGGCACGACTGTATCTGTAACACTCTCCCGCCCTAATGGGGATATCTGGACTGGCTCTTATAGCCACAGCGTCTTAGGAATCATGGGAACCACTGGGAACGTGACATACACGTTGGGATCATCTTCGTCGTCCCATGAATATCTGCGGATATTCCCCGCAGATAGCATGTTTTGGATCGGATACGCTTCAGATCCAGACGCCGAAACCTCTGGTGTTGCGTTGGCCGACCTGCCCTCTGATCCGTCTGAAGCCTGCTACGTCCAGATTCCCTATATTAACCATCTTCCCATCACTCGAATTCATCTGTCTACTGGCTCAAGTGACGAGATCAGGGCAGTGGTGCATTATTCATCAGCTTCAGCGGTGTCGGACCATATCGATCAGGGATCTGATACGACATCTGCGATGGATTGGCTTTCTCAATTGCTCTCTTTTGCAGGGGAAGTCTGGTCCGTCATCTGGGTTGTCATCTCGGTGTTCAAGTTCATCTTCCTCGATCACTTCCTGGCAGTACTCGCCCTGTACGAATCTGTCCTCATCGCGTACGCGGCAAGTCACTCCCGAGACATCATAGCGTTCTCCAGGAAGATGGTTCGTTACAACGAGCGGCTATTCACCATCTTCTTCAAGTTCATCTTCGGCATAGTGACGTTATTTTACAACATCATCCGGGCGCTGAAACCGATTTGAGGTGATATAATGGACATCTGGAAGGCGAAATTGATGAATAACAACGTAAAGGTCGCCCAGGGCCTCGGGCGAACCCCACACGAAGCCCTGCGGGATCTGGAACAGTCAGTCAACGAAAAGGATCAAAGAAAACGGAGGAAAGTATGACACTCAACCCCTTGAAAATCATCAGGAAAGCCGAACCGATCAACGTGATCCTGTTCGGACGGGACGCCTCAACCTGTGACATAAAAAAACTCAGGATTGACGGGGAATTTGTGCACGACTACGCCAAGGACCGCACGTACGGTCCGCTCCGACAACCTGCGATCCTGAGCGAGGACCACGGCCCTCTCTACCCCTTCGACGCCGACACCGGCGCCCCGCTTTGGATCACCCGGTCTGACGACGTGTTCACTCTGAAAACCGATCCAAGGCTCATGAACCGCCTGATCGATAAGCGAATGCTCGCCGACGCCGTGAACCGGGAAGTGCGTTTCGGTGCATTGATCCTCACAGCGATCACCGCGTTCTGCGTCGGGATTTCTGTCGCTCTCAGTATCGGGTGATATCATGCCAAACGCCATCCTAGAACAGAAAGTCTCAGACCTCGACCCACGCCTGAAGCAGTTGGAGAAGGTGGATCGTCTTGCCGACTCCTCCGGCCCGAGGATGACTGAGTTAACAAATCAAGAAGCGATTGACTTCGCCATCCTCGAAGCCCTCAACGATCAGAAGATCATCGAGATCCCAGGGTGCATCAAATTCATCGAAGCACTCCGGGAGAACCGGGTGTCTCTGGACCGGAAGGGTCGAAAAGAATTCCTCCAGGCCCTCATCGGCACTACATCGGGCGGCAAAACCAACGTGGAGCATGTCGGGGTTCCAAGTTCGATGCACCCGCCGGAGGAAAAGCGATCCTGGTGGAAATTCTGGAAGCGGGGGGATGAATGATGGCCTATTCCCCAAAGTATCCCCTGTCTCCCGTCTCGTATCATATGGCCGTGGTCCTGCTCACCCTCACCCGTAACGCTGGCGGCCCGGTCGGCCTCCGTCTGAACCTGGTAGACGAACTCTGGTCTGACATCGCCTCAAAACTCGACGGCATCAAAAGCGAAGCCGCCAGGAAGGAGGTTTCTGACGTCCTGAACGCTCAGTTGAAGCAGATCATCTATCTCAGGGAGAATTACGAATCTGCCATTGACCTCTCCCCCTACACCTTCGGGAAACGGGGAGAGTTTGAAAAAGAACTCTCCAAAATCAGAACGGAACTGGTATCGCTCATCGAAAATCATGGTCTGGTCGATAAGGCCGATATGGCCGAAGCGACTATGACCTCCCCCATTCAGAGGAAAACTCAATGATTGATATGCTCACCCCTGTAGATCCGGCTGTCCGGGCCTTCCAGGTGATGATGGTCCCGGCAGGATCGTTCTATGCCCCCTACTGGCTGGTCAACATCGGTATCGTGGTCGTCTTCGTCCTGGGCATGGGTACCGCCTATGGATGGAAAAATATCGCGAGGCGTGTATGGGAATATGCGATCCTGGGCTGCTGACCCCGGCCGAGGAGGCCACCGCTGAACAGATGGAATACTGGGAGAAGTATTTCATCAAAAATGTGATCCAGTATCCTGGTCGCCACCTGCTCGAAATCGGGAAACCTGAGTCGGGAAAAACCCAGTTCCTGTATTATTGCATCGACAATTTCCGGGAATATTCACCCGATGAGGCGATCCTGTATTTTGATATTGGTAAGGGTGATGAAATCTTATCCATTCTGTATTATGGGGCCTACCTCCGGCACGAACCCGCAACCATCGTAACTCTTCCGGGCTGTGAGATCGACATCCACGGGCCCGCAGGGTTAGACCTCGACTTCGTGACCGTCGCTCGCACCGCTGACGTGTGGGACTACGTGATCCCGGGACAGATCACGATCGCCAGTTTCGATCCCTTCATCGAGGAGCCCCTCGTCGCCGTCGAACAGTCGGCCCTCATGTATCACGCCCTCTCTCACCGCGCACACCGCCGACAGATCACCGCCCCGGCCACCATCATCCAGGATGAATTCCAGAACATATGTCCCGCTCCCGGCTACGGCTATGCCGGCACCGGCAAGGAGGCCATGCTTCAGACCCGTAGCATCAACCTCATCCGGCAGAACGCTCAGAAACTCAGGGCCATGCAACTCCGGCTCATGGTCACGATCCACGACTGGACTCAACTTCACCCCGGCGTCAGGTCCGCGTTTGAATGGATGGTCCTGCGCCGCGGCAGCCGGATCACCTCATCGACCGATCGCCTATCAGACTTCAACGGGCTATGGCGAAAAATCCAGACTCCATATGGCTATCTGGTTCTCCCCGATGGCACATTCTCGTCCAAACTGAAATTCCCTCACTACAAGGAGGGGAACAAACTTGGCTATATTGCCTATGATGGCGTTTACGAGCCCCCCAAGCCATCAAAGAAGAAGAAATCGAAAAAGAAAAAAGAAGAGGAAGAAGAAGGGGATGAAGAATGAAGAACAACCAGATCATTCAGCAGTTTAAGGACGCTTTCACCTCTATCCAGGAGGGATTTAAAACCGTAGAAGAACATGAGAATGCCTTAGACAAGAGGATTACCGCGTTGGAAGAAAGGATCGCCCTTCTGGAAGAGAAATAAACATGCAGTCATCTACACA
The DNA here is from genome assembly GCF_017357525.1 of Methanofollis aquaemaris. Classification (NCBI taxonomy): domain Archaea; kingdom Methanobacteriati; phylum Methanobacteriota; class Methanomicrobia; order Methanomicrobiales; family Methanomicrobiaceae; genus Methanofollis; species Methanofollis aquaemaris. Next base: position 507,705 of record NZ_CP036172.1, on the reverse strand, counting down.
TCAATATCTTTTATTAAATGTGCCATGACGGCCCCGAGAACACTCGTGGGGCCCGTGCACCGCCCACATTATATACCAGAAGTCTGATTCCACCTCCCATGCGGACAAGTCACAAACTCCTCCTCCGTCTTCTCCACGACCCGGACTACGACTTTGATGAGGTGGAGGTGACGTACCTCGACCGCGGGGCACCGGCCGATCGTTCTACGGTGAGGGGGAGCGAGATCAGGGCGATCGAGGGCGGGCACTTCATCGTCCGCCCGGAGGGGGAGGAGAAGTACATCCCCATCCACCGCCTCATCGAGATCCGGTATCGTGGCCGGCGACTCTGGGAACGGGCGGTGGGAGGAGTTGTGCTGGAATAATATTCTCCCGGAGTTCTTCCAGAACGCAAAGATGATATCATACTGCGGCGACGGATAATTGTGCAGACATTCTTTGCATTTATCGTCGTGCTCCTCCTGATCGCGGTCGCGACTGTCAGATACCGCCTCAACCCCTTCCTGACCCTCTTCTCTGCGGCGGTCCTGTACGGTCTTCTTGCAGGCATCCCGGCATCCGAGGTCGTCGGGACCGCCGCGGCCGGTGCGGGAAAGGTCTTCGTCCTCCTGGCCGTGGTCGTCTTTGCCGGATCGGTCGTCGCCGGCGTGCTCGAAACTCCGGGGTACCGCGAGCAGATCGTACGAGATCTCTCCGTCCTGCTCAGACGGCCCACCTGGGTCGGTGCGATCACGGGTGCCATCCTTGCCGTCCCGTTTATGTGCTGCATGACCGCGTTCATCGTCTCTTCCCCCATCCTCTCCTGCCTCTCCGACCGGAAGAGTGCCCTCTATGCCGCGGCCATCGGGAGCGCTCTCTCCTTCACGCTGATCTACCCGACCCCGGTCACCCTTGCGGCCGCGGCGGCGGCACCGGAATTTTCCGCCGGCGACTATCTCATAGTCGCCCTCCCGCTCGTGCTGCTCCTTCTCATCGGAGTCGGTGCGGCGATGGGCCGGGGCAGTGCTCAGACGGTTCCTCCTTCCCAGGCCCCGACCGTCGGTCGGCAGGCATGGGTGCCGCTCCTCCTCCCTCTGGTCTGTGCCGCTGCGGCATTGATCTGGCCGGTCTTCGGCGACGGGTCGGTCCAGGCGGCCCTGCTCTTCGGGATGGCCGGCGCCCTCTTCCTCCTCCCCGGCGAAGAGCGGCACACCGCCCTCAAGTGGGGAACAAAACATGCCGGCGTGATCATCTACGACCTCTGCGGCGCCGGTGCGCTGGGCGGCGTCATCCTGGCAAGTTCCTTCCCACAGGATGCGTTCGGACTGCTGGACGGCGTCGTGCCCCTCCTTCTCCTCCCCCTCATCTTTGCCGTCCTGGTCCAGGCGGCGCAGGGATCAAGGGTGGTGACCGCCGTCGTGACTGCGGGCGTCGCCTCGTCGGTTCCCCTGCATCCGGTCGCCCTCGTGCTGCTCATTGCCGCGGGGGCCCTCTCGATCTCCGCATTCAGCGACCCCTATTTCTGGCTGGTCGGGAGGACGACCGGAGACTCCCCGACCGTGGTGCTGAGACGCTACACCCTCCCGCTGATGGGAGTATCTGTGATCGTCGCCATTGCAGGGGTGCTGGCCGGCGTGCTCCTCTGAGCCCACACCGCCCCCAGGTGCGAGACAGCGGTGAAGAGTCTACGATGGGGGCGGCCCGTCTGATCGGCGTGCCTTCCCCCTGTGCGAGTGTGTGGGAAGGCGAGACGATCAGACATGCCGCCCGATGACGCCGGCATACTCGTGAGGGGTCATCAGGTTGAGACATGCCCGCTGCACCACCTCGGGAAGAGCGGGGTGGATATGCATGCTCTCCATCACCGCCTCCGCCGTCCCCACGGGGAAGTACATCGCGGTGACGATCTCCTGGATGAGAATCGACGCAAAGGGGCCGATGATATGCGCCCCGAGGATCTTGAGGGTCGCACGCTCCAGGATCACCTTCACAAAACCGTCCTTCACTCCCATCGCCACTCCTTTTGCCGTCTCTTCGTAGCGCTGGAAACCGATCAGGATCCCGTCCTCCCCATATCGTTCCGCGGCCTCCTGCTCGCCCGGGCCGACGGCGGCGATCTCGGGGTCGGTGAAGACGGCGTGCGGTACGGCATCATATGTCGCCTTCACCCGTTCTCCGAGGACCGCGTTCTGGTAGACGATCTTTGCCTCGTAGTTGCCGACATGCTTGAAGAGGTACTTCCCGTTTGCGTCGCCGAACGCCCAGACATTGGGACTGGAGGTCCGGAGATACTCGTCCACCGCGATCCACCCGTGAGCGTCGGTCCTGATCCCGGCCCGTTCCGGGTGAAGGAGGTCGGTGTTGGGGCGCCGTCCTGATGTGACCAGCACGGCGTCGGCGACGAACTCCGCGTCTTTGCCGCCGAGCCGGTCTCTGGCAATGAGCCTGATCTCTCCGGCCGCGTTCTTCCCGGCCCGCCGCACCTCGTGGCCGGTGACGATGGTGAGGTGGCGGCCGAGTTCTCGCCGTGCGAGCGCGGAGACCTCGGGCTCTTCGGCAGGGAGGAACCTCGGGTTTCTCCCGATGACCGTCACCTCCGCGCCCATGGCCGCGAGGAAGTGGCCGTACTCCGCAGCGATGTACCCGCCCCCGATGACGGCCACGCTTTCGGGAAGTTCTTCCAGTCCGAGGAGCGTGTCGCTGGTGAGATATCCGACCTTTTCGAGGCCGGCGACCGGCGGGACGGCCGGGCGCGATCCCGTGCAGAGAAGGATCATCGGGGCATGCATCCCGGTCCCGCCGGCCGAGAGGGTGTATGGGCCTGTGAACTCGGCCACCTCCCGGTATAGTAGTCGATGGCAGGGGAGGCCTCCAGACTCGTCCTGATCCCGGTGACTTCCTCCTGCACATAGGTCCGCATCCGCCCCATCACCGCGGCGAAGTCGACCCCCTCCAGTCCGGCCTTCACCCCAAACTCGCCCGCCCGCTCGACCGTCCGCACCAGTTCGGCCGGGTAGAGGAGCATCTTCGAGGGGATGCAGCCGCGGGTCAGGCAGATCCCGCCGGGTTCGTCTCTGTCGATGACTGCAACCCTGGCCTTCGGGCAGTCCTCAAGATAGGCTTCCACCACCGGCATCGCCGAGCCCGAACCGACGGCGATGAGGTCGTACTCTTCCATGGGAATACCGCGGGGCAGGATGCAGGGGGGCGGGATAAATTTTTCTGGCATCCTCACGACCATGGAGAAAAGAGAGGAGACAGATCCGGAGGCTCGGAAGTTCTGCCCCCATGTCCCCTCCCCCGACCGTCACCTCTATATTATCGCAGTGCATGCCTCCCGGCATGTTCATCATCGGCCACCGGGGGGCGCGGGCCGTCGCCCCGGAGAATACTCTCGCGGCGCTCAGGAAGGGGATGGCATGCGCCGACTCTGTCGAGGTCGACGTCCGCCAGACCGAAGACGGCGCCCTGGTGACGGTCCACGACCCCACCGTCGACCGGACGACCGACGGGCACGGTGCGGTCGGGGCCCTCAGCCTCCGCGAGGTGCGGCGCCTCGACGCCGGCGGGGGCGAGCAGGTGCCGACCTTTGAGGAGGTGCTCGACCTCGTCCTGCGGCGGTGCGGGCTCGTGGTGGAGATCAAAGAGATCGGGACCGAGGCGTCGGTCTGCGAGGCGATCAGGGAACATGGAACCGACCGGATCCTCATCGTCTCCTTCCATGCCTCCAGCCTCGAAGTGGTCAGGGAGATCCTCCCGCAGGTGACGACCGGGCTCATCTTCTCGCGGCCCATCGAGGACTCCATCGGCCTCGCCCTCTCGGTCGGGGCCAGCGCCCTCCTCCCGCGCGCCGACCGCCTCAACCGCGACCTCTTCGAGCAGGCCCATGCCCACTATCTCCTCGTCGTCCCCTGGGTGTTGAACACCGAGGGTGAGGTGCGGCGGGCGGCGGCCATGGGCGTGGACGGTTTCGCCACCGACAACCCGTGTGCGGCGCGGCGATGGGTCGAGGGCCTCCTCATGGTGGAGGCGGCCCGGTGAAGTCCGGTTCCCGGCCTCGGCCTCGGCATGCTGGTGACCGGGCAGGAGTGACGCCAATCTTTATGCGTGCGGCGGACACCATGGCGCACTATGGGGCGAGACATCTACGCCGAATCGCTGGACCTCCATGAACGCCACCATGGAAAGATCGGTATCAGGGGGAAGGTGCCGGTCAGGACGGCCCACGACCTGGCCCTCACCTACACGCCGGGTGTCGCCGGGGTGTGCCGCCGGATCGCCGCCGAGCCCGACCTCGCCTACCGCTACACCCTCAAGGCCAACACCGTGGCGGTCGTCTCAGACGGTTCGGCGGTCCTCGGGCTCGGTGACATCGGGGGCTCCGGGGCCATCCCGGTGATGGAGGGCAAGGCCCTGCTCTTCAAGGAGTTCGCGGGGATCGACGCCTTTCCCATCTGTTTTGCCGACAAAGACCAGGATCTTGTCGGGCAGATCCGAAATATCGCCCCGGTCTTTGGCGGGATCAACCTGGAGGACATCGCGGCGCCGCGATGTTTTGCGATCGAAGAAGAACTCCAGGATCTCGGGATCCCGGTGATGCACGACGACCAGCACGGGACCGGGGTGGTGGTCCTGGCGGCCCTCGTCAATGCCTGCCGGGTCCTCGGCAGGGACTTTGCGGACCTGAAGATCGTGGTCAGCGGGGCCGGTGCGGCCGGGTACGGCATCGCCCGTCTCCTCACCTGCCTGGGGATGGACCGGACCCTCTGCACCCCGGTCGGGGATATCATCGTCTGCGACAGCAGGGGGACGCTGTACCGCGGGCGGTCCGACCTCCTCACGCGTCCGCACAAATACATCCTCGCCCATGAGACCAACCGCCGGAACCTGGACGGCACCCTCGCCGATGCGCTGGTCGGCGCCGACGTCTTCATCGGGGTCTCGGCGCCGGGGATCGTAACCAAAGAGATGGTCGGGTCGATGAACGACGACCCGATCGTCCTTGCCATGGCCAACCCGGTGCCTGAGATCATGCCGGGCGAGGCGGCGGCCGCGGGGGCGGCGATCGTCGGGACCGGCCGGAGCGACTTCCAGAACCAGGTCAACAACGTCCTTGCCTTCCCCGGGATCTTCAGGGGCGCCCTCGACGCCGCCGCGTCCGGGATCACTGACGAGATGAAACTGGCGGCCGCCGCCGCCCTCGCCGCCACGGTCGATCGGCCCCGCCCCGACCGGATACTCCCCGACGTCCTCGACCGCCGGGTTGCGGGTGCCGTCGCCGCCGGGGTGCAGGAGGCGGCGGTGCGGTGCGGGTGCGCCCGGCGGCACGCACCGGCACAAAGGGTTTGAAGACGAGAAGGTCTGAGGGGGGAGAGATGAGCGTGCATGCTGAGATCCATGCCCATGACCTGGTCATCGTCGGCGGCGGACTGACCGGGCTCAGGGCGGCACTCCGGGCCTGCCGGGCCGGGGTGGAGACGGCGGTGGTCTCCAAGGTCCACCCGCTCAGGTCCCACTCGGTCGCCGCCCAGGGCGGGATCAACGCCGCCCTCGGGAACGCACCCGGCTACGAGGAGGACACATGGGAGGCACACGCCTTCGACACCGTGAAGGGCTCGGACTATCTTGCCGACCAGGACGCCGTCGCCGTGATGTGCCGGGAGGCCCCTGCGGCCGTGATCGAACTCGAACATCTGGGCGCGGTCTTCTCCAGGACAAAAGAGGGGAAGATCGCCCAGCGCCCCTTCGGCGGGGCCGGGTTCCCGCGGACCTGCTATGCCGCCGACCGGACCGGCCACAATATCCTGCACACCCTATATGAACAGTTGATGGCGGCCGACGTCGCCTTTTATGAGGAATATTTCGTCACCTCGCTGGTGACCGACGGAAGGCGGTGCACCGGGTGCGCGGCCCTCTCCCTCCCCGCCGGCGAGATGCACGCCTTCCCGGCAAAGGCGGTGCTGCTCGCGACCGGGGGGTTCGGGCGGTTGTACAGCCGGTCGACCAACGCCCTCATCAATACCGGCGACGGGGCGGCCCTTGCCCTCCGTGCCGGGGCGAGGCTCAAGGACATGGAGTTCGTCCAGTTCCACCCGACCTCGCTTGTCGGGACGAACATCCTGATCACCGAGGGGGCGCGGGGGGAAGGAGGAATTCTCCTCAACCGGGAAGGGGAACGGTTCATGGCGCGTTACGCCCCCCGTTCCCTCGACCTCGCCCCGCGCGACGTCGTCGCCAGGGCGATCGAGACCGAGGTCGCCGAAGGCCGGGGTTTTCCGGGGGGCTCTGTCCACCTCGACCTCACCGCTCTCGGTGCCGAAAAGATCATGGTGCGGCTGCCCGGCATCAGGCAGATCGCCCTGGACTTTGCAGGCATCGACCCTGTCGTCGAACCGCTCCCGGTTCAGCCTGCCCAGCACTACTCGATGGGCGGGATCGCCGTCGACGACCGGGGGAGAAGCGGGGTGCCGGGGCTGTACGCCGCGGGCGAGTGCGCCTGTGTCAGCGTCCACGGGGCGAACCGTCTCGGTGGCAACTCGCTTCTGGAGACCGTGGTCTTCGGGCGGCGTGCCGCGGACGGCATCGTCGCCGCGGTGAGAGAGAGCGCGAGGCCTGACCCCGGCCCGGTCGTCGAGGCGGCCGCGACCGATGAACGGCGGGTCGCCGCACTCCGCGCCCGCGAGACAGGAGAAAAGGTTCCGGCCCTCCTGCGCGAACTGAAGGAGACGATGTATCGCTCTTTCGGGATCTTCAGGGAAGAGCAGAAGATGCAGGACGGGCTCTCGGCCCTCATGGACCTTCGCAGGCGTGCCGCCGGGGCCTCGGTCGGCGACCGGGGCCGGAGGTTCAATCTGGCGCTTGTCAACCTCCTCGAACTGGAGGGCCTCCTCCTCGTCGGGGAGACGGTGGCCCGCGGGGCACTGATGCGCCAGGAGAGTCGGGGCTCGCACACTCGCACCGACTTTCCGGCGCGGGACGACGGACGCTATCTCAGGCACACGATGACGCGTCTGGCCAACGGCGAAGTGGTCATCTCGTACGCACCTGTGACCCCCGGCACCTTCGAACCGCAGGAGCGGGTGTACTGATGATGCTGAAGGTCTTGCGGCACGACGGCCGACCAGAGACGGCGCCGCACTATGACCTCTTCGAGATCGATCCCGAACCAGGCATGACCGTGCTCGGTGCGCTCTTCAGGGTACGAGAGGTCTACGACGATTCCCTCGCCTTCAGGTATTCCTGCCGGGGTGCGGTCTGCGGGAGTTGCGCGATGCTCGTCAACCGGTACCCGGCCCTGGCCTGCAGGACGCAGGTGGCCGGACTGCTCGCCGGGGAGGAGCGCGAACCGCTCGCGCCTTATCCGGCGATCGAGGGGGGCGAGGCGTGGGATGCCGGGACGACGGTGCTGGTCGAACCTCTCCCCCACCTGCCGGTGCTCCGCGACCTCGTCGTGGACATGGCACCCTTCTTCGCGCACTACCGGGCGATGAGGCCGACCTTCGCCCCGGCGGACCGGGCACCCGAGCGCGAGCGGTCGATGGCGCCTGAGACTGCCGGAGCCCTTGAGGTCTACACCGCCTGTCTCCTCTGCGGGGCCTGCTATGGTGCCTGCCCGGTCGACGGAGACGATCCCGCCTACGCGGGCCCCGCGGCCCTGGCAAAGGTGTACCGCTTCCACCTCGACCCCAGGGAGGCGGGGAACGGCCGCCGCCTCAGGACTGCGGACACTCCCGATGGGTGGTGGCGGTGCGAGTTCCACGCCAACTGCCGGCGGGTCTGCCCGCGGGGGATCGAACCGAACGTGGCCATCGGGCGGGCGCGGGCCGAACTGACGAGACGAAAGAAGGGGGGTGAGTGAGAGGGTGTCCACCCGTCAGGAACGCGACTCGCTTGGCACGCGGGAGGTGCCGGCAGAGGTCTACTGGGGTATCCAGACCCTGCGGGCGGTCGAGAATTTTTCGGTGAGCGGCGTGCGGGAACCCGCGGCACTGGTGAGGGCGTACCTCGTGCTCAAGAAGGCGGCGGCTTATGCAAATATGGCCCTCGGCGAGGTCGACGGGGAACGAGGGGGGGCGATCGTCAGGGCCGCGGACGAGGGGCTTGAAGGGCGCTTCGACGACCAGTTCCCGGTGGACGTCTTCCAGGCCGGTGCGGGGACGTCCTTTCACATGAATGTCAACGAGGTGCTGGCAAACCGCGCCCTCGAACTCCTCGGACGCGAGAAAGGGGACTATGCCTACCTCTCCCCAAACGACCATGTCAACAGGGGCCAGTCGACCAACGACACCTTCCCGACGGCCTCGCATATCGCGATCATCACCGAGGCCGACCGTCTCCTCGCGGCCCTCGACTCGCTGGCCCTTGCCTTCTCCACAAAAGGGGAGGAGTTCTCCGACGTCCAGAAGAGCGGGCGGACTCACCTGATGGACGCCCTGCCCCTCACCCTCGGCGACGAGTTTGCGGCCTATGCCGCGGCGCTCCGCCGGGCGGCCTGGCGGGTGAGGGAGCGGCGGGAAGATCTCATGGAGGTGGCCATCGGCGGGACGGCGAACGGCACCGGGGCCAACGCCCACCCGCAGTTCCGCGAGACGGTCCTCGCCGACCTCAACCGGTTCACCGGCCTCGGACTCGTTCCGGCCGGCGACTCCTTCGAGGCCCTCCAGAGCCGCGCGCAGATGGCGGCCTTCTCCGGCGCCCTGCGAGAACTCGCCCTCGAACTGATCAGGATCGCCAACGACCTCAGGCTCCTTGGCTCAGGCCCGACGAGCGGCCTGGCCGAGATCACCCTCCCGGCCGTCCAGCCGGGTTCCTCGATCATGGCCGGGAAAGTGAATCCGGTGATGGCCGAGTGCCTCGACATGGTCGCCTTCCAGGTGGTGGGCAACGACACCGCCGTGGCCCTCGCTGCGCAGGCCGGGCAGGTCGACCTGAACGTGATGACGCCGGTGATGACCTTCAACATCCTCACCTCCCTCTCGCTCCTCATCTCCTTCCTCCCGCTCTTCGAGAAGAAGTGCGTCGCCGGGATAGGCGCGAACCGCGGGCAGGCCCGCGCCTCCCTGATGAAGAACCCGGCCCTCGCCACGCTCCTCTCGCCACGGATCGGCTATCTCAGGGCGGCCGAACTCGCCGAGGAGGCGATGCGCCGGGGGGTGGCGGTCCCGGCCCTCGCCGTGGAGAAGGGGTACCTCACCGAGAAAGAGGCGGCAGAACTCTTCGATATGGAGAGGATGGCGCGGAGTCTGTATGCCGGGTACCCCTGGACGCACCGGGAAAAAAAAGAGTGAATCCCTGACTACCCGAAGACCTCCTCGAAGGAATACCTGGTGAACGGTGCAAACGGGGCGTCGAGGGTGTGGTTCACGAGATCCTCGGTCGCCACGGCAAACGCTCCCCGGTCCGGGTAGGCGATGAAGGTGTACTCGGTGATCCCCTGGTACTCCTCTGAGGTCGACGCCACCTGCATGAGCGCGATCATCTCGGGGGTGCCGATGGTCCGGTCTTCCTCCTCGTACTGGTTGAAGAGGTCGAGCATCGCCAGATACCGGTAATCTCCGGGTTCGATCGTCTCGTGGTAGCCGTGCACCTTTGAGACGGCCTCCGGGTTCGCGCCCTGATACTGGTAGAAGTTGTTTGTGATGATGAGGGAGAAGGGATCTCCCGGCTCGATGAACCCGGCTTTGCGCTCGGCCCCGCCGTAGGAGTCCGCCTCAAAGCAGACCGCGGCGCTTCCCGAAGAGTTCAGGTACGGCATCGAGACCCCGGCGTTATGCCCGCCCGTCCGCGTCCGGTTCATCGTCTGCCAGTACTCCCATGCACCGTCAACACTGCTCTCCCCCCGGAGGGTGTCCATGTACAGCAGGACGTACGGAAGCAGGTCTGTCTCGTTCCAGGCCGGGACCGAGGGGGAGGAGTGCGGGACCAGGACAAGTCCGTCCTCGTTCATGCCGTTGAAGGTGCCGATGAAACCTGGCCAGTCGAACCCCACCACACGCTTCTGTCCCGACCCGGCCGGGGGCTCAGAGGCGACGATCAGGAGACTGTTCACCGTCACCTTCCTGAGGTCGGTCTCGCCGTCCATGTTCTTGCCGTGGATGACCCCGCCGCCGAGTTCGTCGTTCTCTGTCCTGTTCCCCCATGCAATCGCACTCGAACAGAGGTGCGGTGAGAGCCCTCCGTCCTGGACGCTGTTGTTTCCGAGGTTGAGGTCGCCCATGGCGAGGCCGTAGAGCCTGAAGTACAGGAGGAAGGAATAGGCGTTCTCGGCGAGGATGTCCTCGCGGGTGAGGTTTCGACCCAGGGCATCGGAATAGAGGTCGACCCCTCTCGCCTCCATCCCGTCGATGACCGCATCGAACTCGTCGCCGCGTCCTGCAAGCACGCCTGTCATGTGTGCTTTCAGATAGGGGATGAAGATGTCGTCATACTCCTCGGCCGACGGATAGAAGGTCTCGAGGAGGACGTACTCGATCCAGTCCTTGATCTGCGGGCCGGCCAGATACCCCATCGCATATGCCCGCTCGTCGGGCGTGCCATAGAGCTGGAGGACAGGGCGGCCCTTCATGACGGTGAGTCTCCCACCCCCCTCACCGACCGAGATGTTCAGTTCGGCCGGGTATGCTGAGGGGGCGACGAGCCTGATCCCGACGTCCCGGAGAGAATCGCCCTGAGCGAGCGATATGGTCCCGGGCCCAAGACGTTCTCCGCTGCTGTGCCATCCGGTCGGGTCGCGGTATGCCGCATGGTCGATCCAGCCGTTGTCGTCGGTGTCGGCCCAGGCGTATAGGGTGTAGTTGCCGGCGGGCAACCCCTCGATCCTGAAGGCGCCGGGCGCCGCGAGGGCTGTGAAGGCGGTGACATACTCCGACTGTTCGGGATGCTCGCCGGTCTCCATCACCCTGATATCCGGGGGACCATACCGGTCTGCATCGAGGGCGACGACATAGACCGGTCCTGCGGTGTAGTCGCCGGTGACGGTGCCGGCGACCGAGGCCTGCGTCTGCCCGGTCGTGGTGCAACCGGACGAGATGAAAAGAAGAAACAGTACTGAGAGAAGAGCGAGGAGTTCCATTCCATGAGATACATTTTTTCCTGGATCCATTGTGCACATTCGGATATTCTCTATTTATCTTTTTTCCGTGTCACTCTCAGGTCGAGATGCCGGCCCCGGCAAAAGCATGATGAGGGGTGAGAGAAGAGAGGGGTGACCAGCACATGGCCACATCCGCAGGACAAAAGAGCGACGCCCCGCACCCCGCACCCTCCCGCACCGAACGGCGGGGGGCCTGACGCATGTGGCTGCGACGGGCCGTCCCCTTCATCTGGGCCTCCGTGATCGTCCTCGGCCTGACGGCGTATGTGCTGCACCCCGGGTACTTCAGCCTCGCCGCCCTCGAGGGCACCACCGACGAGCACCGTGCCGTCGCCCTCATTCTCTACTTCCTCATCCTCTCGGTCAGGGGTCTGGTCCTCGTCCCCTCGACGCCCCTCCTTCTATCCGGGATCGTGCTCTTCGATCCCCTGGAGGCATTTGTCGTGAGCATGCTCGGCATCCTCACCTCCTCCACCCTGGTCCACTGCTGCGCACGCCGCCTCGGTTTCGACGCCGTCCTCGAGGAGCGGTATCCCGAACAATCGGAGCAGATCAGAGCCCACCTCATGGAACACCAGTTTCCCGTCATCGCCGGGTGGAGCATCTGCCCCATTGTCCCGACCGACCTCGTCGTCTACCTCGCCTCCACGCTCAGGGTTCCGCTCTGGAAGTGCCTGGTCGGGGTGGGGGCGGGTGAGGGGGTCCTGCTCTCCGTGTACATATTGATCATCAGGGGGATGCTCCTGGCCTGACTCCCCATCCTGACCGGCATCTATTCATAGGAGTCGGCGCAGTATCGGCAGACATGGTCATCAAGACACTCCAGGTCGATGTGATGAAAGACGCGGAGGCTCTTCTCGACCGCTACGGGGGGACGCCGATCCGGCTCTTCGAGGACGAACTGATCAGGATGGGTTTTGTTCAGCAGGGCGGCGACCCGGCAACGGTGGCGATGGAACACACCGGGCAGGGGTTGTACCTCGAACTTTCCCTTGACAGGGAGGGCAAACTTCACAGTTACAAGTTGGTCCCCTTCGGGGAGTTGAAGAAGAAACAGGAGCGGTTCAGGTGGTAAGGGGTCCACGTTTCTCGTTTTCCCGACTATGAACCATAGACGAGAGGTCGTGCGCGTGCTGGAGGCGCACGAGACCGTCGAGGGCGCGGGGGTGAGACTGCACCGGGCGTTCGGGGCGAGGGAGGTGCCGCTCTTCGACCCGTTCCTGATGCTCGACGACTTCCGAGCCGATCGGCCCGAGGACTATCTCGCCGGTTTCCCCTGGCACCCGCACCGGGGGATCGAGACCGTCACGTACATGCTCGCGGGGCGGGTGGAGCACGGGGACAGCATCGGGAATGCCGGGACGATCGGTGCCGGGGACGTCCAGTGGATGACCGCGGGTTCCGGGATCGTCCACCAGGAGATGCCGGGGCCGGTCGACGGGGCGATGGGAGGGTTCCAGCTCTGGGTGAACCTCCCGCGGGCGCAGAAGATGATGGCCCCGCGCTACCAGGAGGTGCGGGCCGCCGAGATCCCGGCGGTCTCTTCCGGCCCCGGCGTGACCGTCAGGGTGATCGCCGGCGACTGTGCCGGGGCCGTCGGGCCGGTGCAAGAGATCGTCGTCGACCCGGTGTACCTCGACGTGACGGTCGGGCCGGGCGCCATGTTCGTCCATCCGGTGAAGGAGGGCTACACGGTCTTTGCCTATGTCATCGACGGGGAGGGGAGTTTCGACGACGGAGAGAGGGAGGCGCACAACCGTCAGGTGGTCCTCTACGGCGACGGCGACGAGGTGGCCGTCAGCGCTCATGATCTTCCTCTCAGGTTCCTCTTCCTCTCGGGCCGGCCCATCGGGGAACCGGTCGCTTGGGTGGGGCCCATCGTGATGAACACTCTGGAGGAGGTGCGGGAGGCGTTCAGGGAGTACCGGGAAGGGACGTTTGTGAAGGGGGGGAACGGAGGTAAGGCGGTCGGAACCTGATCCGGGATCTTCTGAGAGGGCTTCACGGGCACTCCCCTGATAACTGCGAAAAATATCGCAGTCACAGGATTGGTTATCGGAGAGGACGTCGGATCATACTCAGAGTATGAAAACGATCCACACTATCCTCATCTCGGGCTGCCTCCTCCTCGCCCTCCTCGCGGCCGGGTGCACCTCAGCGGCCGGCGCCCCCGAGAATGTAGACGGGACGCTCGTCGAGTACCACCTCAGCGGCGGGATCATGGGCGCCAACGAGACCGTCGTCGTCTATGCAAACAACACCGCTGTCGTCTCCAGGCACGGCGAAGAGACCCTCGTCCCCCTTGAGCAGGGGACCATGGACAATATCACCGGGATCATCGCCTCCGAGGCCTACCTGAGTCTCGGGCCGGAGTATCGCCCGGCATCCCGGGGCTATGACCTCTTCTCGTATGAGGTGACGGCCGCAGGAAAGACGGTCCGTGCAGAGGACGGGGCGGTCCCCCCGGCACTGGCCGAACTCATCGACGAGTTGAACGGGATCGCGACCAGGGCCTTCTAACTTATTTTCGGCTGTCCGAAAACCCTTGATCACTTTTTCTCATGACAGAGTAGCGGGCGGGAACACCACTCAATCGCCGCCCCTCTCCCCACCCAATCCTTTTATGCCATCGGCACTTCCCATGAACCGGCGAGTCCGATGCACCGTCTCATCACCCTGCTGGTCCAGGTCTCCAGAGCACTCTCCTATGTCCTCGTCTTCTCTCTTGGCATCCCTATTCTTCTTGACCTGGTGCTGGGTCTCCAGGGCGCTCCGCTGCTCGGCCTGGTCACTTCGAGTCTTATTTTTCAGGCGGCCGCGGCCGCCGTCGGGGTCTCGCTCGGCCTCCACCCGGCCCTCATCCTCCTGGTCATGACCTCCTTCGCCCTGGGGATGGTGCTTGCAATCTTCCAGATCTGCGACACCTCCTCGGAACAGTCCGAACGGGTCAACCGGTGGATCCAGGGGATCGGCGAGAAAGCGAAAAAGATCACGATCCTGGACAAATACGGCGTCTACTCCCTCATCTTCATCTCGTGGATCCCGGGCCTGGGACTGTACGCCTGCCCGGTCATCGCCTGGATCTTCGGATGGGAACGGAAGTTTTCGGTGCTTTTCATCCTCGTCGGGTGGTTCCTCGCCTCCCTTGCCGTACTCCTCACCTCCCTCGGCTTCGTCAGTATCTTCCTCTGAGGCCGGGAGGCGGGAAAGATTTATTCACGGGCCCGACCCAGTGAGGCCGTCCATCACCAGACCTGACCGCACCGAACATCACCGACCGACCGGACCGCCGTCTTTCAGCACCCGACACACCTTTCGTCTGGAGAACGGTACGCCGGAGGGAAAAAATGGAAGAAACTGGTGCCCCTCTCGAATATGGGGGCTTTGAACTGCCATGGTGGGCCGTGGTGCTCGAAGGAATCGCGGCCCTCGTCATCGGGATACTCCTCCTGACCAGTCCTGGCATCACGATGGTCGTGATTGTCCAGTTTCTCGGGATCTTGTGGCTCTTCGGAGGAGTCCTGGCGCTCATCGGCGCGGTATCGATCCGTGAAAACAGGGGATGGAATATCCTATCAGGTGTCCTCGGGATCCTCGCCGGGATCGTGATCCTGCTCTATCCTGTCTACGCCCCGTTCGTGCTCCTGACCTTTCTGATCATCCTGCTCGGGATCTGGGGGATCGTGTACGGGATCACCAGACTTGCCTGGGCCATGCGGGGCGGGGGTGTGGGAACCGGCATCCTCGGACTTCTGAGCCTGATCTTTGGGGTAATCCTCATCATCAACCCGCTCATCGGCGCCGTGACGCTCCCGTTCGTCTTCGGGGCCTTCGCCGTCGTCGGCGGGATCGTGGCGATCGCGGCCGGGATAAAGGCGAGGTGAAATGATATATGAGATGAACGCATGGCAGAGGCGATCGTGGAGGAGAGACCATGCCTGAACAGTTCAAGGGAGTGATCAACCTGGACATCAGGGACTCGGTCCCTGACTGGACCCCCTACGAGGCCCCCCGTGCGCCGAAGGATACACCGAACATCCTGATGATCGTCCTCGACGACGTCGGGTTCTCTGCGTTCTCCTGTTACGGCGGCCTGATCGAGACACCGAACATCGACCGCCTCGCCGGAGACGGACTTCTGTACACCCAGTGGCACACCACCGCCCTCTGCTCTCCGACCCGCGCCTGCCTGCTCACCGGCCGCAACCACACCACCGCCGGCATGGCCTGCATCGCCGAGGGGACCACCGGTTTTCCGAACTCGAACGGGCACATCCCCTTCGAGTGCGCCACCCTCGCCGAGGTGCTCGTCGAGGCGGGGTACGGCACCTGCATGCTCGGCAAGTGGCATCTCTGTCCTGAAGAGGAGATGCACCTCGCCTCGACGCGGCGCAACTGGCCGGTCGGCCGGGGGTTCGAGAGGTATTACGGTTTCCTGGGCGGCGAGACAAACCAGTATTTCCCGGCCCTCGTCTCGGACAACCAATCGGTCGACCAACCGGCGACGCCTGAGGAGGGGTATCACCTCACCGAAGATCTCACCGACGAGGCGATCACCTACATCCGCGACCTCAGGCAGATCGATCCGCACAAACCCTTCTTCATGTACTACGCTCCCGGCGCCACCCATGCCCCGCACCATGTCCCGAAGGAATGGATCGAGCGGTACGCCGGGAAGTTCGATGAGGGCTACGAGCACTACCGCAAGGAGGTGCTGGCGCGACAGAAGGAGATGGGGATCGTCCCGCACGAGACCGAACTCCCGCCCATCAACCCGATCGGCACGCCTGAGAGCAGAGAGGGGCCTGACGGGAATCCCTTCCCCGAGACCGACCACACCATCCCCTGGGACTCGCTCTCAGCCGAGGAAAAAAGACTCTTCTCCAGGATGGCCGAGGTCTATGCCGGGTTCCTCAGCCACACCGACCACCAGATCGGCCGGCTCATCTCCTACCTGGAGGAGGCCGGGGAACTGGAGAACACCCTGGTCGTCCTGCTCTCTGACAACGGGGCCAGTGCCGAAGGCGGGCCGTACGGCTCGGTCAACGAGAACAAGTTCTTCAACGGGATTCCCGAGAGCCTGGAAGAGAACTTCACGATGCTCGACCTCCTCGGCGGCCCGGAGACCTACAACCACTACTGCAACGGATGGGCAATGGCCTTCAACACGCCCTTCAAGATGTGGAAACGCTACTGCTATGCCGGCGGGATCGCCGACCCCCTCGTCATCCACTGGCCGAAGGGGTTTCGGGCGAGGGGCGAGGTGAGGCACCAGTACCACCATGCAGTCGACATCGCCCCGACCATCCTGGAATGTATCGGGCTCAAGATGCCCGAGACCGTGAAGGGCGTCACCCAGTGGCCGCTCGAAGGGATGAGCATGCGCTACTCCTTCGACGCACCGGGTGCCGGAAGCCGCAAAGAGACGCAGTATTACACGATGCTCGGGAGCCGGGGGATCTGGCACCGGGGCTGGAAGGCGGTCACCACCCACCCGACGCTCTCGGGTTGGGGCCGGTTCATGGAGGACACCTGGGAGCTCTATCATACCGATACCGACCGTTCGGAGGTGCGGAACCTCGCGGAAGGAAATCCAGAGATGCTCGAACACCTCAAGGCCCTCTGGTTCCATGAGGCCGGACGGTACGGCGGGCTTCCGCTCGACGACCGGCCGGCGATCGAGGTGCTCACCTCGCCCAGACCACAGCCAGCGCCGCGGCGAAACCTCTTCGCCTACTATCCGGGTACAAACCCGGTGCCCCAGGCGGTGGGGGTGAACATCCGCAACCAGTCGTACGCCATCGCCGCCGATGTGGAGATCCCGGACGGCGGCGCCGAGGGCGTGCTCTTTACCCAGGGCGACACCTTCGGCGGGCACGCCCTCTATCTCAGGGAGAACCGTCTCCACTATGTCTACAACTTTGCGGGCAGCACCGTGCAGCAGGTCAGCAGCGTCGTCGAGGTGACCGAGGGAGCGTGCATCCTCTCGGCCGTCTTCACCAAGACCGGCGAGGAACCGAAGGGGACGGCCCACGGCAGGCTTGCATTGTACATCGACGACAGGATGGTGGGTGAGGGAGAGATCAAGACCCAGCCCGGAAAATTTTCGCTCAGCGGCGGCGGGATCAGTGTCGGGCTCCAGCGGGGAAGTCCGGTGACCGCGGACTATCCTGGCGAACGCCCCTGGCAGTTCACCGGGACGGTCAGGAAGGTGCTGGTGGACGTGAGCGGGGAGCCCTACGTCCACCTGGAGACCGAAGGCGAGGCGATGATGAGCCGCGAATGAACGGCTCGGAGTCTCATACGGGGGGAATAAAACAATGGCATTCGGACCGGTACAACTCTTCGTGATCGGGTTTGAGAACCCCGACTTTCACGGAGAGATCCTGGAACAATTGAGAAAAGTGCGGGAGGAGGGTTTGCTCAGGCTCATCGATCTCCAGTTTGTCTGGAAGGACGAGGACGGGAACATCTCCTCCTTTGAGGCGACCGATCTTTCCGATGAGGAGGCCGCACGATTCGGCGCCGTCATCGGTGGGCTCATCGGGTACGGCGCCGCCGGCCGGGAAGGGGCGCGGGCCGGCGCAAAGATGGGTGCGATGGCCGTCTCAGAGCGCGATCTCGGGCTTACCGAGGACGACCTTGAGGACATCAGTCTCTCGATCCCGTCGAACTCCGCCGCGGCGATCATGCTCGTCGAGCATAGGTGGGCGCTCGACCTGCGGGATGCGGTGAGGTCGGCAGGGGGCGTGGTCCTCACGCAGGGGATGCTGACGCCCGAAGTCCTGATGAGTGTCGGCGCCGAACTCGCCGAGGCGGTGGCGGCGGCCGAGGAAGAGGAGAAGAAGAAGATGAAGGTGCCGCTCGCCGCACGCTGAGGGAAGACCAGGACAGGCCGGAGCGAGAGATGGAAAGGCAGACAGGAATACAGAAATGGGGCGTCCTCGTCGTCGTCTGCCTGGCCGTCTTCATCATGGTCATCGACACGACCATCATGAACGTCTCCATCTCGGCCCTGGTCGTCGAACTGGACACCACGGTCCCGGCGATCCAGTCGGTCATCGCGATCTACGCCCTGATCATGGCCTCGTTCATGCTCTTCGGGAGCAGGATGCAGGACGTGATGGGGCGAAAACGCGCCTTCCTCTTCGGGGTGGTGCTGTACGGCATCGGCACCTTCGTCGCCTCGATGAGCTGGAACCTCGGGGTGCTGCTTGTCGGGTGGTCGGTCTTCGAGGGAGTGGGGGCAGTATTCATGATGCCGGCGACGGCCACCTTCCTCACCGCCGCGTATTCGGGGCGGGACCGGGCCGTCGCTTTCGGGGTCTGGGGCGGGGTGGCCGCGGCCGGGGCGGCCTTCGGTCCGATCATCGGGGGGTACCTCACCTCCTTCTATTCCTGGCGATGGGCCTTCAGGCTCGAACTCCTGGTCGTCGTCGTCATCCTCCTCGCCTCGGTCCTCCTCTCGGGCTCGAAGCCGACCGAGAAATTCCGGAACCTCGACTTTGTCGGAACTCTTCTCTCCTCCGCCGGGCTCTTCCTCATCGTCATCGGGATCCTCCAGCTCAAAAACCTGGGGGTGTGGCGGGTCATCCCCTTCTTCATCGGGGGCGGCCTCCTCCTGCTGGCGATCTTCTTCTGGTGGGAGAGACGGCTGAAACGGATGGGGCGCACGCCGCTCGTCGAGATCGATCTCTTCTTCGACCGGATGTTTCTCGTCGGCAACATCGTCGGTAGTCTCCAGACCGCGGTGCTCGCCGGGTTCCTCTTCATCATCCCGGTCTTTCTCCAGTCGGTCACCGGCATCGGTGCCTTCGAGACCGGGATCGCTCTGCTCCCGATCTCGATGGCAGTCTTCATCGTCTCGATCGGGGGTGCCAGGTTCTCGTCGATGATCGACCCGAAGTACCTCGTCCTCATCGGGATGGCGCTGGGGATCTGGGGTACGGTGATGCTCAGGGACGTCTTCGGGATAGACACAACCGCCGCCATGATCGTTCCCGGTTCCCTGGTCTTCGGGGTCGGGATGGGGCTCGTCCTCTCCCAGATCACCAACCTCACCCTCTCGGCCGCCCCTGAAGAGGAGCAGACCGACGCCTCTGGTGTGCTGAACACGACCAAGCAACTCGGCACCTCGGTGGGGACCGCCCTCATCGGGGTCATCCTCCTTATCTCGATCTTCTCCGGCCTGCTCGCCGGTCTCGATGCCTCGGGGTACTTCGAGGGGATGGAGAAGGAGGAGATCGCGGTCGAGATCGACCGGTGGGTCGAGAAGATGGAGACCGGAGCGCCTGAGGAGATCCCCGAGGCGGTGCTTGCGGAGGCCGAGCGGGTCGCGGACGCCTCGATCAGTCAGGCGATGCGATCTTCGTTCGATGCGATCGCGGCCCTCCTCCTCATCGGTTTCTTTGCATCTCTTCTGATCCCGCGGACCAGGAGAGGGGGAGGGTGGTGAGGGGGTGAGAGTCGGCGGGAGGGGGTCGAGAAGTTTTCTCCAGACCCCTCAAAACTCTTATCACCCCCCGGTGCAACTGGACACCCGAAAAGGATGACCAGAGTCTTCATCGACACCAACCTGTTCCTGGGGCTGTACGATGCCGGCGAGGATTTTCAGACAGTCATAGCGGAGATCGAACGGCTGAAGCCCGACCTGCTCCTCCCCGAGACCGTCCTCGACGAGTTCCTCCGCAACAGGGACCGGCTCCTCGGACACCACGCAAAAGCGTTGAGGAACGCCGCCGGGGCCGTCCAGAGCCCGCCCTCTTTTCTCAGGGACTCGCCGGAGACCGCCGCCTTCGAGGAGGCGGCCGAACGGTACAGCCATTCTCTCCTGGCACTCGCCGACGAGATCGAGGCGATGATCACCGATAAGAAGGAAGACCCGGTCTGGGCGGCCATCGAACGCCTTGCCACCGATTCCGGGGTGCGGGTGATCAGATGGACCGGCGAACATCTGGGCCGGGCCCAGAGCCGCAAACTCGTCGGCAACCCCCCGAAGAACGAGCGGGGCCAGACCGTCGGGGACGAGGTGATCTGGGAGATCCTCCTCGACGAGGCGGAGGACGACCTCGTTGTCATCACCCGCGACCAGACCTACCAGAACCACCTCTCTTTTCTCATCCATGAGTTCAAGTTGCGGACCGGCCACCGCCTCATCGTCGACGACCGGATCTCCGCGGCCCTGCTGGCGACCGGCAGGGAACCGTCCGAGGCGCTGCTCAGGCTCGAAGGCGGGGGATAGACACAGAGTGAGACCTGGCCGTCACCCCCCGCCGCGGTCGGTGAACTTTCATATACTCCGGCGTCAAGGCTCTCACATCGGGGGGATGTAGAGTGAGAGTTGTACTGGCAGAAGAGAGGAGATATGAGGAATTTGTAGACCTGGCGGGGGAGGCCTACCTGTACGGCTACCCGCTGACCGAGTGTGTCCGCACGCTGGCGAAGATGACCCGCGGGGCCGAGGGGGCGATGGGCGCCCCGGTGAACACCTTCTGGCATGCCGACCAACTGCTCGGTCCTGCGTTCAGGCAGGTGGTCTCGCCCAACAACGACACCCTGTACTCGACCGCCGTCGTCGACCTCGGGCCCGAACCGATGGTCCTCCATGTCCCCGACACCCATGGGCGCTACTATGTCATGCAGTGCGTGGACGCCTGGACAAACAACTTCGCCTATGTCGGCCGGCGGGGGACCGGGACGGAGGAGGGGGTCTATGCTTTTGTCGGCCCCGACTGGGAAGGAAGTCTCCCTGAGGGCGTGGCCATGGTCAGGGCGCCGACCGATCTGCTGGCCATCATCGGTCGGACGGCGGTGAGCGGGGCTGAAGACGTCCCCGCGGTCCGTGCCCTCCAGCAGCAGTATACCCTCACCCCGCTCCGCGCCTGGCCCGGCCCCGCCCCCGACGCCGGTGAGCGGCGCCCTGGAGACTGGCCGCTGCCCGCACCCCGTCCGGGCGTCAGGGCCGACCTCCTGGTATGGGAGGAGATGCGGGTCTGGATGCAGGCCTGCCCGCCCCCTGCCGCGGAGCGCGAGTACCTCGATCGCTTCGCCCCGCTGGGGCTCACCGATCCCGAGAGCCCGTACCTCGACCCCGAACCCGAGATCGCCGCGGCGTTGACCATGGGACGGATGGCGGCCGAGAAGGCGATCAGGGCGTATATCCGGACCTCCCTCAAGAAGATGAACGGATGGCTGTACACCACGCACCTCTGGGACTACAACACCCGCTTCTTCGAGGTCGGGACAGTGCAGGAGAAGTCCTGGATGGCCGAGGACTTCATGCGCCGTGCGGCGGCGGCACGGGCCGGGCTCTTCGGCAACCACGGTTACGAGGCGGCGTATCCCTGGACCTACGAGGACGTCGCCGGTGAACTCCTCACCGGCAAGCGCCGTTACCTCCTCCACTTCGACCGCCTCCCCCCGGTCGGCGCCTTCTGGTCGGTGACGATGTACTCCTCGCCCGACTATATGCTGGTCGAAAATCCCATCGGCCGTTACTCCATCGGCGACCGGACGCCCGGAGTGCAGTATCATGACGACGGTTCGCTCGACATCCATATCCAGCACGACTCGCCGGGCCCGGAGAAGGAATCGAACTGGCTGCCGGCGCCTGAAGGAGAGTTTCGGCCGATCATGCGGATGTACCAGCCTGACCGGGCGGTGCTGGACGGGTCGTACCTCCTCCCACCGATCCGCCGGGTCGGGTGAGAGGGCACCCCGCCGCCAGGTGGAGCGAAACAACCATCATCTCCCCCGCCTCTTCTCCACCATCACGGGGGGACTTCAAGAATGGAACCTGAACGGATCTCATATCATGCGTCGGTGAAGACGGCGTATGAACGCCTGAAAAAAGACGGCATCTCGAATGTCTGGGACCGGTACGAGGCCCAGGGACTGGGCGGCGACCCCGACCAACGCTGTGCCTTCTGTACCGGCGGCGTCCGCTGCGACTTCTGCTCCAACGGGCCATGCCGGGCCGACGCGGCAAAGGACAAACGCGGGGTCTGCGGGATCTCGGCCGACGGCATGGCGATGCGGATGATGCTCCTGCGCAACGTGATGGGCGCCTCGACCTACCACTACCACTGCGAACAGACGGTGCGGACCCTGCGGGAGACGGCCCGCGGCAGGACGCCGTACCGGATCCGGGAGCCTGAAAAACTCGTAACTTTCGCCAGACGACTCGGTGTCCTGACCGGCGGCGAGGATGCGGAGGTGGCGCTGCGCCTCTGCGATATCCTGGAGAAAGATTTCCACCGGCACTCCGAGGAGGAGAGCGTGATCGTGACGCGGCTTGCACCGGCCGAACGGAAGAAAGTCTGGCGCGACCTCGGGATCTTTCCCGGCGGAATCTATGGGGAGATGATGCGCACCACCAGTTCGTGCCTCACGAACGTGGACGGTTCCTATCTCTCCCTCGCAAAAAAGGCGCTGCGCCTCGGGGTGGCGATGGCCTACCAGAGCCAGGTCGTTCTCGAAACCCTGCAGGACTGCCTCTTCGGGACGCCGTCACCCCACCCGATCCGGGTCGACCTCGGCGTCCTGGACCCCGACTATGTGAACATCCTCCCCAACGGCCACGAACCCTTCCTCGGTTTCGCGCTGGTGGATCGTGCGAGGGATCCGGCCTGGCAGGCGGCGGCAGAGGAGGCAGGGGCGAAGGGATTGAGGGTCATCGCCAACATCGAGACCGGGCAGGAGATGGTCCAGCGTCTCCGGATGGACGAGGTCTTCTGGGGGTATACCGGCAACTGGATCATGCAGGAGGCGGTGCTCGCCACCGGGGCGGTCGACGTCTTTGTGGCCGACATGAACTGCTCGCTCCCGCTCGACCCCGCGTATGCGGAGAAGTATCATTTCAAATTGGTCCCGGTCTCAGAACTCGTCGCCTTCGAGGGGGTCGAGGAACGGGTGGACTATGACCCGGTGCAGGCCGATGCGCAGGCGGCCGGGTTGCTCCGGATGGGGATCGAGAATTTCAAAGAGCGACACGGCACCGTCGAACCGCTCGCCGGCCTTCCGATGGGCGAGGCGGTCGCGGGGTTCTCGCCCGAGAGCATCGTCGCCGCCCTCGGCGGGAGTCTCACTCCCCTCCTCGACGCCATCAAGGGAGGGAGCATCCAGGGGGTCACCGCCCTCGTCTCCTGCACCACCCTGCGGGACAGCGGGCAGGACGTCCACTCGGTCGCGGTGGCCAGGGAACTGATCGCACGCGACATCCTCGTCCTCTCGATGGGGTGCGGGAACGCGGCGATGCAGGTCGCGGGCCTCTGCTCTCCTGAGGCCGCCGCGGATGCCGGGCCGGGGCTGAAAAAGATCTGCACGGCGCTCGGCATCCCGCCGGTCCTCTCCTTTGGGACCTGCACCGACACCGGGCGGTGCGCCGACCTCGTCGCGACGATCGCCGCCGCCCTCGGCGGAGTGCCGGTGACCGCCCTCCCGGTGGCGGTGGCGGCGCCCGAGTACATGGAGCAGAAGGCGACGGTCGACGCCATCTTCGCCCTTGCCTTCGGGCTGTACACCTATGTCAACCCGGTCCCGACCGTGACCGGGGCGCCGAACCTGGTGGCCCTGCTCACCGACGAGATCCAGGGACTCACCGGCGGCGTGCTTGCCCTTGAGACGGACGCCGGGGCGGCGGCCGAGGGGATCGCCGGTCACATCAAGAAGAAGAGAGAGGGACTTGGCATATGAGAGGAGGTGAAATGAGATGAAAATTGTCAATCTCGCAGAGGTGCCGGTCCACCCCAACCCCCATGGAGTAGACGCCAGGAAAGTTTATGACTCAAAAGACGCCGTCGCCGTCGTCATCGCCCTCAAACCGGGAGAGGCCCTGAAACGGCACGTCACCCCGGTGGACGTCTTCTTCTACGTCCTTGAGGGGACCGGCGTCGTCGAGATCGGCGACGAAGGAGCGCGCGTGGAGAGAGACCATCTCGTCGAGAGTCCGGCCGGAGTTCCGCACCGGTGGTCCAACGACTCTGACCGGGACTTCAGGGTGCTGGTGGTCAAGGTGCCGCGCCCGACTGAAGGGACGAAACTGCTCTGAACGTCGCGGTCAGAGGTCGCTCTGACGAGCGGGAGCTCTGGTCCTGGTGGCTGATGAACGCCCTGCGGCCGCGGCGTACTCCCGCTCCTCGCTTCTCACCACCAGCGTGCCGAGGTCGTGTCTCATCCAGAGGAACCCGACGGCATTGCCGAGCACTTCGCCGACGACGATCCCCCACCAGACGCCGTCTATGCCGAGGCCCATGACATTCCCGAAGAGGTAGGCGAGACAGCCCACCATGCCGACCCCCAGAGAGGTGACGATGAGGGAGGCGGTCCCCCGGCCTGAGGCCATGAAGAACGCTCCGGCCATGACTCCCAGCGGGACGGCGGGGAAGAAGAGGCAGACGGTCCTGAGGAAGACGACGATCTCCGGGGCGATGCCCGAGCAGGCCTCAGAGTAGGTAAAGATCAGGGTGATCTGGGGGGCGAAAAGGTAGACGACGACACTCATCAGGACACCGATCCCCACGCCCAGGCGTACGGCGTACCTGAAGACTTCTTCCAGTCGCTGATACAGCCTTGCCCCGATCGCGGCGCCGGCGACCATCATCACGGCCGAGGAGAGCGCAAAGAGCGGGACCAGCGCGAAGGTGACGACCCGCCACCCTGAGGTGTAGACCGCGATGGCCGTATCCCCGGCGATGGAAGTGAGGATGGCGTTGATCACGATGACGACGCCTGAGACCAGGAAACATCCGAGGGTGTTGGGGATGCTGACCCTGACGATCTCGGAGACGACCGGCCACCTGACCGGAGTCCGTCTGACCCGGAGGGGGACATAGGTGTCTTTTCTGACGACAAACCAGAAGACCATCACCAGGAATTCGACGACCAGGGAGATCACCGTCGCCCACGCCGCCCCGGCGACCCCCATCCCGGCGCCATAGATGAGCACCGGATCGAGGACGAAGTTGATCACCTCGGCGGCGACGATGACTTTCATCACTCTTTTAGTGTCCCCTTCGCCTTTCAACACGCCATAGGCAAGTTCGGAGAAGAAGACGATCGTCGAGGCCCCGAAGATGATCGTCCCATATGTCGCGGCAAGGGTGGCGGCCTCGCCCTCCCCGAAGAGTCCGAAGATCGTGTCGGAGAAGAGGAGCATCGAGATCGTGAAGACTACGGCAAGAAGGGCCGCAAGGATCATACCCTGCGCCGCAACACCCTCGGCTCCGACTCTATCGCTCCTGCCGATCCGCCTGGCTATCGCCGTCCCGACGCCGGCGCCCAGACCTTCGCCGCACCCGACCATGATCATATAGAGCGGGAAGGCGAGTCCGACGGCGGCAAGGGCCTCCTCACCGAGACCTGCCACCCAGATGGCGTCCACGATGTTGAAGGCCGAGAGGAGGAGCATGGAGACGATCAACGGACCCGAGAGTCTCCGGATTGCGGTTCTGGGGTCTCCTTTCAGGAGAGCCACACCATTTGTCTCGTAATTTTCCTGGTTTTTTTCTCTGTTCCTGGTATCCCTCTTTTTAAGGATTATTTATAACCGACAGCACGGACAGGCGTATATCGCAGAATGGGAACGATCAGGACAGAATGACCGTCCCGGTGGGGTCCGAAAAATATCGTCGATGATATTTTGAATGTTCTATTGGGTGCCGGGAGATTCACGGACGTCAAATAGACTGAGCCTGTGCCACCAGACAAAACTATTGGCCGATGTCCGTCACTATATTTGTGGCCGAACCAATATAGTAATTGTGGATTTCTCTATCAGATCAGATCGATGAGAAAATGAGGCGGATCATGCATCCCTCTCCTGTCCGGGATCGCACCGGCACACATATTCCTTCACCTCTTCTCCGAACGCAGAACCGATGAACACCCGGTCATAGTCGATGACCTGATTGTTGAGGTACTGGAGGAGGAGACGGTCGTCGCCGGTGGACGAGGGTTCCACCCCGGCGAAGAAGAAGCCCATCTCCTCGATCGTGCCGGTGATCCACCTGGTGATCGGGTCGGTGAGCGGGAGCGAGAGGTAGACGACTTCCAGGCGTCGGGTGCAGAGGTCTCGAAGGGCGGTCCTGAGCGAGGGGAGGGTATCGGCACCATAGGAATGGACGCGGATCCTGGCCGAGCCGTACGGTTCGGTCTCCACGGCAAGGCCGGCCCCGGCATCGCTTCCGGGCGCCGGGCACTCCCATGCCGTCCCGAAGAGGGGCACGTCCCCGAGGCGCCGGTAGATCGCTCTGACCGCCCCTTCGTGGTGTTCGGGCACAAAAAACGTCCGCGGCTCCGGTCTTCTCAGATATCGATACAGGACAACGACACTCTCCCTGACCTGGTTCCCGGTGGCGATCCCGGTAAACTGCATCACCGGATAATGGGAGAGGAGGAGAGCGCACTCGCTCATCCCGAGGAAGGCGACAGATTTCTGCGAGTACGGATGTGTGCAGACGCCCTGCCCTTTCACCCCGATGAGGCCCCGCCGCTCGGCCTCCTGCACGGTTGTCGCCATCAGTCTCTTGAAGATCCCGTGCTTGCGGAAAGGGGGGTCCACAAACCCGAGCGACAACTCTGCAATGCCGGGGTCGTCCCCGAAGAGCAGACCGGCATGGCCGATCACCGCACCGTCGTGCACGGCGACGAACGAACTGAGCCGCCCGCTCCTGATGAGTTCTTTGAGCCGGTCAGGATAATAGACCTCCTCGTAACCGTACGAGTAACCGTAGCAGGTGTAGGCGCGCCGGGTGATCTCCACGGCCTCGTCGATGCGGGTCGGTCTGATCTCGCAGGCGAACGGCCGGTCGAGACTGGGTGGGGGTGCATCCCCGGTCTCTGGAGCAGGGTCAGCCTCCATTTCTCCTGATGAGGAGGGGCGTTTCCACAGCCGCGTCTCTTTCCCCGCGGCGCCGAGATTGTGGAATGAGACGCCGTCCAGCACGCCCTTCCACCCCTGGAGTTTGTCGGGGCATGCTTCGACTCCAGGGTCGTAGGGTGTTCCTTTCTCCCTGATGGAGATCTCAAGCCTCTCATCCGTCCATTCACCGGTGAGCGTGATGATGTCCTCCTCGCCGGCCGGGAAGGCATGGCCGATGATATGGGCGACGACATCCTCGACACAGCGGCCGATGTGGTGCGCCTCTTCCCCCGAGCACCCGGCGAGAGAGGAGATGTGAGCGACGGCGGATCCGACCAGCGGCAGATGTGAGATATCGTTGGGGATACTGAATATACACCGCTCAGGCACACGACCACCTTCTGCTCTTCTATGGCATGGGGGTTCTTGAGTGTTTGGTCTCAATCGCGTCTGAGCACAATATCTTTCATGCTCCGGAGAAGATATCGGATCAGCATGAGCAGCGATCTGAAGGCCGCCCTCCTCCGGCGGTGCCGGGCGATGGAGATACCTCTTGTCGGGGTGGCGGATGTCGAACGGTGGGAGAACCCGCCCTTCCGGCCCTGGATGCCGGAGGAGTTCTACCCGCAGCGCATCTTCCCTGAGGCGCGGTCGGTGATCGTGATCGGTCTCCCGGTCCACCTCCCGGCCCTGGAGAGCGCTCCATCGATCTGGTACCGCGAGACCTACCTGACGGTGAACGCTCTCCTGGACCAGTACACCTATCGTCTGGCCGAATATCTCAACGAAGAGGGGTATCCCTCGGTCTTTGTGCCGCGGGACGGGTACGGGGGTATCGGGGCGCTCATAAAAAAACCAGTGGCGTTCTTCTCCCACCGCCACGCCGCATACTTCGCAGGGCTCGGGACGTTCGGGGTGAACAACATGCTCCTCACTCCGGAGTACGGCCCGCGGGTACGCTTCGGTTCGATCCTCACCGCCGCTCCCCTCCCGCCCGACCCCGTGATGACCGAAGAGGTCTGCAATCACTGCATGCGGTGCGTGGAGATGTGCCCGGCCAGCGCCCTCGACCGCGAGGACTATCCCGCGGGCCTGACCGATCGGGGGGCCTGCGCGAGAAACAGTGCCGAATTGGAGAAGCGGCGTCTTGCCCCGTGTGGGATCTGCATCAAGGTCTGCCCGATCGGGAAGGACCGGGTGTTCTACGGCAGAGAGGACGCTTCGGTCTATGCAAGAAGTGAACGCCGGCCAGACCTGCACCGCGCCTGGGAGCATGTGCGCTCCTATGGTGGGAAGTGACGCACTGTCATCTATGGCAGTGTGATAAAAACGTGCGGATCAAAATCGAGAAGCGATCCGGGGGACCGCTCCATCTTAAAGATCTCTGAAATCAGAGGATTTCAGATTAGTACCTGGGCTTTCTGTGCTTCGGGAAGCAGTCGTTGCAGTAGACTGGCCTTCCGTCGGTGGGCTTGAATGGAACTTCGCACTCTTTGCCACAGTCAGAGCAGACTGTCTTGTGCATCTCACGGGGGCCGAAGTCTCTCCGCCCACCAAAATTGTCTCTTCCGTTCATACGGTTACTCATGCAGACGTGTGCGCTGCACATGAATAATTGCACGCTGAGGATATGAAGGTGTGCATCGGGATCAGAGCATGGCACCGGAGGCCGCGAGGACGGGGCTCATCATATGAGACGAGTCCTGGCAGTCTTTTCTCCGTCTTCATGTCCCTGAGCGCCCGCCTTCCTCTTCACCGCCGAGGTATTGCCCGTGCCAGGTGTGCACCCAGACCTGGCCGGTCCGGTCGTTGACGCTGAGCATCCCTTCCATCTCGCCGCGCCCATACGCGAAGGTGTGGTAGCCTGAGAAGGTCCGGCTCTCAAGGAGTGTCGCTCCGGGCAGGAATGTGCGCAGGAAGGTCGCCGCGGTCTCTTCCGCGGCGTGCAGATCATATCGGGCCGCGCCGTTTTGGACCGAGCACCGCCAGGTCAGGGCGGGGCCAGGGTCAGGTCCGGCCTCGCCGGTGTAGCGGTCGACGATCGCCTCGCCGACGGCCTGGCCGGTGGTCCGGTCGACCAGCACGGCATAATAATTCTGCGTGAAGGCTGTGAAGTTCCTGACCTCCACTGTGGGACCGAACTCCGCCGCATAGGTTTCCAGGGCCTCCCGCGCCGCGGTCTCAGAGACCGGGCGGGCGTCGGGTTCGTAGAGTGCCGCCACCCCGCCGCCCGCCGGTCCGGGCCCCAGCGCTCCCGGCGAGGGCGGCCCCCCGCCGATCTGTTCGGGGCTCCCCCAGACCCAGGCACACCCCGGGCTGAGCAGAAACAGAGAGATGATGAGAATGACCGAAACGACCCCCCGCCGCTCTTTCATGATATCTGCACCTCATGGGATGGGATGTCGGCCATGCCATATAAACACCGGGCAGGTGCCCGACCCCGCATACTTTTATATTGCCACTCTCCCTATCGGCGGGCAGGTGGTGTCGTATGGCAGAAAATGAGGGCAACTTCTGGTGGGGTGTCGTCGTCGGGTGGGTGTTGATGATGATCGTCAATATCTTCATCCCGGTTATCGGGCCCCTGGTCGGCGGGTTTGCGGCCGGATACATCGCGAAGGGGGGGTTGTGGAACGGCGGCGTGGCCGGGCTGGTCGCCGGGATCATCGGGGCGGTGATCATCGCGATCCTCATCCTCATCGGGGCGACGGCGTTCCTGGGGGGGATCGGTCTCATCTCCGGGTTCGCCGTCGGGACGCTCCTGATCATCAGCGTCTTCATCGTCAACGGGATCCTCGCCTTCATCGGCGGGGCGATCGGTGGGGCGGTCGCGGGGTGAGGATTCTTTTTTTTGGTTTTTTTCGGGATCTGTGGCGATGGTTCTGTGGGAGATCGTCGTCAGATCGGGGCGATTTCTGGTGTTTTTTTAGGGGTTCTCTATCCTGTCTTTTGGGGTCGGGATAGGAAACCATCCTCTTCGGATTTACAGAGGGTCTGGGAGCAGGGATAAAGTATGGATCGTGCGGATTTTTTCCAAACAGGCTTCATACCGGTAAGGCACTCAAACCTCCATGATATGAATCGGGATCGGTGCGTTCCTTCCCAAAGCGGAGTCCAATATGCCCGATTTTAACTATCCCAGCGCCACGTCCAGCACCATCATCACCGCAAACCCGGCGAGCACCCCGAGCGTCGCGAGTCGCGGACTCCCCTGCGCACCGGGGATCACCTCCTCCGCCACGACAAAGATCATCGCCCCGGCCGCAAAGGCGAGGGCGTACGGGAGGACCGGTGCGGCGACGATGACCGCCGCCGCTCCGACGACCGCAGCCACCGGTTCGACGACGCCGGAGAGCTGGCCGTACCAGAAACTCCGCAGGCGCGAGACCCCCTCGCGCCGCAGGGGCATCGAGACGGCCATCCCCTCGGGGAAGTTCTGGAGCCCGATCCCGATGGCAAGCCCCACCGCCCCGGCGAAGGTCGCCGACGGGTGGGCGGCGGCCAGGGCGCCGAAGCCCACCCCCACCGCCAGACCCTCCGGGATGTTGTGGATGGTCACCGCAAGAATGAGCATAAGACTGCCCCGCCGCATCCCCCGGCCACCGCCTCCCGTATCGTCGACGGCGTCGAGGTGCAGATAGGGGAGAAGCGCCTCGGCCCCCCACATCGCGAGCCCCCCGGCAAGAAACCCCGCGACCGGCGGGAGCCAGACCGGCACCGGAAGACCGGCCGAGAGTTCGATCGCCGGGGCCAGGAGCGACCAGTAACTGGCGGCGATCATCACCCCCGCGGCAAACCCGAGCATGAGGTCGAGCCCCCGTCGGTCCACCCCCCGCGTGAAAAAGACCGTCGCCGCCCCGAGGGCGGTGAGCCCCCAGGTGAAGCACCCGGCAAGCAAGGCCTGCCAGATCGGGCCGAGGCCCTCCAGCAGGGGCATCATCTGCATCAGATCTCAGCGCATGAACTTCGAGACGAAAGGCGACGTCTCCCCTCTCCTGAGAAAATGACCCGACGGCCCCTCGCCAAGGAACTCGGAGAACCAGGACTCGTGCTCCACCTCCTCGTTGAGGATCGCCAGCGCCAGGTCATAGGTGCGGTGGTCTTTGCCTGCGGTGTAATTGCAGATCTCGGTATACCCGTGGACCGCACACCGCTCGGCCTCGACGAGCACCGTGAGCATCGCCGTGATGTCCGACGGGTCCGGGGGCAACCTCGCCGGCCGGCAGGCCGAGATGTTGTGGAACTCCACCATGTCGTCGGGAAGTTTCCCCCCGAGTTCGTAGATCCTCGGGACCAGCGCCTCGAAGTGGTTCCTGTCCTCGATCCGTGCGGTCTCCGCGATCTCCTTGACCGTCTCCCCCTCCAGGCCGATGAGGTTGGCCCGCAGGATGGTGTAATAATAAAAGGTGGTCAGTTCAGCCGCAGCGTTCTTGACCAGCATCTCCAGCAGTTTGTCGACGTCGATACCCGCCTTCTCAACCATTTCTCGTGCAACTTTTGCCACTCGATTCCCCTCCCGTGTCCCTGACAGGACTGGAGGTGGAGAGGTGGCCGCCGGATATATGGGTTGCGGCACTCAATCCCACCGCCGGGCCGCGAAGACCAGGGCCAGCGCGGCCAGGACCGCAGCGAGCGAGGCCGGGGACTCCGTCGTCGGCGCCGGCGGCGGCGTCCCGTCGCGCTCATAGGTGAAGAGCATGACAGAATTTCCTTCTTCCCAGACGATGCGGTTGCCCGAGATGGGGTCGTCGCTCATGGAATGAGAACCAAAGGGATGGACGATCATCTCTTCGTCGGTTATGAGGTCGAAGAGATGGGTGTCGGCGTCGGGGACGTCGCTCTCCCTGAAGACATACTCGGTCCAGACAACCAGGTCGCCTGAGATGGAGGGGCCGCTCTTCGTGGCCGATGAATTCGCGAGCACGCGCTCGCGGCCGGTGGTGAGATTGTGGAAGCGCACTTCACCGGACGATGATACCCAGACAACCCGGTCGCCTGAGATGGAGGGTCCGCTCTCGTCGGTGGGCGCAGAGGTGAGCGCCCGCTCCTCGCCGGTCGTGATGGTATAGAGATAGACGTCGTCATTCTCACAGCGCCGGTCGGTCCAGACGATCCGATCGCCTGAGACATCGGGACCGCTCTGCGAGGCCCAATCCGTGCAGACCGCCCGCTCCTCCCCGGTGCTGATCTGGTAGAGATAGATGTCTCCCTGCCGGTCCCGCAGGTCTTCCCAGACAACATAATCCCCGGAGATGGCAAGACTCCGCGGCCCGGCAGTCTCTGAACTGATGCAGGTCGTCTCCCCGGACGAGATAGAATAGAGATAGACGTCCTCTCTGCGCCCCGGCGGGTCGCGCTCGCGCTCGCTGTCGTCGATCCGGACGAGAAAATCTCCCGAGACGCGGGGATTGTTGTTCGCACGGAACCGCCGGGAGAAGTTCACCTCCTCGCCGGTCGAGAGGGTCCGGAGGGCGATGCCGGTCCGGTCCTCTCTGTCGTACCATGTCCAGACCACATGGTCGCCGTCGATCGCCGGCCAGTGCCTGCCGACGAGGTCGTCGCCGTCGGTGAGGGCGACGAGGGTGCCCGGCGCCTGAGGCAGGTCGCCGGCGGCAGCAGTACCGACCAGACCGGCCAGCAGGAGGAAGGCGGCGCAGATAAGATTGATTCTCATACCCATACGCTTCAGAGTGCCCTCTGCCCGCAGCACCATATATCTTCCGAAATCGACCCGCAGTTCTTCCCGCCCCTGCGCGGGGATGAGAAGAACTCCGGTGAAGGGTCGGTCTCCGGCCCCCCCCGCCGCCGTTCCGATCCGGGCGCTCTGTCGGAGTCGGATCCACCTGCATGCCTGGAGAAGCGCGCGCCATCCCGACGTCCCGGCCCGCCGATCAGACCGATAATCAGAGAGGGCCCGGAAAAGGAGATGCATAGGTATATTCATCACGAATCGCAAAAATTTCAGCAGGAAGTTTGGGAGCACCGCGTCTGATGCGTCATGCCGGTGCAGACTCGTTCCTATTCACAGTTCATCAGACTGAGGTAATCCTATGGGCCACGAACGAGTGACTATAAGTATAAAAGAAATGTTCCTGGGGGTTCAGATCCTTTTCGTCGCCTTCGGTGCGCTTGTCATCGTCCCGCTCCTCACGGGGTTGGACCCGAATGTCGCGCTCTTCACGGCGGGTATCGGGACTCTGATCTTCCAGTTGATTACACGAATGAAAGTACCGATCTTTCTTGCCTCTTCTTTTGCGTTCATTCCGGCGATCACCTATGGTGTCGCGGCATGGGGCATACCCAGCACCCTCTGCGGCCTTGCTGCGGCAGGTCTGTTCTATGTGGTGCTGAGTGCTGTCATCAGGGTCTCCGGCGTGGGCCTCATCAACAGGCTCTTCCCGCCCGTGGTGGTCGGTCCGGTCATCTGCGCGATCGGTCTCTCCCTCGCCCCTGCCGCCGTGAACATGGCGCTCGGGATCGCCGGCGGGGTCCAGGTCGTGCCGGTCGAGACGGCGCTGCTCATCTCAGGTTTCTCGCTCCTGACGACGCTGGTGGTCTTCACCTTCACGAAGGGATGGCTCAGACTGATCCCGATCCTCTGCGGGATTGCGGCAGGCTACGCCCTCTCGGCCGCGCTCGGGATCGTCAACTACTCAGAGATCATCACCGCGGCCTGGTTTGCGATCCCGGCCTTCACCCTGCCTGAGTGGAACCTCGAAGCCATCCTCTTCATCGTCCCGGTCGCGATCGCCCCGGCCATCGAGCACTTCGGCGACATCCTGGCCATCGGGTCGGTCACCGGCAAGAACTATCTGGAAGACCCCGGCGTCCACCGCACCATGCTGGGCGACGGCATCGCCACCTTCGTCGCCTCGTTCATCGGCGGCCCGCCGAACACCACCTACTCCGAGGTGACCGGTGCGGTGGCGTTGACCAAGCAGTTCAACCCGCTCATCATGACCGCCGCGGCAGTCTTTGCGATCTGCTTTGCTTTCGTCGGCAAGATCGGCGCCGCCCTGCACAGCATCCCCATCCCGGTGATGGGCGGCGTGATGATCCTCCTCTTCGGGCTCATCGCAAGTCTCGGTATCAACCAGCTGGTCAGGAACCACGTCGACCTGACGACCCAGAAGAACGCGGTCATCGCCTCCATCGTGCTGATCACCGCGATCGGCGGGCTGTTCATCCCGTTCGGCGACTTCAAACTGGCCGGGATCGGCCTCGCGGCGATCATCGGTGTCGTCCTCAACCTGGTGATCCCCGAACCCGAGGGGGTGGCGGCGGAATGACCGTACGGCCAGTCTCCCACCCGGTCATCACGCACAAGATCAACATGCTTCGTGACGCCGGGACAAGGCCCAAGGACTTCAGGCAGATCGTGACCGAGGTCACGTCGCTGCTGACCTACGAGGCGACCCGCGACCTCGAACTCGAGAAGACCACCATCGACGGGTGGCAGGGTCGGAAGATGGAGGTCGAGATGTTCCTGGAAGAAGACCCTTCCATCGTCCCGGTCTTCCGTGCCGGTATCGGGATGCAGGAGGGGTTCCTGAGCATCATCCCGAGCGCCAAGATCAGTTACATCGGCTACTACCGCGACGAGGACACGCTCGAACCGCAACTCTACTATGCGAAACTGGCGGAGAACGTGCATCTCAGGAGGAACTATGTCCTCGACCCGATGCTCGCCACCGGCGGGACCACCTCCGCGGTCTGTTCGATGCTGAAGAAGGCGGGCGTGAAGAGCATCAAGGTGCTCTGCATTCTTGCGGCGCCCGAGGGACTTGCACGGATGAAGGCGGACCATCCCGACGTCGAGATCATCCCGGCGGTGGTCGACGACCACCTCAATGAGAAGGGCTACATCATGCCCGGTCTCGGCGATGCCGGCGACCGTCTCTTCGGGACAAAATAATCTTTTTTTCCTGGAGGTTTTTTGGGGTTTATTTGACCTTTTACTCTGGTTCTAGTGATTACCAGATTTTCGCAGTTTATTGGTTCTTCATAGGCATATCCCGCTGTGTAGAGATACTGTTGATCTGGTTTGATAGTATGGCTATGGTCATAGGCGCAGGGAATGCAACGGTAATATACCCATATGGTCGCGGCATACCCCTTACCAAAATCCTTTACCTTAATCTTTGTGGTACGGTTGTCTAATTGGGCTCCAATTTATGAATAAATGTGCAGCAAATACTATATAGCAATAAAAATAGTATGGTTACTGTGGATGCCTGAACGGTGTCCCGCAGGGGTCTGGACCAGTTGTGGAGACAGGATCCAGACTCCTATAACGTGCCCGAAGGCAGTGGGACTATTGGCTTTCATAGGTGATATCCTTTGTGATTCTGCTGCTTAATCGGGGATGTGACAATTTGGAGGAAAATAGTCTATGAAATTGAAAAAAATAGGAGTAGCCTTATTGGTGTTACTTCTTATGATGTCGGTAGTAGTGTCTTTAGCAGTTGCACAGGACATTACTTCCGGAAAAGGGATTCTCGGAGTTCAGGACAGAGAGTGCACCTCGTGCTCCATTCCAGAAACCGGTGGCTTTGTCTCGTACGAATCTGGATCTGAGGACAACTTGCTGAGGGAATTTGGTATTGGCGAACCGAAAACGTCTTTTAATGTGTCCTTACGCTCATATGATGAAGCTAAAGACCTTGTAGATGAAATCATTGAAAAATCAAAGTTTAATATCGATCCTGGGGCCGTCATAGGGCTTTACGATATGGATCAGTATCAGATCCTTCTCATCGATCGTGGAGATACTATGCTTGAAGCAATTTATGATGGAGATTCTGTAACAACATATGATGTCATTCCAGAATTGTTAGGCGAAAAAAAACTGTCTTACAGCCCAAAAAAAGTGTCGATAGAAGGAAAGAATACTGAAAATTTCTGTTTCACGACTGAAACACTTACTCGTCTTTACTCTGTTCCTATCAGATCCCCTGATTCAGATACTACAATGGCAGATCAATATACGGTAACAAAAACCCGAACTGATGAATACAAAGATGGTCTTATGGTTAGAGGCAAACTCGTAACGAAAGGAGTCTTCTACGTAGATTATGGACAAAAAGTTGCTGGAATCACTGATCAAACCACATGGAATGTTTATACTCCATGGAGTAAGTGTGAATATAGTTCGTCATCATCGGGTTCAGGTTCAACCTCGGGTCAGGTGGATGGTCATCTAAAAATTGGGATGCTCTATAACCGTGCCCAGATGGATGGATGGGTTAGTTGCAATGCATGGCTAACAACAGACGATGGTGGTTCTCAGAATGCTTGGGTGTCCGTGATCGATGATGGCTGTTCATCATAATTATTCCCCTTTTTTGTTAGATTAACGGTGAGGAGTTCGATAAAATGGAAGAAAAGAAAAAAAATACTCTGTATATTCTTGCAGCAATAGGGGTGACAATCATTGGTGTTACTACCGGCTTATGGCTGGTCTGGGGATTTGTGATTACATTGATGGTTATTGAAAGTCTTGTTAGCAGCCTTAAGTCATGGACAAAAGAAAGAGATAAACATTATTTAGAGATATTACAGAAAAACCAACTTGGTTCTGCGAATAACACTGATTTGCTGCTTTCGATCCAGACGTCTCTCGCCAGTATTGAAGAGCGGCTTAAAGCTCTTGAGAAGTAGTGGCAAACCAACTGATCTATTATAGGATGTGGGTGATCTTGAGGGATCTATCTTGAATAAACCAGAAGGAGGTGGAGTCAAAAGCATTCGTACCGGATTGTTCCTGATCCTGTTCTTGACCTACTTGATTCACTGTGCTGGCGCATCTCCTCTCACCATTGAGTATTATTCTATTGAAGGATGTTCCGACTGTGACCTTGTTAAGCCTTTGATAGAGGATATCGAGTGCGATCTGGATGAGTCTGTGTCAGTCACCTATATCGATGTCCGCACGCCAGAGGGTCTAGATCGGTGGCGACAGTATGGATTTCGTGAAGTCCCGGCAGTGGTTGTGGATGGCAATACAAAAATTCCCAAAGATGAAATCACCGAAGAGAGGATTAGGGCAGCGATTGAGCAATCATTTTCTGGAATCGAGCCTAAGGAGAACTTACCAACAATTAACTGGAACATTCCACTTGCTTACTCATTAGGTCTTTTTTCTGGCTTTTCACCATGTTTAATGGCGATATTGGGATTTATACTGGTATATGTCACTGGTTCTGGAGAGGGGCTGAGAAGTAGTGTCCTGAACTCACTGGTATTCGGCCTGGGGCTAGTTGCTACATATATTATCATGGGTTGCTGTGTCCTTCTGGTGGGAATGTCATTAAACGGTTATAGTCGATATCTCACGATCGCGGCAGGGTTGATCGTAGTACTTGTCGGAATGAATCTGATAGGAATTTTAAGATCTCCTATTGACACAGGCAACTATATTCAGTCATTTGTATGGAAGTATTCAACTACCCTACCAGGTTTATTTATATTGGGGGTGCTGTTTTCGATTGTTAAGGCCCCCTGTGCTGCACCAATGATACTCATATTGCTGAGTAAAATCCTAGTTGATGGTACAATACAGGATCTATCACTCTTGTTGGTTTTCGGAGTTGGTTTACTCACGCCGTTTATTGGGGTAGGTATGATCGGGGGATATAGTTCATCAAGAAGAGTCAAAGAACACAGAGACATTATAAAAATCATTAGTGGCATTATTTTGATCGGCTTTGGATTTTGGATGATTATGTTGATGTGAACAGAACGTTTGTACATTTAAAACATTTTTTTTGAATAAAATATAGATTTTTGCCAGATATATATCAGTACGAGGCTATTGGAGGTATTTAGTTTCCTATGCCTCTGACGGTAGGCCTTCGTACATGCGCCTCATTAAATTTGATATGGCCGGTCATCAGGCCTAGGACCGCACCGTGGGATTGAAGCCTATGAACCACGTCAAGGCGATTGATCCTATCGTTGATAATGGATACATGATCACGGGGAGATCTGGAGGTGACGGTAGCATACGAACAGAAAAATTGGCTTTGTAGAAATCCTCCTGTATAGCCCCCTCCAGATCTCATGCCTCTGCCAATCTCTGTAATTGGATCTTCTGGTTAACGCCCGCCGTAACTACTGCCCCCAGCAAAAGTACATTCAATGCAACGAATTTTGTGACCGATATGCCCGAATATCGGTGCAAATTATGAAGTGAGAACGCTCCTTTCGCCACTTTGAAGAGATCCTCGATGATCGATCGAATGGGAGGATACTCTTTCCATTTTTTCACCTTCTCCCTGAGTTCCTGGACGAGACCCCTGTATTCCTGCTGTTTTTTCCGGTATTGGTGACTGGAAAATATCGAGAGAGGACAGTTCATTTTTCTCATCATCTTCTCAGGGTCAAAGTTTTTTCTGGGAAAGATCAGCGGAACAATCTTGTATTTCGTGATTCCTAGAGCATAGTTGTTGTATGAGTAATATCCCCGGTCGAACAGCACAGTATCCCCGGTTCTGATGATCTTTCGCCGTTTCAGTTCGTCCATGATCTCGGCAAACAACCGCGCATCGCCAGGTGATTCCGGATGGACGAGAAAGGCTAGGGGTATGAGTGATGGGTAATCGATCGCAAGGGTGAGTTTGAATCCGAGATAGTATCCTTTCGTGTTGCAGTAGCCCCATTTGTAGTCTTTTTCAACCAGATCGGCTTTGCGGATCTTCTTCTTGAAGATGTTGAGGTCAAGGACGAGTGCCGAACCGTCTACGATAATGGTTCGATGCGTTCGTCTCTGTGGTTTGCAGTTGGTATGGAGAAGAGCATTGATCAACCCGATGAATTGTCTTTCATCGATCCTGCTGATGAACCGGTACACATCATCAGCGGAAGGAACCTCTTCGATATGGGCAAAGGCTCGGAGTTCTTTGCGGTTGGTGAGTTCATCAATGACATACGTGATCTCAGACGAGAAAAAGAGAGTAATCAGAAGGATTCTCTGAATCGAACCAGTATTCTGAACAGGAATAAGTCCTTGTTTTGCCATCTCCTGTCTGGAACGACGAGAAGTTGTCATCGAGAGAACCTGATCAAGGAGAAGCCATTTTGTATCTTCACGATCAACAATGAGTGGGGATTTCATTTGTTTCACCAAACATGATTTCCCCTGCGAGTACGATCAATTTTACGATTTTATCCGGTACATTTTCAAGAATAGGAATATTTGCGGATGTACTTTTGCAGGGGGAGAATATTTCAACAATGAGATGGAGCATTGGCGCATCGTAAAGGCATAAAGGGAGGGGGGATTTTGGAGGGGGCTATCCTCCTGTAGAGTGATCACTCCCAAAGCGAAAGATCGATAAAATCGTTGCTTCTTGCGTAAGTGACCAAACCAACCGCAAGGAGCAGTAATCAGTGTCAACGAACAGTTATATCAACCTTCTTGAGACTACGCTCAACGTTATCAGAAACGCCCATATTCCTCTCTATTCCTGTAAATTCTCCAGGAAAACCTATACTCAACCTCAACTGATGTCTCTCATCATCTTCCGGGAGATCATCGGAGAAGGCTACCGCGATACGGTCCAACTCGTCGATCTGATGGATAGAATCAAAGAAATTCTTCAGCTGGATCACGTTCCACACTATACGACTCTTCACAAATTTAGCCAGAGAGTACCCTCAATAATCTTCACCAAAATCCTCAAGAAAACTCTGGATCTCTTTTATTCAAGAGGAGACATAATCCCCATAACCGCGATCGATTCATCGGGGTTCACCAGTTCGTACGCAAGTCATTATTATTCCTGGAGGACGGGAAAAACGCGGAAAAACTTCCTGAAGACTTCGATTGCAGTCGATACAGCAAAGCAGATCATCATCTTCTGTAAGATCTCACAAAAACGGCTCTGTAGAATCCCTTTATCACAATCACACAAATCTCATTTTGGACAGCCTTCATGATGTTGTGGAGTATGATTTTGATCTTGATCTCCTTGACCTGTGAGTAAAATTTTCTCGCCTTCAGACTCTCTCCGAATCTTCTTTTGAGAACTGAAAAGGCTGTTTCGACCTTATTTCTCTAATGATATTTCTCTCGATCAAACCCGTCGAACATCTCTTGTCTATAGTGTCCCGAGTCTATCTTTCCCTTCCATTTTCTGACCGGGATAAGTGAATACGCTCCGATTTCTTCCCTGATCTTTTGATGGAGTGTTTCGGAGTCATATCCCCGATCCATGCAGTAACATTCTGTTCTCCTCGTTCTGGTACATTGATTCAAGAGTTTTTCTGCATGTTTTATGTCATGTACCGGTTTTTGTGGCTCTGTTGAAACCCTCAATTCCTCTTCTCCCGGCTTTGAGGGTGCCGGGAACCGAGCACTTCGCCGCCCCCCGGCGGAAGAGATCAACTGAGAATTTCCTTCTGGTGGGGCGGTTCCTCTGATCGCCTGTCTTCTCATCTCAATCGCGTCTTAAGAGGAATTCTGCGGGGCTATTTTTCTTCTGAGATCCGGCACGGCCCCACCGCGAGTATGATCCCCTTCAGGCCGCCGCCGGCCCCGCATCGCCCATCTCTTCTTCTGCTCCGACATTCTCCATCTCTTTTTCGAGCACCTCCCCGCCCTCATCGGTGAGCCGGTAGTGCACCGTCCGTCCTTCTCTCCTGGCCTCGACGAGTCCGTCTCTGATGAGCCGCTTCATATGCCAGGAGACCGTCGCCCTCGATACCTCGATCGCCTCTGCGGCATCTGACTGGGAAATCCCCGGCGCCTCCAGCAGGAGAGCGAGCAGATCCTTTTTGGTCCGGTTTTTGAGGTGCATGAGGAGGTGCTCCTCGGTTGCGTCGAGGTCGTCGGTGTATGCAAAGTAGCCGAAGGTGTTTCCCTGTATGTTTCTGTGGACAAGATTCCTCCTTTGCAGACGGAAAAGATGGTAATTCACGGTGGTGCGGCTGACATCCATTGCAGCGGCGATCTCGGGGATGGAGATGCCCGGGTTCTCCCTGATGCACGCAAAGATCTGCCGCCTGGTGGTATTCTCGGATGGACGTTGACGCGAGGCGCGACGGTAGCCGAGGAATGCAAGGGTGCTGAACGAATAGAGGAGGCCGACCGGGACGGCGAGGGCGGGGCAGTAGATGAGGGTGTAATACGTGAGCAGCCGCATCGGGGGGACGGTCCAGATCGGCACGAGTTCTTCGTCGTCGATATTGATCCCGTCGGTGGGGATCTCTGACGGTCCGGGTTCGACGACGATCTTCGCCGCCGCCGGACTCCAGACGAGGAGCAGCGTCAGGACGAGTACAAAAACGGCGGCGGTGTTTCTATGATGCATGGCTCATCTTTTGGTGATCGGATCGGCGTTCCGTGCCCTCGTATCGTGAGCGAGCGCAGCAGTGGGTGTCGCGGCGATGGGCCTGCATGGTATCGGCATACTCTGAGTATGGGACTGGAACCTTAAACTTTGTGGACAGATCGTCTAATTGTCCTCCGAATGATAGACACCCCGATCGGAGGCGATATATAATCGCAGAATTAGAGTTTGTCCGATAGATCCCGGAACCGGTGTCCCGCAGGGGCCGGACACTTCAATCTGAATCTGAAACACTCTGAGGGATATGTATGGGTCACACAACGCTTGTTGCAAAATTGTTTCATCTGCCGGTACGAACCCTCATCCATCCTACCGGGACTTTTCAGGAGATCAGGGAAGAGCGTGCAGGGACAGTCCTTGCGTACGGCCTCGTGATCGTCCTCTTCAACCTCGTCATGACCGCCCTTGCCGCGATGAGCGGACTCACCCCCGAACTCATGCTCCCGATGGTGATCACATCGCTTCTGACCGTCTGTCTCGGGGGGTTCTGGCTCCATCTCTTTGTCTACGGGCTCGGGGGCCGGAGCGGAGTCGGCGCCACCTTCAGGGTGGTCATCTTCGGGCTGACGCCGACCGCACTCCTGGGATGGATCCCCGGCGTCGGCCTCATCGGGTTCCTCTGGTCTATCGTCATCGTGTATTTCGGACTCCAGGAACTCCAGGACATTTCGAAGGCAAGGGCGGTGCTGGCGCTGGCACTGGTCTTCGGCATCCCGCTCCTCCTCCTCGCCCTCCTCGCAACGACTCCGGGCTTCATGGTCTTCTGGCCTGCGCCGGGATGGGTCACCTGGGTGTAGGCTCGCCATTTTATGGGATGCCGGATGGAGTGCCGGGATTCGATCCTGACGAAACCTTTTTTTCGGCTCTGTTAAAACCCTCGATTCCTCTTCTCCCGGCCTTGGGGGTGCCGGGAACCGAGCACTTCGCCGCCCCCCGGCCCGGCCTTCGCAGAATCGGAGAGGTCGAGGGGAGAAAGGGGTAAATATGGCATCGTCATACGCTATTGTACATTGCACGATACTGTGTGACACACACTACAATGGAGTGCACGAGATGAGTCCATGAATGTCCAGTTTAAAAAAGGAGTCCTCGACCTCTGCGTCCTCTCGCTCCTCTCCAGGAGAGCGTGCTACGGGTACGAGATCGTCCAGGAGATCTCAGAGACCGTGGAGATCTCGGAGGGTACGATCTATCCGCTCCTGCGGCGCCTGAAGAAGGAAGGGCATCTTGAGACGTACATCCGGGAATCGACCGGAGGGCCGCCCAGGAAATATTACCGCCTCACCGAGAGCGGGAGCGCCTTCGAGCATCGCCTGCGGGAGGAGTGGTTCTCCTTCGTCGGAGAGGTCAACCGATTTCTCGGGGATGAAGATGAGAGAACCTTCGAGTGATACTGAGAGATGAGATAGATGGAAAAATCCGAATTTCTTGAAAGACTGAAGTCGCGCCTGAACAGTCTTCCCGACGACGAGGTGCAAGAGATCGTCGCCGATTACGAAGAACACTTTGCCGCCGGCGTCGAGGCCGGACGGACCGAGGCGGCGATCGCCGCCGCCCTCGGAGACCCGGACGAACTCGGGAAACAACTGCTCGCCGCCTCGCATATCGAGAACGCCGAGCGGACCGGATCGTTCTCCGCCCTCTGCCGCGCCGCACTGGCGACGCTCGGCCTCGGGCTCTTCAATTTCTGTATCGCCCTGGCGCCGATCGTCGTCGTCGCCTCCATCATCTTCGCGATCTTCATGACCGGCGTTTCCCTCGTATTCGGCGGCATCGTGGCCCTCATCGTCACGGCCGTGCCCTCGATCATACCGGCCGGCATGACGGTGGTCATGCCCTTCGAGACGCCGCTTGCCAGGATTGCGACGGCCGTCGGGCTCATCGCCTCCGGCCTGCTGGTAACCGTCGGGAGCGTCTACCCGGCACGTTTCTTCGTGCGGGCGATGGCCCGGTACGTCGGGATGAACCTCTCGGTCGTCAGGAGGGCGTACGGCAATGAGATGTGATCCCGCTATGATCGAGCCCGACCCGCGGATGCGACGTCTGATCTGCTGGCTTTTTGTCGTGTTCTGCGCCGCCGTCGCAGCCGCAACACTCTTCGATTTTCTCGGGATCTGAGGGGGGGGCGTCACCCCCTCATCGCCATCTTGCAAAAGGGATCGTCAGGGGAAGCAGTCGGGACGGCGAGGTACACCTGACCCGCGCTCTCCTGCCAGACCAGCCTCCCGTCGGCGATCGTCAACGCCCTGACCGTGCCGTTCCTTATGATCCTGCTCTCCGCACCGTCGGAGATCCGGCGCACCACGATCGCAGATGATCTGTTCTGGCCCGCATACTCTCTCAATACCCATGCAGCACGGTCGCCCTCGATGGCGGCGCTCCCGAGATCGGCACCGTTCATCACAAAATCTCCCGGCCCTCTGCCCTCGCCGGAGAGCGAGGCGGCCGCCAGGTCAATGATGCCGCCGTCCGGGAGAGAGATGAGGGAGAGGAGAGAGTCTGTCGAGATTTTCTGGAGCGCCCCGGGTTTCTTGCTGAATCGTCCGTTGATGTCTTTCTTCGCCCAGAGCACGCACACTCCTGAGATCGAAAAATCGTCCGGGTTTCGACCCGGGCCCGAGAGGACGACTTCGCTCCCGTCTGTGATATTGAGAGCCACGACCGCATTCTTCTGCTCAGGGTTCATATAGATGGCCCGGTCCCCCTCGATGTTGCCGAGAACCGCGGAACCGTTGAAGGTCTTTACGCTCCAGGCCCGGCCCTCACGGATCCCATACACCCTGAGCGTCGAGGTGACGGCCGCCCCCGCGTGCTCGCGCTCCATCCAGCAGACGCGGTCGCCTGCGATCCTGACCCGCCCGTCATACCGGTGCCCCTCGTCGATCACCTGCTGCGTGCCGTTCACGAGATCGGCGAGGACCACCCGGCCGCGTCCGGTCGTGAAGTTCTCCGGTTCGTCGCCGGGAGTTCTGAGCCAGACGGCATAGTTGCCCGAGATATCGGGGGGGCCAGGGGAATACCGTTCCCTGGGTGTGATATTCTCGAAACCTTCGGTTTCCCGGTCAAGGTACTGACACTCGCCGGTCGAGAGGGAACAGAGGACGATCCCT
Organism: Methanofollis aquaemaris; assembly: GCF_017357525.1. Taxonomy (NCBI): domain Archaea; kingdom Methanobacteriati; phylum Methanobacteriota; class Methanomicrobia; order Methanomicrobiales; family Methanomicrobiaceae; genus Methanofollis; species Methanofollis aquaemaris. The sequence goes on along the minus strand of NZ_CP036172.1, from coordinate 463,314 downwards.
TCGGTCGGAAGCGAGGCGCGTGCGACGAGACGGTCGCCGGAGATCGCCACCTCATCCCAGACATCCTCTTGTGGAGAGAGCCTGGTGACCTCCCAGGGGTCCGCCGCTCCGGGGGATATCAGGACGATTAAGGCGATAATGCAGGCGAATAGGTTTCTCTTTGATAAAATCGCTGTTGAAAAGTACCGCTCCGGCGATCGCATTGATTAGAAAACAATTTCATGATATTTATTCGGATCGATCGAATATTCCTGGCATCTGTAGAGCCTTGGGGGCCACCATGTTCCGCACGGTTCATCCATATCTATAAATGCACGGCCATGCACCGTCCCTCCACTGCGGACCGAACACCAGAAAACGAGGTGACGGGAGAATGGTCGAAACCGTGAGTTTCATCCAGTTCCTTGAGAGTATCGGGTATCTCGCCGTACTCGTCTTTGTGGTCTGCAGCATGCTGGCGATGGGGTTCACCCTGACTGTGCCTGAAATCCTCGAACCGCTCAGAGACCGGCGGCTGGTGGCGAGATCCCTGGCGGCAAACTTTGTGCTGGTCCCTCTCCTTGCGGTGGTGCTCCTGGTGATCTTTCCACTCACCGAAGGCCTCGCCATCGGTCTGCTCCTCATCGGGTGTGCCGCAGGTGCGCCCTTCCTGCCCAAACTCGCCGAGGTGGCGAAGGGGGACCGCGCATTCTCGGTGGGTCTGATGGTACTCCTGATGGTGGTGACCATTGCCTACCTCCCCCTCGTCCTCCCGCTGGCATTGCCTGGAATCGCTGTCAGCCCATGGGAGATCGCACGGTCACTTGTTTTCCTGATGCTCCTCCCCCTCGCTCTCGCCCTCGGCGTCAGGGCCAGGTACCAGGCGATCGCAACGGGTGTGGCGCCTGTCATGTCCCGGGCGTCAGGCCTGGCCCTGGTCGTGCTGATGATCGCTTTCTTTGTGGCCTATCTCAGCGACCTCCTCGGAGTCATCGGCAGCACCGCCGTCCTCGCCGCGGCGATCTTTCTCCTCATCTCCTGCGCCGTTGGGTATGTCCTCGGCGGGAAGATCGGTGGGATTCGGCGGGTGCTTGCCGTCGGGACGGCGCAGCGAAACCTCGCGGCGGCGACGGCGGTGGCGGCCGTCAACTTCACCGACCCCGACGTCATCGTCATGGTGCTGGTAGTCGGGCTGATCGGACTCGTGATCCTGATGGTCGTCGGCGGCGAGATGGGCAGGCGGGCCTGAGAGGCATATGCCTATATATCGTGCCGGCGCGATCCGCTTCCTGTCCGGGTTGACCGGAGGGGTAAATCATGAGTGATTTAGTGGTCGTGGCGTTCGACGACGAACAGACGGGGTTCCGGGTGAGGGACAAACTTACCCGAATGAGCAAGGAGCACCTCATCGGGCTCGAAGACCTGGTCGTCGTCGTCCGCCACCAGGACGGGAAGGCCGACATCAAACAGTCGATGAGTCTTGCCGGGGTGGGGGCGCTGAGCGGGAGTTTCTGGGGACTTCTCATCGGGATCATCTTCCTGATGCCGCTCCTTGGACTGGCGATCGGGGCCGTCACCGGGGCGCTGGCCGGGCACCTCACCGACTACGGGATCGACGACGCCTTCATCAGGGAGGTCTCGGAGACCGTAAAGCCGGGGGGTTCGGCGGTCTTCATGCTGATCAAGGAGGTCACCCCCGACAAGTTCCTCAAGGAGATGGAGGAGTTCAGGGGTACGGTGATCAAGACCTCGCTGACCGAGGAGAGCGAGGCAAAACTCCGCGAGGCCTTCGGGGAGGCGCCCGAAGAGAAGAAGAAGGTGGCAGCACCTGCGGCGTGAGCAAAACATGAGAGGAAGGGAAGGGAGAGGCGCCCTGGTGCGCCGCTCACGGGGAAGTCATCGGTATAAGATGCGCGAGAAACTCGTCTCCATCGGGGACGACTATTTCATCGAGGACGATGCGGGTGCAAGGGCCTTTTATGTGGACGGCAAGGCCCTCAGGCTCAGGGATACGCTGGTCTTTCGCACCGTGGCGGGAGAGGAACGCTACACAATCAGGGAGAAGGTGCTCAGGGTGCGGGAGACGATGGAGATCTATCGGGGCGACGAGGTCGCGGCCACGGTGAAAAAAGCGCTGGTCTCCCCGCTCCGCCATCGCTGGACGGTCGAGATCGCCGGCGGGCCCGACCTGACGGTGCAGGGCAATATCCTGGACCACGAGTACCAGATCAAAAGAGGACGCGAGCAGGTTGCGGAGGTCTCCAGGAAGTGGTTTCGCGTCAGGGACACGTACGGCGTTGAGGTGGCACCCGGAGAGGACGCCGCTCTCTTTCTCGCCGTCACGGCGGCGCTGGACCTGATGCAGTGAACGAGACGCAGAAGAGAAGGGGGAAGGAGCCGATGCGTCCGTCGCCTCCCTTCCATCTCCTCGTCAAACCGACCGGGGCGCGTTGCAACCTCTCCTGCCGGTACTGTTTCTATCTTGCAAAAGCGCGTCTCTACCCTGAGGGCCGGTTCAGGATGTCGGAGGAGGTGCTGGAGGCGTTCATCGGTCAGTATCTCCGGAGCCAGCAAGGGCCCTCGGTCACCATCGCCTGGCAGGGGGGCGAACCCGCCCTGATGGGGTTGGCCTTCTTCGAGCGTGCGATGGAACTCGTGGAGGAGTACCGCCGGCCCGGGACGAGGGTCGAGCATACGTTCCAGACCAATGGCACGCTCCTTGACGACGCGTGGTGCCGGTTCTTCAGGGCGCATGACGTCCTCGTTGGGATCAGTCTCGACGGGCCGCGGGCATATCACGACGTCTTTCGAGTGGACCGGCAGGGCCGGGGCTCCTTCGAGCGGGTGATGGCGGGCCTGCGTCTCCTGCAGCGTCATGGGGTCGAGCACAACCTCCTCGCCTGTGTCCATGCCGCAAACGCCGACCACCCCCGCGAGGTCTACCGCTTCTTCAGGGACGAGGCCGGGGCGCGGTTCATCCAGTTCATCCCGGTCGTCGAACCCGACGGGCATGGAGGCGCGGCCGAGTTTTCGGTGCGCCCGGTCCAGTGGGGACGGTTTCTCCGGGGCGTCTTTGACGAGTGGGTGCGGCGTGACGTGGGTTCGGTCTTTGTCCGCCACTTCGACGCCGCCCTTGCCGCCTGGGCAGGGTACCCGCCGGCGGCCTGCATCTTCGCCCCCACCTGCGGGACGGCCTTCGCCCTCGAACACACCGGCGACCTCTATGCCTGCGACCACTTCGTCGACCCCGACCATCGCCTCGGCTCGATCATGGAACAACCGCTCGCCGACCTGGCGGCATCGGCGCGGCAGGCCCGGTTCGGCCGCATGAAACTGGAGAACCTCCCTGCCCGTTGCCTGACGTGCCGGTGGCGGCCTGCCTGTCATGGCGAGTGCCCGAAGAACCGGGTCGTCGGGACGCCGGGGGGCGAGCCCGGCCTGAACTATCTCTGCGAGGGGTATCAGGCGTACTTCGCTCATATCGATCGGCCCATGCGCCGGATGGCGGCGCTGATCCGGGCGGGGAAGCCGGCGGCGGCGGTCATGGGGGAGACGGCTCCCCACAAAAGCGGATCCTGAGCGCCCCTCCGACCGGTACGATGAGACCTTTTTTCTCGCACCGAAAACAGACAGAAGAGATCGATCACCACACCGATGACCACACCTGCCGCGATCCTCTTCAAGACCCCGACCCCCGAGGAGACCGCACGCCCCGGCTTCATCGCCGCCGACCTTCACGTCCACACCAACCACTCAGACTCGTCCACCAGAGTGCGCGACGTCCTGCGGTCGGCCGCGAGGCAGGGGATCGGGTGTGCGATCACCGACCACAACCAGGTCGGCGGGGCCGTCGAGGCGTGCCGGGCCGGCACCGAAGTCCCGGTCATTCCGGGGATCGAGGTGAGCGCCGACGACGGCCCGCATCTCCTCCTCTACTTCCCGGCACTCTCAGACCTCACCGACTTTTATCGTCGCCACATCGAGAAGAAGAAGAGGGACGGCCCGTGCCTCGCGATAAAGATGACCGCGGCGGAGATCCTGGACGCCCGCGAGGGCTACCACTGCGTCGCCGTCGAGGCGCACCCGTGCGGCTACGCCTTCCTGAACCGAGGGATGCAGCAGGGAATCGAACGAGGATGCATCGAGGCCGAGACCTTCGATCGTCTCGACGCCCTCGAAGTGATCTGCGGCGGGATGGGCCGCACCCACAACCTCGTCGCCGCCGACCTCGCCCGGAGCCACGATCTCGGCCGGACCGGCGGGACCGACGCCCACCTTCTCCGCGAACTCGGCGGCGTCGTCACCTGTGCCAGGGCAGAGAGCGTGGAAGAGTTTCTGGATGCCATCGTGCGCCGCGAGAGCGTCGTGGTCGGGCGGGAACGCAATCTCGCCGAGAAGGCGATGATGGGGGCGGCGGTCCTGCCCCACCACCTCCCGTACGCCCTGCCGATTCTCAGGACGCGGATCAGGGAGACGTTTTTTGAGGGGATGGGGAGGTAGAGGGGATCTCCGGGAGGAGGGTGTTGCCGCCCCTCGGCTATCTTCGTCGTGGGGGGTTCCGGGGGGCAAAGCCCCCCGGCACGAGATGACGGGGAAAATTCTACAATTGAGGGCGGCCCGTTCGGTCTCACTGATTCTTCTCGATGCGAATGTGAACGGCGTGCTTTCCCCCATCTTCGTGCCGGGGGCGCTGCCCCCCTCCGCACAAAGATTCGTCCAGATCTTTTTCACCCCAAACCCCTACCCCAGCGGCGAGAAGAGACGGGAGACCGACTCCTTCATCCTCACCCACCTGGACCGGGCGGCATACCGCTCGGGCGTGATCTCGGTGCAGACCTCCAGGTCGCGGACAAACCGCTTCTTCATCTCGCCCCCGACGTTTGCGTCGTAGAAGAAGGCGTTCGCCTCGAAGTTCAACTTGAAACTCCGCACATCCCAGTTGGCGCTCCCCACCGAACCCGCCGTCCCGTCGACGACGATGGTCTTGGCGTGGATGAACCCGTTGTCGTAGGTGTAGGCCCGCACCCCGGCGTCGAGGAGGTCGGCGACAAAGGAGAGGCTGGCCCAGTAGACGAACGGATGGTCGGGCTTGCAGGGGATCATCACCCGCACGTCGACGCCCGAGAGCGCCGCGAGGCGGAGGGCGTCGGTGACGCTCTCGTCAGGGATGAAGTACGGGCTCTGGATGTACACCGACGACCTGGCCGAGTTGATCAGCTTGATGTAGCCCTCCTTGATCGGGCTCCACCTGGTGTCGGGGCCGCCCGAGACGATCTGGACCGGGACGGTGCCGGCGACGTCGGGGTCGGGGAAGTAGACCGGGTCCGAACCGCGGTATTCGCCGGTGGCATGGTTCCAGTCGAGGAAGAACCGCAGTTGCAGCATGTTCACGGCCCGCCCGGTGATCCTGACCGCGGTGTCCCGCCAGTAGCCGAGCGGACCTTTGCCCAGGTACTCGTCGCCGATGTTGAACCCGCCGATGAACCCGACCGTCCCGTCGATGACGGCGATCTTGCGATGGTTGCGGTAGTTCACCCGGTACAGCGAGGGGAAGAAGACCCCGATCTCGCCGCCGGCGTCGGTCAGTTCACGGAAGGCCTCCTTCGACCCGCCGCCGGCCCTCGTCCCCAGGGCGTCGAAGAGGAGGCGGACCTCGACGCCCTCCTTCGCCTTCTCCGCAAGGGCGTGGACGACCGAGCGCCCGAGTTCGTCGTTGTTGACGATGAAATATTCCAGGTGGACGTGGTGGCGTGCCGCCCCGATGGCCTCGAAGAGAGCGTCGAACTTTTCTTTTCCGTCGGTATAGACCTCGACCTTGTTCTTCTCGGTCACGAGCGCCTGGTTGTTCGTGAGGAGGGCGAGGATGGTGTCGCGGTACTGTTCTGCCGCCGGATTTGCGAACCTGAAGCCGCGATCGACCAGGTCCTGGTGCTGCTCCTCGAAGAGATCTTTGAGGTACTGGTCGGCCTCCTTCTTGAGGGCGAACATCTTCTGCCTGGTGAAGTTCTGCCCGAAGATCAGGTACAGGGCAAACCCGATCGGGGGCAGGAGGAAGAGGACCATCAGCCATGCCAGGGCTGCGGTGGGATTTTTGCGTTCGAAGAAGACGACGGCGATGGCGAAGAGGACATTGAAGAAGAAGATGACGCTGAGGATGATTGACCAGTCCATTATCATCCCCATCGATGGGAGGCGAGATATGGGTTTCGAGAGGGGGCCGACCTCCCACCGGGAGCGCCGGCGCCCTGCCCCTCTCACACCGTGATCTTTCTGAAGAGATAAGCCCCGACGACCGCCATCACGACGGCACACCCGCTCAGCACGATGCCGCAGATGACCGGACTGATCTGGGCCGATCCCGAGAGTCCGTACCGTATCCCTTCCACCCCATAGGTGAGGGGGTCCAGGAGCGTGAGCGGTTGGATCCACGAGGGGAGGCTGCTGATGGGGAACAGCGCACCCGAGAGCCCGAAGATCGGGAAGACGACAAAGTTCATGACGAGCTGGAAACCGTGCATATCCTCCATGCGGGATGCGATGGCGATCCCGAAGGCCGTGAAGGTCACGCCGATGAGGAGCATGAAGAGAAATGCGATCACGAACCCGGACAGACTCGTGAGTTGCAGCCCGATGAAGAGCGAGAGCACCAGGATGATCACGCCCTGGATGAACGCCGTCGTGGCGCCTCCCAGCGTCTGGCCCAGCATGATCTCGATCCTGGAGACGGGGGCGACCAGGGTCTCCTTGAGGAACCCGAACTGCTTGTCCCAGATGACCTGGATGCCCGAGAAGATGGAGGTGAAGAGGACGCTCATCGAGACGACGCCGGGGATGAGGAATGCGACATAGCCATCCTCGGCTCCAGGGATCCGCACCACCTCGTTCAGCCCGAAGCCCATGATCACCAGGAAGAAGAGGGGCATCCCGAGGCTGCCGACGATCCTGCTCCGCGAACGCAGGTAGAGTTTGATGTTTCGCAGCCAGATGGTGTAGATGATGTCCATGTTACCGCCTCGCCCGGTGGCGCATCCGCATCTGGTCTGTGCCTGACGCGTGTTCGTCCCGCATCGCCCGCCCGGTCATGTGCAGAAAGACGTCTTCGAGGGTCGGGGTGTGCACGGAGATCGACCTGATCCCGACGCTCTGCGCACTGAGGAGATTCACGATCCCGGTGATCTCCTCTTCGGCGTGATGCAGGCGTACGGTCACCGTGCTCCCCTGGCGTTCGACCTGGCCCGGCCACGCCGCATCGATCCCGGCATAGGCCTCTTCCGCGTCCGGCGAGTCGATGGTGATGATGTCGCCCCCGATCGCGGCTTTGAGATTCTCCGGGGTGTCCATGGCGATGATCCTGCCGTGATCGATGATCGCCACCCGGTCGCAGAGGCGGTCGGCTTCTTCCATGTAATGGGTGGTGAGGATGATCGTGATCCCCTCTTCGGTGTTCATCTGCTCGATGTACGCCCAGAGATGGTTTCTCGTCTGGGGGTCCAGGCCGAGGGTTGGTTCGTCGAGGAAGAGGACCGCCGGCCGGTGCAGGAGGCCGCGGGCGATCTCGAGGCGCCGTTTCATCCCGCCGGAGAAGGTCTTGACCTGCTGGTCCATCTTCTCGCCCAGGCCGACCAGGTCCATGAGTTCGGCGATCCGCCGTTCCCGAAGGTCTTTTGGGATCCTATAGAGGCGGCCGTGAAAGTCCATGTTCTCATAGGCGGTGAGTTCTTCGTCCAGGGTCTGGTCCTGGAAGACGATCCCGATGGACCGGCGCACGCCGTCCTCGTCGGTCAGGATGTCGTGGCCGTCGACGGTCGCCCGGCCCGACGTCGGCCTGAGCATGGTCGCCAGCATCGAGATGGTGGTGGTCTTGCCGGCACCGTTGGGACCGAGCAGGCCGAAGATTTCTCCTTTGCGGATCGCAAACGAGATCGCGTCGACCGCGACGAAGTCGCCGAAGGTTCTGGTGAGTTCCCGGACGTCGATGGCGAGCGCGGTCATTTGATCCTCCGCAGGTCTTCGAGGCATTGCCCGAGGATTTTTCCTGCCTCTTCGTCTTTTTCAGATGGGAGTGCGTCGATGAGACTCCTGATCTCGACGAAGAGGGCGTTCAACTCGCGTTTTTCGTCTCCGAAGATTTCGACGAGCAGATTTTTCATCTGCAGCATCTTCTCTCTCGACTCTCTCCGGTGCTGTCGATGGGCCCGCAGCGTCTCCTCGCCGGTCTCTGTCAGTTCGTAGACCTGCTTCGAACGTTTTCCGGTCTCAAAGAGACGTATGAGTGCTTCTTCTTCGAGTTGTTTGAGCAGAGGATAGAGGGTTCCCTTGCTCGGCACCCATGTCCCTTCGGTCTTTTCCTCGATCTCCTTGAGGAGGTCGTAACCCGACTTCGGGCTTTGGGCGAGAGAGTGGAGGATGTAGAGAGCCATGAGCCCCCGCTCCCGTCCGTTCTTTGATGGAAACTTCCAGATGCCTGTCATGGTGGTGGTCGCGTAATGTTTCGGTTTCGAACCGTTCGATACACGACCATGTACATTCCGGAGAGGATATAAACTTTTCGTCGCGGGCTCCAGGGCCCCATGACCCCGATCAGAACCCTGAAAACCTCTCCACTCCCACGTTTTTCAGAGTCAACCCGGGGGTGCCACATGAAAGAAGGCGACGAAGACACCATCGAGGACTACCCCCAGTCTCCCGTCCCCCCGCATGCCCGCCGGGGCTTTCTCCCGACCGTCATCATCCTCCTCGGCTTCACGTTTTTCTCGGCGACGATGTGGGCGGGCGGTACCATCGGCGTCGCCTTCCCCTTCTGGCCCGACCTGATCGCCGTCATCCTCCTCGGCAACCTCCTGCTCGCAGGTTACGTGGCGGCGCTTGCCTATGTCTCTCAGAAGAGCGGACTGAACACGGCGCTGATGGGCCGGTACTGTTTTGGCAGGATCGGAAGCCGCTGGCCCGACCTGGTCCTCGGCCTCACCCAGGTCGGCTGGTACGCCTGGGGGACGGCAACGGTCGCCATCCTCAGTGTCGACCTCCTGGGCCTCGGCGAAGGGTGGAAGGCGCCGCTCATGGTACTCTTCGGCGCCACCTTCTGCCTGACCGCCTTCATCGGGTACCGCGGGCTCGAACGGCTTTCGATGGTCTCGGTTCCCCTGATGTGCATCCTCATCCTCGTGAGCATGACGATCGCCACCAGGGACGGCGGGGGCGTGGCCGGCGTCTTCTCCATCGCGCCCGCGGCCAGCATGGGCGTCGGCGAGGCGGTGACCATCGTGGTCGGAACCTTCATCGCGGGAGGAACGCAGGCGACGAACTGGACGCGGTTCTCCGACACCCCGCGCGCTGCGGTGGGTGCGGCGTTGATCGCCTTTCTGCTGGGAAACGGCCTGATGATCCTGGTCGGCGCCTACGGCGCGCTGGTCTACGGGGAGAGCGACATCGTGCAGATGCTCGGCCTCCAGGGTCTGCTCATCGGGGGCGTCGTGATGCTCTTCATGAACATCTGGACGACGCAGGACAACACCATCTACAACTTCTCGGTGGCCGGGTGCGACCTGCTGCGGACGAACCGGCGCCGACTGATCACGCTCGGGGGAGCGGGGGCGGGCACCGTCCTCGCGCTCCTCGGGATGTACGACTGGCTCGTCCCCTATATGCAGATGCTCGGCACCCTGATCCCGCCGATCGGCGGGATCATCCTTGCAGACTTTATTCTTGTTCAGAAAGGCCGGTATCCCTCTCTCGAGGAGGCGGACCGGTGCGCCGTTCGCTGGACCGGGGTCGTCGCCTATATCGCGGCGTCGGCCGTCGCCGTCTCTTCTCCGGGCATCCCCCCGCTCAACGGGGCCATCGCCGCGTTCCTGCTCTACAGCGTCACTGCCCGATACCTGCGGCCATCCGCCGCCTCAGTTCCGCACCGTTCTCGATGAAGACGATCCCGAGCGCGACGAGGATCAGCGCCAGGAGGTCGAGCATCAATTTCAGGAAGGCCTGCGGTGCGAGGAAGATGAGCGAGCCGAGGACGAGCGAGAGGATCCCGAGGGCGAGGCGTTTGAAGAGGCCTTCGGGTACGGCCCGCCGGCCCCTGGTGACGCGCCTGAACGAGACGAGGGCGCTCGCAAACATCCAGACGGCCAGGACGACGAAGATGATCATGGTCCAGAGCGCCACCGGGAGGGAGGCCGAACTGCCGCCCAGCGCCATGACGCAGAGCCCGAGGAAGACGCTGCCCTTCGAGGCGACGGCCGGCGGGTGGAGGGAGACGCCGTTCATCACGACGAGGAGGCCGAGGCCCGCGATGAGCAGGGGGATGAGGATCGAGACGACCGCGGCGAAGATGTGGACCGGGCGGGCGAGGATGGCGAGGGCGGCGAGGATCACCGCACACCCGGCAAGGATCATGAACTGCCAGGTCCGCCGCTGACCTTCGAGGACGAGGGTGGTCTCGTCGCTCCTCGCGGTGCGGGCGTTGGTGACCAGGGCGAGAAAAGTTTCGCCGATCATCAGGATGAGCGGGGCGTCGTCGACGAGGTGGAGGAGCGGGTGCTGTTTGGGGTCGTAGCGGTCGTAATGGACCCGCCACTCGGCGGCGGTCTCGTGGAGGTGGTAGTTGCCTTTCCGGTAACTGGCCAGCGTGCCCGGGGAGGGGACATTGATCCTGGACCGCTTCCACCCGCTGTCCAGCGGTTCGGTCACCGCCTCTCTGGGGACAGCGACTTCCCATACGCCCTGGTCCAGGGGTCCGAGGAACTCTTCAAGTCTGGTCATGGTTTCGTTCGTTGTGTACCGGGCAAATCGTATCAGTACACTCTCAGGAGAGGGGATATGTCTTGTCTTTTGGAAGAGGCCGCCGGTGTCCCGCGTCCCTATAAATACCACCCCGCCCATCTCACCCCTGGCCTGACCGATGCCGCCAGACGATCCCGCCGCCTTCGGGCACACCCTGCGTTTCGCACTCGCGGCCGTCCTGCTTGCGGTGGCCGCCGCGGGAGCGATGGTGCTCTTCCTCGCGGTGCAGTATGGGGGGGTGGCACTGATCTGGCCGGAATCGCCGCCGGTCCCGTACTTCACCCTCCTCCTCACCACCGCCGGCGGCCTCGCGGTCGGGCTCTGCCTCCACCTCTTCGGTGACCACGTGGGACTGCTCCAGGAGACCCTCGCAACTTTCAAGGAGACCGGCCGGTTCGAACCGCAGTATCTCCCGGCCGGCCTGCTCACCATCTATCTCTCCCTCGTCGGCGGCGCCAGTCTCGGGCCCGAGGTGGCCGCCGTCGATATGGGCGGCGGGATGGGCACCCGCCTCGGCGACCGGGTGGCGGCCCTGAAAGACCGCGTCCGCGACCTCTCGACGGTCGGCTTCCTCGGGTGCCTGGTGGGTTTTGCAATCTATCTCCTCCTCACCGGCCCGCCCGGCGCCCTGTACCCGGTCCCGCCCTACAAATTCGTCGCCGTCGACCTCCTCTATGCAACGGTCCTCGGCCTCGTCGGCGCCGCGGCAGGCGTGGGCTTCATCTATTCGTACCACCTCTTCGCCCGCCTCGTCGCACCCCTCGCCGACCGCCCCCTCCTCCGCGGCCTGCTCGGCGGTCTGGGCCTCGGCATCCTCGGCACCCTCGCCCCGCTCGTCCTCTTCTCAGGCCAGACGCAGTTCCAGACCGTGCTTGCCGAAGGGGCGGCGATGGGTGCGGTCGTGCTCATCGGGATCGTCGCGGCCAAGATCCTCGCCAGCACCTGGTGCATGGCCACGGTCTTCAAGGGCGGCCCGGTCTTCCCCCTCTTCTTTGCGGGCGGCACCCTGGGCATGGCCGCGAGTCTCCTCGCCCCCGGCGTCCCCGTCGCCCTCGCCGTCCCTGCGGCCATGGCCGGGATGACCGTCGCGGTGCTGAAGATGCCGTCGGTGGTCCTCGTCCTCCTCGCGATGGTTTTTTTGCAGTGGGATATCGTGCCGGCGGTGGTGATCGCGACGTTGGTGGGGTACGCGGCGACGCGGGGGGTGGTGTTGATTGAGAGGGGGTGAGGAGGGTGTTATTGTTCGCGAAGATCGAACGAGCAAGAACAACATTTGATCAGACAATAGTCAATTTGTCTAAATAAATGCAAAAATTAAGATTCAATCTTTTAGATATATGAACGATTGAGGAGGGATGAATTTAGGATCGATCTTTTTTGGATCAATCGGTTCTTCAAATAGAACAAAGTTTACTATCTCTATAGCATATCCCTTATTTTTTCCAGAGAAATAACTGTAAAAGTCACTTTTTGTGAGTCCAGAATCATCTTTCACTTTTTCCCATAAAGCCTCAGGGTGATCTTCAAGAATCTGTCCAACATTAAATTTACCAACAATTTTCTTCACAGGAGATGATGAATAGACGTAAATTTCATGAACAGATCTGTCTTTAAATATTACTTTACGGAATTCATATCTCTTCTTCCCACTAATTATTTTCCGGACATGCTTTGGTCTAATGGATAGTATGACTCGCATTGATTCCACTCGGCTGTTTAATCCATGTGTCGTCTGTATTATCAGTTTAGGTAATAAACTGCGGATCTTGTGTGAAAATTATTTGTGTCCCACTTGACTAATTTTTAGTCTTGTGTATTTGATGGAATAATTTCTTGTCTATATTAAGAGCCCCAATTTATTAGTAATTTCGACTGCATTGTGAAAGTGAACGTTACTTAATATAGTTTAAGGTCATCCCAAAACTCTCCAGGCCTTGATAGGGGAGTGGGAGACGTTTCTGAAGCATGGTGTCGTTCAAGAGATTGTTGCCGCCCCACCCCTATCTTCGTCGTGGGGAGGGCTGGGGTGTCAGCAAGGAAACATTCTTTATTCTCTCTGTGGGCGGCACGTCTGATCGGCCTGCCTTCCTCCGTCACTCGCGCCGGGGCCACCGCCCCTGGATCCCTGTGATGGCGATTGAAGTGGGGGAGGCAGAGGAATGGTCGGAAAGTTTCTCGATCCTGATGATTGATTGAGCCCAAGATACTTCTGAGATATGCTCTTTGTTAGATAAGTCAGAAAATAAAACACCAATCATGGATGTTCGACTTATGAAACCCATTATATTAGCGATCTTTGTTCAGTGGTGATTTCGCGCAAATATCTTTTTCTTCCTGTGCTGAATAACTACGTTTGCAAAATTAGAATCATAAACAGAACCTCAAAAGATGATTTTATTTAAACTGCTGTATTTCTACAATTTAAATCCACAAATTATCTCATTCATCAAACCCAGAACCTAATTTTATAATTCCATTTAAGGTTTTTTCATCAATATACGATCCACTTCTATCTTTTTTTGAAATAATTGTGTCTAATTCGTCTTCTTTGATAGAAGTTATCTCACTAACATCATTCAATTCAATAACCAATATTTTTTGCTTAATAGAGGCAAAACGGAAGTACTCTTCTTTACTAAGGACTAAATTCTGGTTATACATGTTCCATATTTCATCTGGAGTGCCTACTGTAACTGATCTTATTTTACCAAGTGCTTTTACACACTTTTCGGGGGCTGTTGAGTAAAATACTAACGTTTGCCCGGCTTTAAGGGATTTACCTGATGGTCCCCCCTTTATATAATAATAGGGAGGATCTTGTCTCAAAAGTCTTTCAAGGTAATCTGGCTTGATTGAAACAATCATTCCTTTTGGGGTGCCCTCACAAATAACTGGGGTTTTCCTCCCGAGGTACTGAGCAATATCACGAGAATTGAAGATAATTACTGCATTCTTTTTAGCATAATTTTCAGCTCTTTCAGTAAACTCACGAGCAATGAAGATTGGTAAATGATATTCTGATTCATTACAGTGTTTATGCAAAATTGATACAGGGTCAAGATCGACTTTTTGGTCTTTTACTTCGACCAATGCATGAATCGAATAATCTCCTAGACTGATCATCATATGTCTATCAAATCGCCTATCATTAACAAGAGGATGATCCTTTATATTTATCGCATTTAACCTAGTTTGAAGATACCATTCTCCAAGCCCCTCCCAATCAAATGGATCTCCAAAGTATTCTGGATCTAATGCTTTTGAAAGAATATAGGATTCCCTTGAGTTTCCATAAAGATCTTCTTTTCCTGATATCAAGAACCCCTTTGATATCAAAAATTCTATCATGGGGGTATCATCGGTGTATATATACGATATGATTCTCTTTACCCCCGCTTTCCGACATTGTGTTTCGGTATCATCGTAAAGGTCGTTACCATAACCTGAATGTTGAAAATTAGGATCAATAAAAAAACTTTTTAACTCTGCTATTCCACTTGCAGTCAATTTTATTATTGAGGTAGCGATCAATTTTTCTTTCCAAATTCCATTCGCGAATCGACTCCCGTTTGTTATCTCTATTTGGACTTTTTCAAGCCATTTTGAAAAATTTGGATACTCATTCGTGAGTATAGGTACTAGTAAATTTTCTAATTGGCTAATTTCCTCTTCATGAAGGATCCGATCAAGTCTATATTGTGACATTTTTAACTACCATCCCTTCCTTCTGTGGTCGCAATTCTGTTGAAGAGATAATATAACCATAATTTTGAGGAGATTTGAAGTATGAATCAATATTATGGGGATTTGCTGGATCGGCAAATCTTTTCGTGAAACCAAGATTTGGATCATAATTTTGGTTTTCATCTTTGAAATTCATATTATCTCTCCCAAAAAATTTTTTTGAAAATCTTGATTCACGTGATAATAATGTGCCGATTGGTGCCTGTCTCTGAAATTATTTTTTCAAAACTCTGATCAGATATCTCTTCAAATCCTCGTGGGGCCGAAGATCTATCTTTAATTACTCCCAATTCAATGAGCCGCTTTAAATTTAGTCTTTTTGGGAATGAATAGGTATACAAGAAATTTACAACAAAAGGTCTGGAATTTGGTTTTTCATTCCACTTGGCGATAAGTTCGTCTGTGGAAAAAACACTTCTTTTTCGGCACAGGCTAATAAAGTGATCTTCATCTTGAATATTTGTGTGGATGTTTTCTACAATCCCAAGGGTGGTAATTACACTCTTATGATATCCCCCAGTTCGATAAAATATTATAATGTCCCCAACGTTTAAATCTCGATTAAACGATCTCGATATAAAAATCTTTGAAATTGCATTTCTGTGAGGTTCGTTCTCAATATAATCCTCAGATGATTCAGTACAAAGTATAGAGTCTGGTAGAAGGCTTGTATGATATTCAGGATATATGGAAACAAGATATTTATTGACTTTACTATCAATGTACGGGTAGGTTGTCTTAGGTGATGATTTCAAAGCATTTCGTGAGAATTCCCTAACATATACATCTTCTTCCCCAGAAATTGACTCTTTTTTGCCATGGTATGCAAAACCAAAATCTTTAAGCAAATTTATTAGACGTAATTGACCAATGCTTTTTGGAAAAATTGTAACATATATTTCATCTACAGAATACTGTATCGCGTTATCGAAGATTATTTTTAAGAATCTTTCTCCAAGTTTGTAACCATTTAAATCAACCTTAAATGTACCTATTTTGAGTCGCCTTTTTTTTGAAAAATTAGGTCTTATATCTGAATAGAGTTCATTCTCTTTTTCTAATTTTAAATAAAGAAATGCAATTATTTTTTTTTCCAAAAGACAGATATATGCTTTTTCATCAGATTTTTTCGCGAACCATTTCTCAAAATCTTGATAATCTTCTTTTAAACTTTCAAAAAAATCATCTTTTATATTAATATTTCCAAAGTATTCTTTTCGTACTGATAAAATATTATAGTCAACAAGGTCAGGATTTTCTGAAGTGACTTTCTCCAAAAAAGAGTCTATTGTGAATACTTTTTCGTCAATCCCTAACTTTAAAGCCTTTTTATGAATTTTTCGGTCTTCGGTCAGTAGTAAATCGACACGCTGAGAATATACCTCATTTAAGAGAGCAGTATCGTTCAAGTCATTACTACTTGTATCATATTTTTCTGATACTTCTCTTACAACTGGATGAAGTGGGGCCACGGTAGGTAAACGATGATAACTATCAATTTTAATCAAAAATGCCTTACGAACATTTTCATCTTTAATTTTTTCTATCTCATCGATATTGACTTGATGTATACATTTTTCATATCCTAATTTATCGATCCAAGAAAAAAGTCTCCCAATATCTTGGTTAACAGGATTTTTACTTTCACGATGTAGAAGAATATTCGTGTCTAATAACAACTTCATTGAGATCACTAACCGAAACAGCCCTTAATAATAAAATAAGAGATGTTCAATATATAGTCCTTTCCATTATTGTTTGAATTGGCTATTTTGATAAATAAAGTATTAATATCCATCTTTGCAAGTATCATAGAGATCTAATATAAGGGTACTTCTCCATTCCATCCTCCCCTATTTTTTGATGCCGAAAATCCAGAACATGAGGCGCACCACCAAATCCTTCTCCCCTCGAACGAAGACACGGCACCCCTCCCGCTCCCATCCCGCCCAAAAAATAGACCTCACAACCCCCCATTCCACCCGGAGAACCCCCCCAGAAAAAAGATCACAACCTTCAAATATCGTGATGGAGACTGGAGCATAGTTTACAAAATCTCGAACTCCAGAACTTTTGTAAACTTCACGGCAACCAGGTCGAAGAGGAGTGAGCCATATGAGCATTGCCGAGCGGATAAAGGCGGCCCGAAGAAGTGCCGGGATGAACCAGCGGGAACTCGGTGCGGCAGTCGGAGTAAGTGCGACGGCGATTTCGAAGTACGAACGAGAAGAGGTGGTCCCGGCTTCGGGCACGCTCATCCGCCTCGGTGAGGCCCTGGACGTCAACATCGACTTCTTCTTCCGGCAGGTCACGGTGCACCTCTCCGCACCGCAGTACCGGTGCCACCGAACACTCACCAAAAAAGAGGAGCATATCATCCACGCGAAGGTGACCGACTGGCTGGAACGCTACCTGGAGATCGAGATGATCTCGGGCATCAGGGCCGATCTGGACCTCCCGCCGCGTGAAGAGTGCCGGGCATCCGGCATGGAGGAGGTGGAAGCGGTCGCCTCGCGGGTACGCGAGGCCTGGGACCTGGGCCTCGACCCCATCGAGAACGTGATGGACGTCCTGGAACAGCACGGGATCAAGGTCGGCACCATCGAAGCACCCGACTCCTTCGACGCCCTGACATTGTATCACGACGAGAGGACGCCGGTGATCGCGGTCAACACCGCCATGAGCGGGGATCGCCAACGCTACAACTGCGCCCACGAACTGGGGCACCTGCTCCTCCGGGTGGAGCACCCGCTCGATGAAGAAGCGGCGGCGCACCGGTTTGCCGGCGCATTTCTTGTGCCCCGCGAGATGGTGTGGAAAGAACTGGGGAAGAAACGCCATGCCGTCGATCTCCGGGAACTCTATCTCCTCAAGCACAAGTACGGGATGAGCATGAAAGCCTGGGTCCGTCGTGCCCAGGACCTCGGGGTCATCACCGGGGTGACCGCAAAGGGGCTGTATGCCCGGCTGAACCAGGCGAAGGCCGGCAGGGAAAAGCCTGCGAAACCGGTGAGACATGAAACGCCCACGTACATGCATCTGCTCATCCTGCGGGCCATGAACGAGAAGAAGATCACGCGGTCGCGGGCCAGAGAACTCTTCGGGGGCGACCTGCCCGGGATCACCGCAGGGGTTGAGTAGGTGCGGCGGACGCAGGGCATCCCCCCGACCTGCGTCGTCGATGCAAACGTCCTCTTCGATCTCGTTGCCGGGGGAATCCTGCACGATCTCTTCTCTCTTGACTGCGTCTTCCTGACCACCGACATCGTCGTCCATGAGGTCAGGACCGTTCCGCTCACGGACCTGCGTGGGCTCGAGATCAGGGAACTTCCCGGCGAACAGGTCATCGAAATGCTCGAACTCAGGAAGAACTATCCTGCTCTTTCCATGGAGGACATCTCGGTGATGGTCCTCGCACGCCATACCGGGGCCGTCCTTCTCTCCGGGGACGGTCCGCTGCGAAAGACCGCACGGGAAGAAGGAGTTGTGCTCCACGGCACCCTCTGGCTCATGGATCACCTCGTCGCCGGCGAGATCGTGACGCCGAGCAGGGCGGCCAGAGCGATCGAGACGATGCGGCAGAACGGGCGCTGGCTGCCGGGCGAGGAGTGCGAACTGAGAGTCAGGATGTGGAGAGCGTGAACATGCCGGGGAAGTTCGCAGACGGGATCTGACCCGGCGAAAATTTTTCGTAGACCTCATCCCGCGACGAAATTAATCTCCCGCGAGCACCAATATACTACCAGGAGTGACAGGGCATGAAAAAAACCATCATCACGGTCGTGGGCAAAGACACCGTCGGGATCATCGCGAAGGTCTGCACCTACCTCGCGGAGAACCAGGTGAACGTCGAGGACATCTCCCAGACCATCGTGCAGGGCTACTTCAATATGATGATGATCGTCGACACCGACGGGTCGACAAGACCCTTCGGCGAGATGGTCCGTGATCTCGAAACCCTCGGCGACGAGATCGGGGTCAGGATCCGGTGCCAGCGCGAGGACATCTTTACGAAAATGCACCGGATCTGAGAGGCGTGCCGATGATCAATTTCTTAGAGGTCAACGAGACGAACACGATGATCGAGCAGGAGAAGCTCGATGTCCGCACCATCACGATGGGCATCAGTCTTCTCGACTGCATCGACGCCGACCTGGACACCCTCAACCGGAACATCTACGAGAAAATCACCCGCGTCGCACGAGACCTCGTCTCGACGGGCAGGGAGATCGAACTTGAATATGGCATTCCGATCGTCAACAAACGCATCTCCGTCACCCCCATCGCCCTGGTGGGAGGACGGGCCTGCACCTCTCCCGAAGACTTCGTGACGATCGCAAAGACCCTTGACCGGGCTGCGAAGGAGACCGGGGTGAACTTCCTGGGAGGCTACTCGGCGCTCGTCTCCAAGGGCATGACGAAGGCCGACGAAAATCTCATCCGGTCCATCCCCCAGGCCCTCGCATCCACGGAGCGGGTCTGCAGTTCGGTGAATGTCGGGTCCACCAGGACCGGCATCAACATGGACGCCGTCAAACTGATGGGCGAGATCGTGAAGGAGACGGCGGAGGCGACGAAAGAGGACAGTTCTCTGGGCTGTGCAAAACTCGTCGTCTTCTGCAACGCCCCAGACGACAATCCCTTCATGGCCGGGGCCTTCCATGGCGTGACCGAGGCGGACGCCGTGATCAACGTGGGTGTGAGCGGGCCGGGCGTGGTGAAGCACGCGCTCGAAGGCGTGCGGGGCGAGAACTTCGAGGTGCTCTGCGAGACGGTGAAGAAGACGGCCTTCAAGGTCACCCGCGTCGGGCAGTTGGTGGCCCAGGAGGCCTCGGAAAGGCTCGGGGTGCCGTTCGGGATCGTCGACCTCTCGCTCGCGCCGACGCCGGCGGTGGGCGACAGCGTCGCAGGAATCTTAGAGGAGATGGGTCTGGAGTCGGTCGGTGCGCCGGGCACGACGGCGGCGCTCGCGCTCCTCAACGACCAGGTGAAGAAAGGAGGGGTGATGGCCAGTTCGTTTGTCGGCGGGCTGAGCGGCGCCTTCATCCCGGTCAGCGAGGACCAGGGCATGATCGACGCCGTCAACCGCGGGGCCCTTTCGATCGAGAAACTCGAGGCCATGACCTGCGTCTGCTCGGTCGGCCTGGACATGATCGCGATCCCCGGCGATACGCCGGCCACCACCATCTCCGGCATGATCGCCGACGAGGCGGCGATCGGCATGATCAATCAGAAGACGACCGCCGTCCGGCTCATCCCGGTCATCGGGAAAGAGGTCGGCGACACGGTGGAGTTCGGTGGACTGCTCGGGTATGCGCCGGTGCAGCAGGTCAACCCGTTCGGGTGCGAGGCGTTCGTGAACCGCGGCGGGAGGATCCCGGCGCCCATCCACAGTTTCAAAAATTAAAACTCATTTTTTGCCTCCGGGCGCATTGCAATCAGGTCTCTCCCCAGGGCGTATGCCCGCTCCATCAGGTCGGGCCGTTCCGTGACCGGCGGCTTTGCTCCCATCTCGCAGTCGGTTGCGACCAGGCACTCCCGCACATCGAGGCCGGACATTGCCACCGCGTCCGTGAATGAACGGAGTGCCGGCTCGAAGAGCGACGGGTCGGGCATGTTCTGCACGAAGATGAATGAGACCGGGCAGGAACCGGGGAATGTCGGGGACATATCCATCCCGATATATGGCACGAGGCGGTCGAGCCACGCCTTTGTCATGGCCGGGACGTACCCGAAATAGACCGGTGCTGCAACAACCAGGCCGCCGGATGATTCCATCATGCGGTACACCCGCTGCATGTCGTCCTGTACGACACAGCGGCCGTTATGCTCCTGTTTGCATCCATGGCAGCCGCGGCAGTCGTGGATTGTGAGGTCGTCCAGGAAGACCTCCTGCGTTGCGACGCCCTGATCGTGGAGCGCACGCGCTGCTTCCTGTACGAGCAGGTGGGTGCTGCCGTTCCTTCGCGGGCTGCCCATGAGAAGCGTGACATTTTTCCGGGGTTCGGGGTGTGACATTTTTTTCTCCCTCGTTACAGAGTTCTGTTGGCGCCTTGGTACCAAAAAGAAACCAGCATAAAAAAATGTATATAGGGTTAAAAAATGTACTAATGGTCAAATGAGCTCAGAATCAGATCCCGACGTCCTGCCGGTCCACGTCTATATCCGGGTTATCGGCGGGAAGTGGAAGCCGGAGATCCTCTGGTTCCTGCGCAAAGGGCCGCTCCGGTTCGGGGAACTGATGAAAAAGGTCCCGGGCATCACGCAGGTGACGCTTACAAAGAACCTCCGCGAACTCGAGGCAGACGGGATCGTGATCCGCACCGTATTCCCGGAGATACCGCCCCGCGTCGAATACCGTCTCACTGAGTTCGGCGAGTCGGTCTTCCCCGTGCTGGACGTGATCAGTGCATGGGGGCGACGATATGTCCGCCATAAAAAAGATATGGCGGAGTAGCGCCGTCGTCCTCGTTGTCCGGGCACGCTACGAGGAGATTGCAGAGAGCGTCGCGCCGGTCATGTCCCAGGCATCCGGCCTCCCCCTCATAGGGTTCTTTGTCGCATTCTTCGTGGGCTATTTCCGGGACTACTCGGCATTATCGCCTCGCTCCTCTTATCCAGAGATGAATATTGAAAATCTGGCTCTGTAAAATTGCTCATGAAGCGAACGCATGCCTCATGCCCGATTCTACAGAGCCAAAAAAAAGAGAGTTTCATGGAAATCCTCTATCGAATCCTTTGTTAGGAATCTCTCGAATTGATTTTTTTAATGAGCGAGACGGCGGCATGTCTGATTATCATGTCTTCCCAGACGCTTGCGCCGGGAAGGCAGAAAGATAACCGTAAGAGATGGCGGTGCCGTCCTCCTCGGCGCTATCTTATGGAGGGGCCAGGCGGTCGGTGAGTCCTGGCAAAACATCGATCCAGAGAGGTTTCAACAGGGCCATTTAAAGATGAACCGTTCCATCGTTTTTGCATTTATTCGTCCCTGAAGCAGGCGTATATCACTTCGTCCATGACCGTTCCGTTCTTTGTGATCGCTTTTTTGTGCATGGCTTCCCGTTGAAAACCGCACTTTTCAAGGACACGCGCTGATGCACAGTTGTTCTCAAAGATTCCCGCCTGAATTCTGAGAACGTCCAGACGCTCGAAGGCAACCGGTACGAGAGCCTTCACCGCTTCTGTTACAATCCCCCTGCCCTGATAGGGTGCGGCCAGCCAGTACCCGATCTCCGCCGTATTTCGGTACACGTCGTCCAGAGGGGTGACGCCGATCCCTCCGACGGCCTCTCCGTCCACCTCTATTGCGAGCAGAATTGCGGACGACGTGCCGGATGCCATATGTATGAAATTCTCGGCATCGTTCAGGGTATAGGGGGAGGGAAAGCCGTCCCGCATAGAACCCGCGATATCCGGATTGTTCGCATGGCGTGCAAGGGCGGGTGCATCATCGATCTCCCAGGGACGAAGAGATGCTGATTTTGTCCGGATACAGAGGGGCGGTTTCATCGTATTATATCTCGTGCACGTATATTTTCTTTTTATCTGCCAGGTATTATTCGATCGATCTTTGCCGTTTTTCTCATCGGTCATATCCCAAAATTCTCCTGCTTCCACTCCCCGGAGATGATAGAGAGAGATGAAGGTGTAAAATCTTCACTTCTTCGTAGCGTGAACATCCATTCTGAGAATGCCTTCCGTGGTGTGCTCAAAAACCATGGTTTCTCCATCGCCGGCCAGGGGTTCGATGCGAATCACGGCAATCCCGCGATGGGCACTATTATCAGTCAGATAATATTTCTAGTTCATTGAATGCAAAAGAAATGTGATATTTGCGGGAATGACATTGGTGATACCAATTCTTTTTGTGGCATGTGTGGTGTCGATTTACGAGAGGCAAAAAGCTCGGACGAACCCGAGATCATTATTGAAAAACCTCCACCCTCCCGGAATGGAAAAAAATCCGCTTCGCAAAAAGATTCTCCGAAGGACGGGGATGTCATTCACTGGTGCACGATCCGTACCCTCTGTGACTCGTATGAGATGTCCTTTTCACTCTTCATGAATCTTATTCTGATTCTTGCCAGTGGCAAAAAGAAGCTGGGTTTCTGCGATTGTCCCATGTGTCATCAGGGATACCGGGAGATGCTGGCGAATATCATTAATATCACCGAGAAAAAGAAATTGACCGCACATAGTCGGGCAATTGTAATTCAAGCTCGCGGGGATCAGATCGACGGAGTGAAGTTCGATATCCCAAAATATGTAGGTTATCTCACCGAAAAGAGAGGGGAGAGACCAGCTCCTCAAATCGAAGATCCCGGACCTAACCCTGCAAACAGGGGGAAGATCACGATCGAAATTGATAGTGATGTGCTTGAGAATGCAGTGCTCACGGTATTAAAATCTGAGAAAGGCCGGGAGATCATTCAATCTATCCCAAGAAAGTACACAAAAACAAAAGGACAGGACAGAAAGGGGAAGAAGGGATAAATCACCGCGGCGATGCGGAACGGATCAGGTGAAATCCCCTTTTTCACCCAACTTTTCGAGCGCCTTCTCGACCGGCGTCTCCGGGGCGTGAAACGTCCGCTCCGTGATGGAAGCGAGGACGACTTTTTCGGCAGGATCAATCACCCGTCCGCTCCACGAGGCGTCACCCTGCCAGACACACTCGAACTCGTCCCGCTCCCGCGCCTTCTGCAGGGGCCCGATCGCACGCCTGTCCCCGATCTCGCCGAGGGCCCAGGCCGCGACCCAGACATAGTCGGAGCAGGCGCTTGAGAGGCCCCGGACCAGGGGTTCGACCGCCCGGGAGTCTTTCAGTTTTCCGAGGGCCCAGGCGGCGGCCATGTTCAGGGTGAATACCCCCTCCCCCATGACGACAGGAGCGGCGAAGTCCAGGGAGGCGATGAGAGGGTCGACGGCGCGGGGGTCGCCGAGATGGCCGAGGGCCCAGGCGGCCTTCCACCGCACGGCGATATCGTCGTCGGAGAGTTTCTCTATGAGGGACGCCCCGGCGTCGTCGCCAGGGTCGGTGAACTCCTCTCTCCAGTCCCAGGACTCCTTCTCAAATGCCCGGATCGTGCGGTCCATATGCCGCTGAGATCTGGGCCATGCCATATATCTCTTCCCCGGCCAGGCCAAAGGCTCATGGTGTTTCACGAAGAGAAGAATCGCGAGATGCAGCGAGGAAGTTGTCCGGCCGTACTGGTCCACGGGTGGAGGAGCCATCCCGGCGTCTGGAAACGCCTGATACCGCACCTTGAGGCGGCGGCGATACCGTACCGGATCTATGACCACAGCGAGATGGGCGACGCCGTGCCCGGCGAGATCGCCGCGGCGTTCGGGGACTTCCTCGCCCTGACGCGGGACGAGACCGGCTATGCCGGACCCGTGGACATGGTCTGCCACTCGATGGGGACCGGCATCGCCCGCTACCTCCTGGAGGTGATCGACGGGGGACGGCGGGAAGAGCGGGTCAGGCAGTTGATCGGTCTCGGGCCGCCGAACAACGGATCTTCCATGGCCGAACTCTTCAGCGATCCCGGGTACGGCCCCGAGGTCGTCGACCGCCTGGCCGGGGTCTTCGTGCCCCGCACCTTCGACCCCGAAGGCGACGTCATCGTGCAGGAGTTCAGGCCGGGCAGCAGGACCATCGCCGCACTGCGGCGTGCGAAGGGCCGCGACGACATCGCGTACAGGCTGATCCTTGCCGCGAACCTCACGGCCACCCCCGCCTTCTTCCCCTGCTTCGAGGGAAAAACCTGGACCTTCGGCCCCGACGGCGAATGGCGGACGACCTATGCCGGCGACGGCATCGTGCCGCTCACCGACTCGTACCTGCCGGGCGCGGGCGTGGACATCCTCCCGGCGGATCCTGCGTCCCTGGCGCAGAGGCCAGAGCAGTACTGCCATATCGGCCTGCCCAGGAACCCCGAGGTGATGGCGAGGGTGATGGAGTATCTCCAGAACCCGGCGACCCGACCGCAGGGAGTCTGCCCGGAGAGGGAGTGAGGGGTTGAAAAGAAGATCAACAGGCACATTAAGTGCGGCGGCATTCTCTCATCAGAGTTGATCCATGCCGCCGGTCAGAGAATGCCCCTCCTGTAACATTTATTATGACGAGAGCCTGCCTGCCTGCCCGTTCTGCGGTGCCCAAAACGATTCCCTCCCGCACGGCGCGGCCGCCCCATCGCCGCCATCCGACAACGTCCCCACTCAATCGCCTGACGTGAGAAAAATCCGCAACCCCCTGGTCGCCGCTCTTTGCAGTCTCCTCTGGATCGGGTGGGGGCAGTGGTATAACGGGCGGACCGACGACGGCCTCGTCTATCTCGGGGCGTATACGGTCACGGCGCTCTTCGCCACCCTGCTCGTCGTGCCGCTCTTCTTCGTCTCGTTCTGGGTATCCGCGGCAGTGCTCCTCCTCGCCGTCCTCGCGGTGATCGCGATCCTCGGACATTCCATATACGACGCCTACAGGACGGCGGAGAAAATCAACCGGGGCGACGCGGCATTCACCGGGAAGAGCAGGCTGTTCTGGGTGCCGGCCGCGGTGTATGTCTTTGTGGTCGCCATGATCGCGGCGGTCCTGCTCATCGGGCCGGTGCCATCGGCAGATGAGCATGCTGATGACATCATAGATGCCCCTGTACCGGTGGCGACCACGCCGCCGGCGCCCGACACCCAGAGAACAGAGTTCTTCGACCTCTTCTTAACCATAGACGATCTCCCCGCAGATTATGCCCCGCCCAGATACAAGTTGATACCTGAGTCAAAACTCTCCCCGACGATGAGAGCGTTCGGGGCTGATGTCGGATTTGTAGAATTTTTTTCAGAAGAACCGGCACCAAAGCCGGGGGACCTTGTCATCTCGCAGAAACTCATCACCTTCCCTGAAGGAAACGCCACCAGAATGGTCGACTCCGACTACGAGACCTACTCCATCGGACGAAACGAAGTGCTCGACCCGCCCGCCATCGGGGAGAACTCCGCGGCATTCAAACTGATCGGCCGGCACCGGAATGCAACCGAGGACCACATTCACTACGTGATCACCTTCTCGCAATATGATCTCTATGAGATGTTCGTGACCGTCGGGCCTGATCCCGATTATGAACTGCTCGAAGACCTCGCCATGAAGGCCGCGGCAAAGATCCCGTAATGGACCGGATCTGAAATAAAAAAGATCGGAGGAGAAACGGTCTGGCTGATTAATTATCCCCGGACATCTCTATCCCGAGGTGCCGGTACAGCGCCTCGGGCCCCGGTTCTCTCCCCAGGAAATTCTCCAGAAGCACGGTGCCGTCCTCCATATTGCCCCGTGAAAGAATCTCGTCCCTGAACCTCGTCCCGGTGGTCCGGTTGGTCATCCCCTCCTCTTTGAACTCGTCGACAATATCGAGGGCATAGACCTTCGACCAGAGATACCCGTAATACCCGGCATCGTACCCGCCCATGAGATGACCGAACGACGCAGGCTGATGCGTGCCGGCAAGCGGGCGCCTGCCGGTCACGTCCTCGCAGGTCGCGGACCAGACCTCGGTCACATTGACCGGTGCGGTCGCGGTGTGAAACCGCATATCCTCCAGAGAATTGACAAGCAGATGCCCGGCATATACATTCCCCGCCCCGATCGCTCGCGCCGCAATGACGCGGTCGCGAAGATCCGGCGGAATCTTTTCGGACGAGTTGGTATAATGGCCTGAGATCGACTCCATGATCTCAGGATCCCAGGCCCACTCCTCAAGCGTCTGCGAGGGCGTCTCGACAAAATCCCACTCCACATTGAACCCCGAAAGAGAGCCATAGGGTGCGGTCGTCAGGAGATAATGCATCGCATGCCCGGTCTCGTGGAAGAGCGTCTCGATCTCGTACATGGTCAGAAGCGACGGCTTCTCCCCCTCGGGCGTGCGGAAATTACCTATGATCGCAACGACCGGGACCGAGTACGTACCGTTTTCCATCCTCCCGCCGATCACCGGCGTCGCACAGAAATGCCCGAACTTCCCCTCACGCGGATAGAGGTCGAGGTACAGGTAGCCGATCGTCTCGTTCCCGTCCAGGTCTTTCCCCGCATACAGCCTCACCTCGGGCGCCCAGACGGCAGCGTCCTCGACCTCGGTAAACCCGACGCCAAAGAGCGTCCCGTAGGTATCGAAAAGCCCCTGAAGGACGGTGTCGAGCGGGAAATATTCCCGGACCTCCTCTTCGTCATAGGCATACTCCTCCTGCTTGCGGATATCCTGGAGGTACGCGACGTCCCAGGACTCGACCGCCGTCGCCGCCGGGTCCAGACGCGTCTTGATCGCGAGAAGGTCCGCCATCTCGTCGGTGTATTTCTCCTTCAGGGGCGCCTGCATGGAGGTGAGAAATGCCATCACATTGCTCGTGTTCCCCGCCATCCTGCCCTCGATCTGGTAGTCGGCCCACGTGGCGTACCCCAGTTCCCGTGCGATCTGCTGGCGCAGCACGATCGCCTCTTCGAGGAGCGGGGTGTTCGCCTCCGCCTGCCGGTTGTGGTATGCCTCGTACATCCGCTTGCGTGTCCCGGCGTCGTCGGCATAGGTCATCACCGCGACATAATCCGGGCGCTTCGCGGTGACGAGATAGGTTCCCTCCGGCGTCTGCGAGAACGCCGCCATCGACGACGACGGCACGCCGGCAAGTTCGTCGGCGGTGCATTCGAGCGTGGTGTTGTCGTTGTTGAGATTGGCCGAGTATTGGGTCTCGAGTCCGCTCAACACCGTCCTCATCTCCCGCACTTTTGCGAGACGATCTTCAGGGAGTTTCAGGCCGTTCTTCTCGAACTCCCTCATGGTTACGTCGTAGAGGCGGGACTCCTCGGGAGTGCGCGGGCTCTGGTCCCGGAGAGCGTCGTAGAGGTCGCGCCTGGTATACACGCCGGTGAAAAAGACCGATGCAGATTCTTCACAGGCCATGCCTTCTGCGGCGATTTTTGTGTCGGGGTACACCGAACCCATCAGCGTGATGGGGCCGACGGCGTCGGAATAGTCTGCGAGTGTCCGGTCGAATGCGATGACCGTGGTCTCGAAGGTGCGTTTGTCCGGGGGAATCGCGGCGATGGCGTCGAGCGAGGCGTTTGCAGTCTCTTCTGCGGCCTCTCTCATTTTTGTTATCTCGCCGGGCGAGTAGTGGGTCCGGATGGGGCCGACACCCTCTGCGGACTCTTCATGCCGTGCGTTCTCGATGCATCCGGCGGTCGTGAGAATGACGACGGCCAGGAGAATGATCCATGAAAAATGGTATCGGCGGATGGTATGCATGGGGATCAGTGATAGTGTACGTCTCTTTGAAGAGAAATAAAGGCGTGCGAGATCTGGCCGGGCATAGGGGAACCCTGAAAAAACCTGCAAAAAAAGAATCAGATCCTCTCCAGGATCTGGTCGATCGACGCATTTTTGGGGAACCAGACACTCTCGCCGGTGTAGTTCAGGCCAGGCGTGGCGCGGAGGCGTTCGAGGTCGTAGACCCTCGGGCCGTACTGGTAGTCGGCCTCCTGGTACCACCATGCCGGATATCCGGGTTCATCGACCTCCCCGGTCGCCGGGTCGGTGATGAGTCCGTTCGAGTACTTCACGACCAGCATCCCCGCGAGGTCATGCCACTCGTCGATGATCTCGTCGCCCCGCTGCACCGTGAAGTCGGTGAGGAGACGGCGGGCGCCGGCCTCGTCGCCTGCTGCGATCATGGCGGCCGCCCGTGCGTCGGTCTCCCCGACCTGCCGGATCGAGTCAGCTTCGAGCGCGGCCTGTTCTGCCTTGATGTCCTCGATCATCGCGTCGTACCTGAGCATCGCCCAGTTGGTCACGAAATCGAAGGTCCAGTAGGCGGCGGCGGGGTCGTACGCGGTCCGCGTCCCGGTGGTGTAAGCACTCGAAACATTCTCCGATCCTGCATACATCGGTGCGTACACCGTCTCGTAGGCCACGGCCGGACCGAACCAGAGGACGCCTCCGACCGGATCGGGAAGGTCTGCACGCGCCTCGGCGACATAACTGTAACTGCAGAAGATCGCCGAGACCGGCCGCGGGTTCGCGCCCGGCCGCACCTCGATGAAGGACTCGTTCTGGAAATTCGTGTGGGCATCGGCGGGCCCGAGATAGCGGTACGGGTTCCCGAACGGCCCGGCGGCGACGCCGGCGGTGAGGTCGAACTCCGTGCCTTCATAGTGGTCGCGGAAGAGCGAGAGGGCGGTCGTGCGGTTGACCGGTGTGTCGGGCGCGACCGTAAAGGGCAGGGCGGTCGTGTACGAGTCCTCGACATAGGGGCTCAGGTTCAGCGAGGGCGCAAGCCGGTTCTGGATGCTCCAGACCCTCATCAGCGAGTAGTAGGGATGAGAATATTCGCCGTAGCTCGTCGCCTCCAGCCAGTCGAAGGTTCCCTCCGAGGGCGACCGGAGCCCGTACTCCTCGGCGACGGCGAAGAGGTCGGGGGTGTGCAGGATGTCCGCGTCGCCTTCGGCGACGGTGCGGATCCTGAACTCGTTCCCGGCCACGAAGACCTCGCCGTCGGGTATCTTCTCGGCGACCCAGAGCCCGCCGGTGCCTGCCGGACTGGAGCACATCTCGATGACCCATGCCTCCTTCGGGTCGGCGAAGATGAGCGTCTCGCCGGTCCCGTAATAGCCGTAGGTGTCGATGAGGCTGCCGACGAGTTCGACGGCGACCCTCGCGGTGGTGCAGCGTTCGAGCGCCACGTTCGAGAGTTCTGAGGAGTAGAAGATCCTCTTCCCCTCCTCGGCGTCGAGTTGGACCTTCGCATAATCGGTGCACTCGGCGCTGAGGAGCTGGTGCTCGTTCATCATGGCGTAGGAGGCGGTGTAATACCCGTAGGTGCGGGGCACCTGCGGGATCTCGCCGAGGACGAGCTCGGTGGCGTTCCCTGCTTTTTTGCCGGCGGCGTCGGAACCGCTGTTCGGGTCGAAGTAGACCGGTCTCGTCTCTCCTGCGGCGTGGTCGGCCGCCGGGACATAGGTCAGGACGATGTCGTCGATGTTTCTCCAGTCCGGACCGACGCCGTCGTTGGTGTGACCGACATACATGGTGCCGTTCTCGGAGGCGCCCGGCGTGACCGCGAAGATAGTGCACGCCGAGACGGGTGCACAGAGAAGAAAAATCATCAGGACCGGAAAGATTCCTGTACGTTTCATACGGAGAAGTGGAGATAGAGAAAATAAAAGTATCGTTATTGTGGTTCTCACCTCTCCCGATCCTCGTGAACCGAATCAGAGATGGTCTCTTGCCGGTGTTTCCCCATCTTCTCCGTGCGTCGATTTCTTGTCCTCTTCTGTCGAGAGGTGATGTATGAAATCTCATGCATGGGCGATCGCTCTCGTCCTGGTGGCGGCCTCCCTTCTCTGCGCCGGCTGCACGACCCCGGCGGAGAGCAATGCCTCCGATGACGCCGCCCGCGTGGAGATGCTCTCCCTCCTCGGCGAGATGCAGGGCACGGTCACCGGAAGCCTGACGGCGATCGACCGGGCGACGGCGGAGACGGCCGCGGGCCTTGAGAGCACCGGGCTCTCGGGGCCGGAAGCGGAGGCGCTCCTCGACGGTGCGCTGGCGGCCGATCCGTCCGTCTCCACGGCGATCGCGGTCGCACGCAACGGCACGGTCACTGCCGCCCGGCCCGCCGACCTCGGGCTTGTCGGGAGCAATCTGGGCGAGCAGGCCGTCGTGCGGGAGGTCTTCGACCGGAAGGCGCCGGTGATGTCCGACCTCTTCCCCCTTGCAGAGGGCGGGTACGCAGCGACGATCGAGTGCCCCGTCTTCTCGCCGGATGAAGAGTTGATCGGCATGGTGAGCATCTCCTTCCTGCCCGACCGTCTCGTCGGCGAGCACGCAGAGTCCGCGATCAACGGGACGCCCTATGCCGTGATGGCCGCCCAGGCAGGCGGTCTGGTGCTCTACGATGCGGACCCCGAAGAGATCGGGAAGGAGACGCTCAACGAATCCATGTATGCAGACTTCCCGGAGATCCTCGAGACTGCACGATCTTTTTCCGGGAACTGGTCGGGGCATGCGACCTACTCCTTCTATGACACCGGCTTTGAAGGGATCGTCCGGAAGGAGGCGTACTGGACGACGGTCGGTCTGCACGGTACGGAGTGGCGTCTGGTCGTCATCCGCCCCCTCGTCTGAGGACGTGCCAGACCAGAAGATCACTTTTTTTCTCGACCTCTCACTCCAGCATCTCGGTCCGCTCAGGCGTCCAGGCCGGGTCGACGAAGCTGAGCATCGTCGAGTTCGTCGCCGCGACGTTCCGGTAGCCTTTCACGCGGTCGGGCGGGACGTACGCCGCAGTTCCGGCGGGAACCCGCACCGCTCCGGCGTCAGGGGTGAAGACCTCGACCTCGCCGTCGAGGACATAGACCACCTCGGAGGAGCCGTTGAGCCGGTTGTATCCGATCGAGCCGCCGGGGAGGAGTTCGACGTACGCGACGCTGTACTCGATCGGGAGGTTCATCTCCTCCATCAGCACCGGGTTTGCCAGGGTGTAGATCATCATCTCAGAGCCGAGATCCCACTCGATCCCTTCCCTGGGGTCGGGGAAGACGACCGGGACGCCGTCGGTCGTCCCCGCGAGGGCCGCGAGGTCGTCGCCCGAGATCTCGTTTTTCGCCGAGAAAGGTGGCTGGATCACGTCGACATACCGGAGGTCGGTCTCCCCGACCGAGGCGATCGACTGGAGCACGCCTGCGGGCAGGAGCACGGCCTCGCCTGCACGGGCGGTCACGATCTGGTTGTCGCACCTGATCTCGGCCTCGCCGCCGGTCAGATAGACGAACTCGGTGGTCCCGACCAGTCGGTGCGGGGACGTGGCATTGCCCGGTGGGATGGTGACCGTTCCCATGCTGTAGTTTGCCGGGATATCAGGGGTCTCTTCGCCGATGATCCCGGTGTAGACCCCCTGGCCCTCAAAGAGGGAGATGTTCGCTCCCGGCGCGACCGGGCGGACGCCCTCCTCCGTCTGCGGAGGTTCTGGTGAGAGGCATCCGGCAGAGAGGAGGGTGCAGATGAAGATGAGCGCGATCGTCCTGTGCATGATGGGCATAAAGTCGGCGTGAATTGATAAATCTGATCCGATGCGGTGGTCGGATGGTCCCGGCCCCGCCGACTCTTGCACCATTCCAGCAGATTTCCCGCAGGATTGCAGCGACGTCTGCGAAGATCGAGCGGCCGGGAACGGTTCTGGATCTGATAGTATTAGTACAGATAGAGAGACGCGTCTCTCTCTTATTACTGAAGTACAGCAAAACGCACACGCACCCGGTGGCACCGGTTCCTCTGTGTCCGGGTGTGGGTGTGAGTGCGATCCCCGGAATGGTGGAAACGATCCGGCGGTATCGCCGTGTCGGGGTTCGAATCGTGATCAACGCACTCCGCATCGTCCGTTGGGTGACGCCATCATCCGTAACCTGCTGAAAACCGATGAAAAAAGAGGGGGACGGTTGCAAGAGACGTTGCCGGGCGTCCTGGACCACCCGGAGTTTGCCCGGGTGAAGAGCGACCTGGACGCAACAGAAGAGAGCATGAGATGCCCGGAAGGTTTCGAGGGTGTTTTGCCCGGGTGGTGCAGGCGCGGAATATGGAGATGGGATCTCTCCTCCCCCCCCCCAGGGTCTCCCCGATATGGGTCAGGATTTCGATTTTGGGCCCGCTGATCCGGGTGGAATGGACTGCGTTTGGGAAATTGTTATTCTGGCGGTATTTTGACGGGTTGAGCGTGGAAACCGCGGGTATATCGGGGTCAGAATGGAGGGTAGAGGTGGTTGCCGGACATCGCATGGGGGAAGGTGCCGGTGCGGGCGAGGAAAGGGCGGGAGAGATGGACGGAAATCGGCGCGTTTTTTGGGGTGTTTTTCAAGGCGGGGCACCAACCGGGTTCTTCGTCCCGACCTTCACCACCGACTGATGGCGGCGGGCCACCCTGACCGCGACCGACGGATCGACCGGGAGGCGGCGACGACGCGGGTGTTGAGCGTGCTCAGGCAGCGGGCCGAGCGCGGTGAGGCGGGGTTGTCGAACGCGGAGATCCGGCGGTTTACCCGTCCGGACCGGTATCAGGCGGTGCGGTTGATGCAGCAACTCCAGCAGGAAGATCCGCAGATCGGCCTTGAGGGAAAGGGGCGGGGGAGCAGGTATGTCTATCGAGGCTGAAGAAAATGTGATCCAGAATGTGATTGTCACATTTCTGTCACATTTCTGTCACATTTCTGTCACATTTCTGTCACATTTCTGATCTGAAATGTGCGTGGATTGTGAAGTCGTCATTTGATGGCATCGATTCGGTCAGGTCGTGACGCACCGCACGCCTCCTTCCGGATGTTCCCCTTCGCAGGTGGAATGCAGGATTTCGACAACAAAAAAAAAAAGGAAGTTCAGTGAAGGGTGAAAGACTCAGACCATCATGCTGAGGTTGCCATGAACCTCTCCCGAACTCATCCCCCAAACACCGGCGACACGGCGGTAACGTGTCGGCGTCGGCGTCGGTGACGAGTGCATGGTCTTCATCGCAGGAACGGCAGCCCACTCCGCCGGTTCCGGATATTTTCGCCACATTCGCGTGGCATAGATAATGATGATACAATATTTGTGATAAGTATGGCCTGTGCGCCGTGAAAGTGAACGCGTGCCTTCAAGAGTGTGGATCGATATGACCACCATGGACCGCTCGCAGGCTCCCGTCCCACCGCGTCCTGATGATCCGGGATCTTTTTCTGCCGTCTCCGACCGCCCGCGACTTCCTCGCCACGCACCTCACCGCCGACTCCGGAGAGGGCGGTCGATGCCCCGTGCTTGCGGCACCGGCCACGTCGGGCATGCTCACGGCCATTCTTCATTCGCGTGGTGCCTCCTTTTGTTCGCGGGGGCAATCCGTTCACGCTCTGGCCCTTAAAAAAAAGAAAAATCGTTGAAAATTCCTGGCTGCTCACTTGATCTTTTTGTTGAGCTTCTTGAGCTTCTTCTTGGCGGCCTCGTTGCCCCCGGCCGCCTGCTTTGAGAGCTCTTCTGCCTTGGCCTTCTTCACTTTGTTCTGCTTCCCCAGTTGTTTCTTGCTCATTGCCATATAGTTTCCTCGTCAGGCCTAAGTCTGGTTTAATTTGTATCTTTTTCTTCTTATAAACCCGTATCGCTGTAAAACCCTGAATAATCTTCGAATAAACGAAAAGCTGACCAATACAACAGATATTTTTACAACTTTTAACAGTCGGCAATATGTAATTTTAAAATATTGTGTCAGCTCTCAAATCTGACATAATCTGCTAGTCTGAGTCAAATCACCTGAGGAAACTATCTGGTACGACAATCAAGATTTTCATTTTTCGACAGTTCGCAGATCTTCCCTCGCCAGATCATGAAATCCCCCACCATCAGGAAATGGACAATTCCAGAAGTGACGTTTTTTCAACAAACTGCAACCCGGAGAATGAATGCGAGGGATGGGATTCGAACCCATGGACCCCTGCGGGACCGGATCTTAAGTCCGGCGCCTTTGGCCAACTTGGCTACCCTCGCTCTCCTACAAAATGGACATACAAGAACAAAAAGGTGATGGCGGCCAGGGGGGGTTCGCACCCTCGTTCCCGAACTTTTAAAATTCATCATGAATAAACATGAATGAATCTCATTAAATGTGCGATCATTTTGAAAACCGCGCCCACAAAAACAATAAAATACCAAAATGATCAACACTATTGGTCGGAGATGCAGTCCACATATCATATCCCGATAGGGATGACGACATCTCCAGACCGTGCGGCGTCGTCTGCATCAACACCATGCGCACACACCACTTAAACGTCCATCTTTTGGCGTCGCACGACTATATCCTGCCCGGTAAGGCAGGACGCCGAACCGATTCTGTTGCACCATGACAGAAGTTAGCGTCGGCCGGGCATCCATGGTCGCAGACCCGATCCGAAAGCGGCGCCTGATGACCTCTCCCCTCCGGGAAACATCCTCAAAATAATCAGAAGACGTTTATCGTCTCCAGAAATACTCTTGAGAAAGAACCTATCCGAGGTCAAGACCATGAACACACCATCCCGCAACCGCCTGCTGGCCGCCGCCCTCCTCCTTGCAATCGCCATGATTTCCGCAGGATGCGTCCAGACCCCGGCGCCGACAACCCCGACGACATCGACGCCCACACCCACGCAAACGCCTGACATCCCCATCCCCACCGACATCAGCGCCGAAGCGCAGGAAATCCTCACGACCACCACCGCCGTCACCGTCCCGGCCAACATCCCCCTCGAAGAAGTGCAGAAGGCCAGGGCGATGAGTGCCGAAGCGAAGAAACCGGTCCTCGACGCACTCCGCAGCCATATGGAGAGTGCAGAGACTGAAGAGATCGCCGGCGTCCCGGTCCTCGTCATCACCCCGACGAACGCCACGTCCGCCGACCCCATCGCCATCTACATCCACGGCGGCGACTGGATCTTCAACAGCGCCGAGTACCCCATCGCCTACCTCTTCGCAGAAGATCT
Organism: Methanofollis aquaemaris; assembly: GCF_017357525.1. Lineage (NCBI taxonomy): Archaea > Methanobacteriati > Methanobacteriota > Methanomicrobia > Methanomicrobiales > Methanomicrobiaceae > Methanofollis > Methanofollis aquaemaris. The sequence goes on along the minus strand of NZ_CP036172.1, from coordinate 428,294 downwards.
CGGGCTCACCGTCTACTCGGTCGACTACCGTCTCGCACCCGACCACCCCTACCCCGCACCGCTTGACGACTGCTACACCGTCTACGAGAGCCTGATCAAAGAGCACGACCCCGCGAAGATCGTCGTCATGGGCGACTCGGCCGGCGGCAACCTCGCCCTCGCCACCATGGTCAGGGCCCACGAGAACGACCTCCCCATGCCCGCCGCCCTCGCCCTCCTCTCCCCGGCCGTCGACCTCACCGGCGGCAGCGACAGCCTGTACACCAACGACGGCCTCGACCCCGTCCTCTCCCAGGAGACCCTCCTCACCGGGTTCGCCATCTACGCCGCAGGTCACGATCGCACCGACCCGCTCCTCTCCCCCCTCTATGCAAACTACTCGGCCGACTACCCGCCCACCCTCGTCGTCACCGGCACCCGCGACCTCCTCCTGAGCGAGTGCTCCAGGATCCACCGGAAGATGACGCACGACGGCGTCGACGCGGAACTCATCGTCTACGAAGGCATGTGGCACATCTTCGAGGGCTCCCCCGTCCCCGAGGCCGCCGTCGCCCGCCAGGAGATCGCGGTCTTCCTCCTCGATCACCTCGGCGAAGACACCCGGACGTAACCGAAGGGATCAGTCCTCATCTTTTTTCACGCCTCTCCCGAGGGGAGCGGTATAAATATTAGAGCGCAGGGTATGCCCCACATGAGAGGGGTCAGGATGAACTATCTGCTGCTCATGCTTTTTGTTACGATCATGATGACCGTCGGGTTGACGATGGTCTTCTCCACACTGCAGACCACAGAGGTCCGGACACCGGCAGAAGAACGTGAAGAAAAGAGCGTACAACTCCCGGCGCCCCGGAAGGACGGCGGGCGATCAATCGAGGAGGTGCTCGCGGCCCGCCGCTCGGTGCGGGAGTACGCCGACGGCCTGCTGACCCTGCAAGAACTCTCACAACTCCTCTGGGCGGCCCAGGGGGTGACCGACGATCCGACCGGCTTCAGAACCGCCCCGTCTGCCGGAGCGCTGTACCCGCTTGAGGTCTACGTGGCGGCAGGCGAGGTGGCCGACCTGCCCGCCGGCGTCTACCGCTACCTCCCGGCGGAGCATCGACTCGACCGTGTCGCAGAAGGAGATCGCAGGCGCGACCTATCGGGTGCGGCGCTCAACCAGTCGGCGGTCGGGGACGCCGCCGCCGTCATTGCGATCGCAGGCGTGTACGAGCGGACCACCGGGAAATACGGGGAGCGCGGGATCAGGTACGTGCATATGGAGGCAGGGCATGCGGCGCAGAACATCTACCTCCAGGCCGCGTCCCTCGGACTCGGAACCGTCTCGATCGGGGCGTTCCATGACGATGATGTCGGGCGCGTGCTCGGGATGAACGAGGATGAGCATCCGCTCTACCTCATGCCAGTCGGAAAGACGATACGAGAGCGCTGACGCTGATCGATCAATCGGGATGTGACAGATCGCACACCCTAAAAAAGGAGAAAGAGAAAAACTCAGTATCTCCGGTATTCGTTTCTCGGGCGCGGCGGGCGGGCTTCGTCAATACGAAGCATACGTCCGGAGAACTCGGTCTCGTTCAGGGCTTCCTTTGCGCTCTCCGCTTCTTCGGGGGTGCCCATCTCAACGAATCCGAATCCCTTGCGCTCAATAACACGGACGCTCTTGACTTCGCCGTACTGGGAAAACAATTCTTCTAACTGGTCTTCAGTTACCGAATATGTCAGGTTTCCGACATACAACTTGCTGGTTTCCATTTCAGGTCTCCACTTATAAAATAACACTTATAGGTGATGAATCCTTGGGTGCCTGAATGCAGAGCGGTAATGTTTACCCTCTCTTCTATGCGGGGCACTCCTCAATTCTCCACTAAATGCCTGCCCTATGCCATGAAAGCGCCGGGTTAAAGGGGAGGGAGCGGCGCGGGTTAGGTGCGTCCCCCTCAGTCCCGCACGATCTCGGCCCCGGCATCCTGGATGGCCTTCTCAACCGCGGCCAGGAGTTCGGCGTCATGGAGGGCATAATCGAGCATCGGAAACCCGGCCACCATGGCGAGGGGCTTGAGCACGACAAGGGGTGCTTTGCCTCCTTTCTCCGGCTGTGATTCCGGCGCCACTACCTCGGTGGACCCGTCCTCCCAGATGGCGAGGTTGCCGTATCCCTGGGCGTCCCAGAGTTTTTTGATAATCTCACGGGTATGCAGCATCGTCTCTTCCTCTGATGACTGAGAGTCGGGGGCGGCAGGTATCAACCTTGTGGAGGGTCGTCTTCGTCAGGCAACGGCACCTTCATGCGTTGTCGGTGCGAGTGATCTCCGGGAATATGATGCAGGACGACAACAGGACGATTTTTCGGACCGCCGATCTGGAGGAGGCCCTGGCGTCCGGGGACGAGGATGCGGTCCATGCCGCACTCCACGACCTCCTCCTCTACAAGGCGGTGCACCCGCTCGCGCCTGCAGACCTGGACGCCGTCGCCGCGGTGCTCGACCTCAGGGGGAAGGCGGCGCAGACGGGTCTCCAGATTTTATATGCCTCGGCAATGCGGCAGGGGACACTCCCGGCAGACCGGGGGGCCGCGGCCACGCGGCTTCGCGTCGTCCTCGAATGTTCCGGGGATGACCGCACGGCGGTGAGACTCGCCCTCCACCTCCTCGCCGTCCTGGGCGACGACCAGGCGGTGATCGAGCACCTGGCCGCTGACGGCGATTCGGTGCGAAAAGAGGATTACTTATCCCCGGTGATGGCAGCGGCCCTCACCCGCCACGACGCCGACCTCGCCGCACTCCAGGCCGCCCTGACCGGGCGGGCGGCAGACGAGATCCGGGCCGTCAGGGAGTACGCCCGCGACCCCGACGCCTACGAGGAGCGGGTGCGCCTGATGCAGGAGGACGAGGTCGAGATGCTGTAAGACCCATTAGATCTCTTTTTCCATCCAGACAGTGTCGGCGGGTTCGATCCGACCCAGGGTATATCCGCTCATTCCGGTGTTCATGGCCTTTCCTTCCACGATCGTTTCCGTGCGATCTCATTGTTCTTTCGGTGCCGCACTCTTCGAGGCAGGTTCGCCTGCGGGATGCAGGACTGCCGGGACTGCGTGCTCCGGGCCGCCGAAATACGGGACAAATAAATGATATAACCCCATCCCTTCCACGGATCAATTCCCAAAGATGATATCCTTTCTCTCCCCATTACGACACATATATCATGGACCATCCTTCAGAATTCTCCGGTACATTACAGTCGCTGGCCATCATGGCGGCACTCATCGTGATCGTCATCGGGATGCGATACTCCGCATACGTTGTCAACCTCCTGTTGGTCTCCCTGATCCTGACAATCCTTGCCCTTCCGGCAATGGATATGCTCAGAAAACGGGGCCTGCCCGACATCGCCGCCATCGGTGTCATCTCGGTCGTCGCCACCGCGGTGATGATCGTCGGGGTGGCGATCACGGTCAGTTCGTTCAAGACGCTGATCAACGACCTCCCGACCTACCAGGCCGACCTCCAGATGCGCCTTGCCGACCTGACAGGACTGCTTCATGACGTCGGCATCGATACCTCGTCGTTCGCCCTCTCGTCCCTCCATCTTGCCGATGTCGTCACCTTCATCGAACCCTATGCCCTCGGGTTCGGGAACGCGCTCATGTACCTCTTCTTAATCCTGATCACGACGATCTTCGCCGTCCTGGAGATCCCCCGCATCTCCGAGCGCCTGAAGAAAGGACTCGTGCTTGAACCGAAGAAGTTCGTCGGGATCGAGAAGATGAGCGGACTCATGATGGATTTCGTGATCGTGAGGACCGAGGCAAACCTGATCCACGGCGTCCTCTTCGGCCTCTCGCTCTGGTTGATGGGAATCCATTCCGCCGTGCTGTGGGGGGTTCTCACGTTTATCCTGGCCTTCATCCCCTATATCGGCCTGATCATCGCCGCCCTCCCGGCAATATTTTTTGCCTGGCTCCAGTACGGTCTCTGGGGAGCGGCGGCGGTCGTGGGGATTGTCGTCCTCCTCAACGCCGTCGTCGAGAACCCGGTCTATGCCAGGATCGCCTCGAAGCGGTTCGAGATGCCGCCGATCGTTGTGATCCTCTCGCTCATCGTCTGGGGCTGGATACTGGGTCTGCCCGGCATGATCTTTGCCGTCCCGATCACGCTCCTCTTGATCATCCTGCTCCAGTGCAGCGACGAACTGCGGTGGATCAACGGCCTGCTCGGGGTCTCCGGGATCTTCGCGGAGAAGGCGTGCGAAAAGGATCCTGAGTGAGGCGGACGGTCCCTGCCCATATTTTTTTCCAGACGTCCCCGGCACTGCGAACAAAGAAGAAAACCGATCCCTTCATCGCTTCTCCGCCAAAGAACCGTCTATGGATGGAAACTTCTGCCGGCACTATGTCGGCGACGGCACGCCGCCGTCGAATCGATACTGCAAGGTCATGCCCTGATGCTGCGGGTGCCTGCGATCCTTTGTGGCGGCAGGTGATCGCACTTGCCAACTCGAAGAACGGGAAGCCGGTTCCTCTTCCCGGCACCCGTGCACTGCTCTCCCCCAATCCGAAGAACCCAAATTTTGTCCGGCTCCAGGTGAACTGCCGGTGGGGTCTCCCAAAAGAAGATTTTCTGTATTATATCGCCACCGGACATGCGAAGATGGGGCGAAAAGGAGGGCGCGATGATCCGCGTGCGTCTCCGAGTATGACGCGGCAGGAGCCGTACGTGCAGGCGATCGTCGCGCTGCTCGGCGGCATGGAGATCCCCGATATCGCGGTCGTACGGGAGGTGCAACGAGGCGGGGGCCGGGAGGAACCCGACCCACCTACCGGGTCTGCCCGGCTCTGAAGGTTCTGAGCCGGTTGAGCGCCGCGGCGAGTTCGAAGGGCCGGAAAGTCGCAAGTCCGCCGACCGGGTGGGAGGTGAGGGCGTCGAGGCCTTCTCTCTCGACTTCGGCGGCGACGGCTCGCACCACCTCGTCGAGGGTCGAGCGCCCGTTCATCAGGCGTTTTGCCCTGAGCATGCCATGGGCGATGGCCGCGGTCTGGGCCGGGTCCACGACCTGCGCCACGGCCGAGAGGTCGACCTCGTGGACGCCGAACCTGATCCCGCGAACACCGTCGGCCGCCACTTTTGCCTCCCGTCTGCCTTTGCTCGCGTCGATGCTCCGCGCCTCGGGCACCCGCCGCATGAAGGTGCCAAACCCGTCTTTCTGCGAGGTGAAGCGTTCAGAGGCGTAGCGTGCGGCGATCGCCTGCGCCCGTGCGGTGGCGTCCTCGGGGCGGTAGGCCTGCATGCAGACGACGGTGTCGGCGATGTCGAAGTAGTCGCCCGACCCGCCGATGACGAGCACGGTCGAGACGCCGAGGTCGCGGTACAGCGCCCGCGCCCGGTCGATGAAGGGCGTGATCGGTTCCTGGTCGTCGGCGACGAGTTCCTGCATCCGTCGGTCGCGGATCATCATGTTCGTCGCGGCGGTGTCCTCGTCGATGAGGAGGAGGCGGGTGCCGCTCTCCAGGGCTTCCATGATATTGGCAGCCTGCGAGGTGCTCCCGCTCGCGTTCTCGGTGGAGAAGGCGCGGGTGTCCCGGCCGTCGGGGAGGCCGGCGATGAAGGGTGAGATGTCGACCTGCTCCACCCGGCGGCCGTCTTCGGCGCGGATCTTCACCGCGGTGGGGTCGGCGACGACGTACTCCCGGCCGTCGCCCGGGATGTGGGTGTAGACGCCGCGCTCGATCGCCCGGAGCAGGGTGGACTTGCCGTGAAAGCCGCCGCCGACGATGAGGGTGATGCCGGCCGGCACGCCCATGCCGGTGACGGTGCCGCAGTTGGGGAGGTCGATCTCGACCCTGAGGGAGGGCGGCGAGGCGAAGGGAACGCCGCCTTTGAGGGGGCGGTCGTCCACCCCGCTCGCCCGCGGGAGGACGGCGCCGTCGGCGACGAAGGCGACGAGGCCGCGGTCATGCAGCGCGGCCCTGAGATGATCGGCGTCCTCGCTCACCTCGAGGTGGCGGTCGAGGGCGGCGGCGTCGACGGCGGCGTACAGGAGTGAGGCCCGCACCAGGGCCGGGACGTCCTCAAAAAAGATCGCCTCCGCCTGCCGCCCGAGCACGCTCCGGCCGCGTGCCGGGAGGCCGACGGTGAACCGCACTTCGACGGCGTGCTCGGCGGTGACGACGACGGATGAGCGCTCCAGCACCTCCTGGCCGGGGCGGGCGACGGCGATCTGCCCGCTCTTCCCGCTCCCCCGGCGGTTCTGGCCCGCGGCGTCGATGGCCGCGGCAAAGCCCCTGGCCAGGAAGTCCCGAAACGCCACCTCGCGGGTCCTGGTCGTGAAGCACCCGGCCGGGAAGCCTGCGACGTTTGCCGCCACCCGCACCCGCACGCGGCTCGGGGCGGCGAAGGGGTCGCCCTGGGCGTGGTCGATGATGAGGGTGAAGTCGTCGAAGGCGTAGGCCCCCTCGCAGTCTTTGTATGCCTTGTATCCGCGGCCGTCGATCCGTCTCAGGATGTCCCTGAGCCGGCCGGCCGGTTGTATCGTCTCGCGGGCCATGGTTGGGAAGATATGGGGGAGGGGGGTGATAGGGTTTTTGTGTCCGTGGGGGAGGAGCACTTTTATGGGGCGGCCAAACGTTCTCCTCATCGAGGAGAGACCCCATGCCGTTCACGTGCATCCAGTGCGGGGAGTGCTGCAGCCACCTGGGCGACGTCCATGTCGTGACTGAGGCGTGCGGCGACGGAAGTTTTGTGATGCTCAACCGCTACACCGGGGAGGAGCACGCCGTCAGGATCGATCCCGACAAACTCCATCTCTTCCCCGACCCGAGCATCTTCGAGCGGTGGCCGCGGGCCTGCCCCTTCCTCCGCGACGACCCCGCGCAGAACCGGATCTGCTGCATCATCCACCTCACCAGGCCCGAGATCTGCCGGGAGTATTCATGCTGGCGCCTGCTCATCCTGAACGCACGGGGACGGCGGGTGGGGCGGGTGATGGAGCGCCGGCACCTCGCGACCGACGACCCCGGCCTCGCAGCGTTCTGGGAGAGATCGATCAGGACGATCCGAGAGGACGACGATGCCGGGTGGGACGAGCGGGTGATCGAGACGCTGACGCGGGCGGGGTATCGGGTCAGGCGGTAAAACCCCCAGCGCGAACATTGAGGAAGGCACATCGATCAGCGCGAGAGATCAGGATGGTGATCGATCGGATGTGCCGCCCTCATCGCAGATTTTTTCCCGCCGTCTCGCGCCGGGGGCTCTGCCTCCGGACCCCCACGACGAAGATAGCCAGGGGCGGCATCAACGCTCTTCAGGATTTTTTTGTCTTCGCGTTCATGTTCTCTGCTCCAGAACCCCCGCGCGAAGATGGGCGGTGACGACAAACCCGAAGACCTGCTGTACGATTTTCTTGCGGGATGCCTGGTCCTCCACAGGCGAAGAAAAATTCGGGGCCTCCCCTCGCGGTGCCAGCATCTAAGTCCTCTCCCGCCCAACTCCTGAAGACATCATGGACTTCCCCGTCGTCTGGATCTACTGGGCGCTCAGCCTCACCATCGTCACCTACGCCTCGGCGTACATCATCAGGCACCACCGTGAGTACGGCTACCCCGCCCTGGTCGGGTTCTATGTCGTCTACCTCGCCGCTTCCCAGGTGCTTGCCGCACGGTTCGTCGAGTTCGACCTGGGCATCGCCGTCTTCTTCGCGCCGGCCGGGGTCTTCATCTATCCCTTCCTCTCGCAGGCCATCGATATGATCAACGAGGTCTACGGCGAGCACAAGACTCATATCGCCATCGGGATCGCCTTCCTCACCCAGGTGCTCCTCGTCGCCTTCATCGTGATGACCAACACCCTCACGCCGGCGCCCTTCTTCGCCTATGAATCGATGTGGCAGGACGTCTTCGCCCAGAGCCTCAGGATCATCCTCGCCTCCTGGGTCACCTTCCTGGTCGCCCAGAACATCGACGCCTGGATCTTTGCGAGGCTCAAGGAACGCTATCCGAATCGCGTCATCCTCCGGAGCGCCTCCAGCGACCTCTTCAGCCTCACGGTGGACAGCGTCATCTTCGTCGTCATCGCCTTCGGCGGCGTCGCCCCGCTCGTCCCGCTCATCATCGGCCAGATCGTGGCGAAGAACGTCGTCGGGTTCCTGGATACGCCGTGGTTCTGGTGGTATAAGAGGTATCTGGAAAAATAGGTGCTTGGCATCTACCCTTTTTTCGGCTGTGCAGATGCCCTCGGGACGGCTATCTCTGGGGGGGGTAGCACCCCTCGGCGCGAGTGCGAAGGAAGGCATGAGTTTCCAGAGAATTACAAAAAAAGAATCAGGATCTCAAAAGAGTTCCTCACCCCCGCGCCTCAAGTTCCCGAGCCAGCCTCGAACGTTCCAGGGCCAGCCCCAGCTGGAGCCCGATGGAGGAGAGGTTCTCCAGGCTGGTGCGCATATACCGCTTCTCTCTGCCGCTCCCCATATTCAGCAGCCCCACCACCTCGCCGCCGATCTTGATCGGCATGATGAGGACGGTCCTCACCCCCTGCGCCCTGACGGCCTCGTCGAGCGCGGCATAGGCCGGAGTCTCGGGGGTGATGTACACGACCTTCTGCTCGGCAAACGCCCGCTCGAAGAGGGCGTCGAAGACGCCGGAGAGGCACATCTGCCGCAGGCTCTCGGGCATGTTGCGCTGCACCCGCGGGACCATCTCGTCGGCCTCGTCGAGGAGGTAGACGCAGCCCATCTCGAAGCCGAGCGCCCCCATCACCGCCTCGATGGAACGCTCCAGCATCGACGCCTCGTCTCGTGCGTCGTTGAGGATCCCGGAGAGGCGGTTGAGGGCTAGGAGCGTGTTGACGTACTCGCTCCGCTCCCGGTCGAGGCGCTGCATCTTCAGGGCGCTCGCCAGTTCGTCGGCGACGATCTCCAGGCTCTCGACCAGCGTCGCGCTCGCCGCTGAGCCGAGGAGCAGGAGCACGGTGCCGGTCGCCTCCTCCTCCTCGATGATCGGGACGGCAAGGGCGGATTTTACCTCGCCCTCGATGCCGGGGAGGGCGAGCGGCCCGGCGGTCGCGGTCTCGAGATTTTCCATGCTCTCCCTCACCAGCGGAGTGACGGCGGCCAGACGGTCGGCGGAAGGCTCGAAGGTGGCGTAGGCCGGACGCCCGCCGGGCGTGAAGACCGCCGCATGGAGGTACGGGACCAGTTTCTCCCTGATGCCCGTCATCGTCCCCTCCAGGAGGTGCTCCTCGTCCGGTGCGGTCCCCACACTCCTGATGATATACAGCAGTGCCTCCAGGTCCCGTTTCGTCCGCCGGCGACTCGAAAGATCTTCCCCGATGACGGCCACGCACCCGGCCGGGCCGCTGGCCGGCGCGGGGACGAGGGTGACGGCATAGGGGCGGTAGACCCCGGCCTTCTCCCTGAGATCAAGTTCGACGGTGGCAGCCCGGCCCGCTCTCACCGTCCGGAGCGCCCCGTCCACTCTCGGCTCGTCGGCCGGGCGGAGGAGGTCGCGCAGGCTCCCGGTGTCGGGGAAGAGGGAGGCGAAGAGACGGTTTGCGGCGAGCACCCTGAGATCGTCGGTGACGGTCAGGACGATCGTCTCCGGGAGGGCGAGCCGGTCGGCGAGGTCGGCCTCCCGCCGCCTGGCCTCGTAGAGGGCGAAGGCCAGGGCCGCGAGATCCTGCTCCTCCTCGGCAGGCGCCGCCGCGGGTGCCGCCTGCTCCCCGACGCCCGCCTCTTCCTTCACCATCCAGAGTTTGCTGCGGCCGACAAAGGTGTACTCCAGGAGCCCCCTCGCATGGAGGATGCCGAGATATTTCAGGACCGTGGCCCTGCTCTTCCCGGTCCCCCTGGAGATCTTGTCGAGCATGCACTCCTCAGGCCGGTGCGACCTGAGGTAGGAGAGGATCACCTGCTCGGTATCTGAGTACGTCTCCATGATCCTCTCTGAGTCTATACTATATCGTCTAATATCTTTCGCCACAGGGAAAAGTATATATCAAAACTATACTATACCGTATAGTTAGACCACACAGTCTAAAACCCTAAGGTGAAACGACCATGTCCTACGAGACGACCGCAACCGAACTCATCGAACTGCTGGGGCTGAAAGGCAGCCCCGTCGCCGTGAAACTTGCGAAGACCGCCGACGACGTCCCGGCAGGCTATGCAAAGGTCGAGAAGAGCAGGCACTGCCAGTTTGTCCAGGACGCCAGACTCAAAGGGGCCGCCGGGTATGCCACCGCCGACGAGCACCAGTGCAAGGGCGGCGCCGGCGTCATGGGCATCGGCCCCCTCCCCGAGCACCTGGCCAATGGGAGCACCTACCACAAACTCGGCAACTTCAAGACCGCCGAAGGGGCGCTCGAGACCGTCGCCGCGATGCCGAAGAGCACCGAAAAGTTCTACGCCTCGGTCTACGCCCCCCTGGAGACGGCCGCCTTCGAGCCCGACGTGGTCGTCATCGTCGCCACGCCCAGGCAGGCCCTCCGGCTCACCCAGGCCTCCCTCCACGCCCACGGCGGCCGGGTCTCCAGCGACTACTCCGGTATCCAGTCCATCTGTGCCGACGCCGTCGTCGCCGTCATCCAGCGCGGCGTCCCGAACATGACCCTGGGCTGCAATGGCTCAAGGAAGAACTCCGGGATCGCCGAAGACGAAGTGATCCTCGGCATCCCGCCCGCACACCTTGACGGGATCGTCGAGGCCCTGAAGATCTTCAAGGAGAAGTGGGGCTGAAGATGGCAAAGACCGTCAGCGCCCTCGGGATCAAGGCCCCGAACGCCTCCATCCTCGCCGACAACGTCGTCAAACATCTGGACGACCCGGCGGAGACCGTCGTCTTCCTCCTCAGCCCGGGCGCCGAGGAGGGGATGGAGGCCGTGGCCGGGAAGCACGGCTACACCCTGGAGATCACATCAGCAGAGAACCACACGGAGGCACGCATGACACCCACCGGCAGCACCATGGAAGAGATCGACGTCAGCGGGGACTTCTGTCCCGGCCCGGTGATCACGGTCGGCACCATCCTCGCCACCCTTCCGGTCGGGGAGAGGCTGAAGGTCACGAGCACGAGCGCCGACTCGATCGCCGACATCGCCGCGGCCGTCGAGTCGTCGGGCTCGAAGGTCGTGAAGCAGGGCGCCGACGGCGAGAAGCACTACCTCATCGCCGAGAAGGCCGAGAAGCAGGAAAGTTCCCAGGCCGTCGTGGCCCGCGACCGCGTCCTCATCGCCCAGAGCAACGGGATCGGCAACGCCGAGCGGGCCTACGCAACCTTCCTCTTTGCGAAGGCGGCGCAGAGCATGGGCAAAGAGGTGACGGTCTTCCTGCTCATGGACGGCGTAAGCATGGCGCGGCAGGGGAACGCCGCAGTCGTCAAACACCCGGCCTTCGACCGTCTCGACCACCTCATGGACGAGGTGATCCGGGGCGGGGCCACGGTCTACGCCTGCGAGATGAGCGCGAAGTTCAGGGGGATCGGCCAGGCCGACCTCGTGGACGGGGTCAGACTGGCCGGGGCCGCGACCTACATCCAGCTCCTCAGCGACCCTGCGAACGCCGTCGTCAACTTCTGAGGTGAAACAGAATGGAAACGATCTATCAGGTGCTCGCCCTTGCAGTCCTCGCAAGCAGCATGGTGACCGGCTTCATTATCTTCAGGATGCTCGGGATGAAACTCGCCCTCCACTTCGGGGCGCTGATGCTCGCCCTCGTCGCCACCCTCGCCGCCCTCGCGACCGGCATCCCGGCGCTTGCCATGGCAGCCGCCGCCCTCCAGGTGCTGGCGACGGTCACGGCCTTCACCCAGGTCTGGACCCCCTTCAGGTACTCCTTCCAGACCTCGCCGGGTTTCGCGCCGCACCTCGCCATGGTGACGATGCTCCCGGTGCTCGCGGCGGCCTCGGTGCTGCTCTGAACTGCAAACCCCCCAAACGTCCGACCTCGTTCATCCCCCAATACTTCTTTTTTGCCCGCGGCCCGGCGGCCGCGGTGGATTTGGAAAACTATACCTCTCTGCATGATGACCTCCACGTATGAAAAGCACCTTCCACATCATGCTCATCCCCACCCTGGGCTGCCCGGCCCACTGCAAATATTGCTGGAGTTCGGATGAGCACTCTCCCCGGATGAGCATCGAGACGATCGAGGATGTGGTCGAATGGCTCAAGGACTTCAGGGACGACCAGGTCACCGTCACCTTCCATGGCGGCGAGCCCCTCCTTGCCGGCGAGGCATTTTACCGCGAGGCCCTCCCCCTCCTCGCCGAAGGGCTCGGTCACCTCAACCCCACCTTCGCCATCCAGACCAACCTCTGGCTCCTCACGCCCGGCATCGCCGACCTCTTCGCGAAGTATAACATCCCGGTCGGCTCCAGCATCGACGGCCCCAAAGAGATCTGCGACGTGCAGCGGGGCGAGGGCTACTATGAGCGGACGATGCGGGGCTACGAGATCGCCCGCGAGCACGGCCTCGACGTCAGGTTCATCTGCACCTTCACCTCCGACTCGGTGGAGCGCAAAGAGGAGATCTTCGACTTCTTCCTCGAAAACAACCTCACCCTCAAACTCCACCCGGCCCTCCCGTCGCTGCGCGACTCCAACCCGGACCGGTGGACGCTCACCCCGGAGAAGTACGGCGAACTCCTCGTCTATCTCCTCGACCAGTCCCTGGAGCACCTGGGCGAGATCGAGGTGATGAACATCAACGATCTCTGCCGCGGCGTCTTCACCCGCCACGGCACGGTCTGCACCTACGCCGACTGCATGGGCAACACCTTCGCAATCGGCCCGGACGGGAGCATCTACCCGTGTTACCGCTTCGTGGGCATGCCGGAGTTCGTGATGGGCAATGTCGCCACCCACCCGAGCAGGGAAGACCTTGAGCAGTCGGCGGTCTGGAAGCAGATGGAGGCGTTCAGGGCGTACGTGGACGAGCACTGCAAGGACTGCGCCCACATCAAATATTGCCGGGGCGGGTGTCCGTACAACGCCATCGCACCGACCGGCGGCGAGGTCATGGGCGTCGACCCGCACTGCCCGGCCTATGCCAGGATCTTCGAGGAGATCGGCGGCAGGATCAACAAGGAGATGTTCGAGTCCTCGCCGTTCCTGGAGATGGGGGGATCGCGGTCGCGGTCGCGGCGGGCGAGGGAGACGAAGCCGGGCGTGATGGCGCTGATCAGGCAGATTGCGATGCGGTGAAGAGCGACACGTGCACGTCTGATGAATATGTAACTCCTGCTGGTGAGGCCCCGGTCGCCGGGGTTCAGCGTCTTCAGGGCCTGGCGGATTTTCCGATGAAACGGGCATCTCTCTATTTTTTGATATGTAACTGTCATGTAACTGGAGATGCACGATCGGGGAGAGATGAGAGGATGAGGAGAGGACGATCGGTTCGACGCGGGAATGGAAGAAGATGACGGACCCGTCTCAAAAGATCCCCTTCATCTCAATCTTCTGTTTCATATGGAGCATATCCCAAAACTATCCTTGGCTCCATCAATCATCAGGATCGAGACACTTCCCGGCCATTCCTCTGCCTCCCCCACTTCAATCGCCATTACAGGAGTCCGGGGGCGGCGGCCTCGTTGCGAGTGACGGAGGAAGGCAGACCGATCAGACGTGCTGCCCACAGAGAGAATAAAGAATGTTCTCTTGCTCTCTCCCGCCGGGGGGAGACCCTCCCCGGACCCCCCCACGACGAAGATAGGGGTGGGGCGGCAACAATCTCTTGAACTACGCCGTGTTTCGAAAACGTCTTCCAATTACAGACCCTGATAGAGGGTTTTGCGATACGCGTCCCTCAAATCCGCGGCCTCGAAAAAAAGAGTTAGTAAGGATAGAAGATGAAGAAGGCCAGACAGAGCAGGAAGAGCACCCATGCCGCCGGCTTGACGTCACGCACCTTCCCCTGCACGACCTTGAGGAGCGGGAAGAGAACGAAACCCGCGCAGAGCCCGACACCCATGTTGTAGGTGAAGCTCATCAGCACGATGACCGCAAATGCCGGGATCGCCTCGGCATAGTCCTCGAACTCCAGGTCCTTCACTGCCGACATCATCAGGATCCCGACGATGATCAGTGCCGGCCCGGTGGCCGCCGCAGGGATGGCCGCGAAGAGCGGCGAGAAGAAGAGACCGAGCGCGAAGAAGGCGGCGACGACCAGGGCGCAGAGCCCGGTCCGTCCTCCCTCCTCGATCCCGGCCGCCGACTCGACGAAGGTGCCGGTCGTCGTCGTCCCGGCGACGGCGCCAAAGACCGTCGCGAGCGAGTCGGCGAGGAAGGGCTTCTCGATCTCGGGCAGGTTCCCGTCCTCGTCCAGGAACCCGGCCTTGGCCGAGGCGCCGACGAGCGTCCCCATCGTGTCCAGGAAGTCCATCGTGAACATCGTCAGGATGACCGCGAAGAACCCCCAGGAGAGCGCACCCAGCACATCGAGCTGGAGGAAGACCGCCGAGACATCGGGGGGCATGCTGACGATCTGCTCGGGTGCCTTCGCGACCCCGCCGGCGAAGGCGAGCAGGGCGGCGGAGAGGATCCCGATGAGGACCGCACCTTTCACTTTGCGGATCATCAGAGCCGCCATGATCAAAAACCCGACGACGGCGATCAGCACCTCGGGCGAGGTGACCTGTCCGATATGGAGCGGCGCCCCTTCAACCCCGAGGACGACGATCTTCGAGTTCACCAGCCCGATGAAGGTGATGAACATCCCGATACCCACGGCAAAACTGACCTTGAGGTTGTGAGGCACGGCCTCGACCATGAGGTTCCTGGACTTCGTGAGCGTGAGGATCGTCAGGAGCACGCCCGAGATGAAGACCGCACCGAGTGCCGTCTGCCACGAATAGCCGAGGACGCCGCAGACCGTGTATGCGACGAAGGCGTTCTCTCCCATATAGGGAGCGATCGCGAAAGGCCGGTTGGCGTAGATTCCCATGATCACTGTCCCGAAGATGGCCGAGAGAATTGTCGCGACCATCGCCGGTCCGAAGGGCATACCCGCCGCCTCAAGGATCGCCGGGTTGACGACGATGATATAAGCCATCGTCATGAATGTGACAAGGCCGCCGACAAACTCTTTTTTGACCGACGTGCCATGTTCGCTAAGTCTGAAATGACGTTCTAAGAAGTTTTCGCCCATTCTTGTAACCACCATACTGGTTTTCAGTTCTTTTCATACCATTTCGATGAGAGGATGATTAAGGGTGTCGAGCCTCGCGGGAAAGACTGATATAGAGGATGTGGCAGGAGGTAGGTGAGGGGGGGCACATATGGAAGGCGA
Organism: Methanofollis aquaemaris; assembly: GCF_017357525.1. NCBI lineage: Archaea > Methanobacteriati > Methanobacteriota > Methanomicrobia > Methanomicrobiales > Methanomicrobiaceae > Methanofollis > Methanofollis aquaemaris. Next base: position 413,021 of record NZ_CP036172.1, on the reverse strand, counting down.
GAAGAACCGGCCGAAGCCGAATCATCTTATTGGAGAGAAGAGTCCGTACCTGTTGCAGCACGCCTATAACCCGGTGGACTGGTATCCGTGGGGGGAAGAGGCGTTCGAACGTGCACGGAGTGAAAATAAACCGATCTTTCTCTCGATCGGATACTCGACCTGTCACTGGTGTCATGTAATGGCAGAGGAGTCGTTCGAAGACCCCGCGGTGGCGCAGTTGCTCAACGAGACCTTTGTCCCGATCAAAGTCGACCGGGAGGAGCGGCCTGACATCGATGCCGTCTACATGGAGGCATGCCTCTCGCTCACCGGGACAGGGGGGTGGCCTCTGAACGTCATCCTGACGTCTGAGAAACTTCCGTTCTATGCGGCCACCTATATTCCCAGGGAGTCGCGCTTCGGGATGACCGGTCTCTTCGAACTGGTCCCGCGGATACAGAGACTCTGGGCCGATCAGCGCAAAGACGTCGTCGCCTCGGCCGACGAGATCAGGGAACGACTGATCCGTGCGCAGACCGGCAGAAAGACCGGCACCGAACCGGGGATCGATCTCATCCATCGGACCTACCGGGAACTGATACGACGATACGATCAGAACAACGCCGGCTTCGACAACGCCCCGAAGTTCCCGGCACCGCACACACTCCAGTTCCTCATACGCTACTGGAGTGAGACCGGCGAGGAAAAAGCGCTCGACATGGCCGAAGAGACCCTGCGAGCGATCCGAAGGGGCGGAATATTCGACCAACTCGGCTATGGGGTCCACCGTTACACCACCGACGCCGAATGGGTGGTGCCCCATTTCGAGAAGATGCTCTACGACCAGGCCTTCCTCGCCCTCGCCTGCATCGAGGCATATGAGGCGACCAGGGAACCGTTCTACCGTGAGACCGCCGACGAGGTCTTCGAGTATGTGCTGCGGGATCTGCAGTCGCCTGACGGAGCGTTTTACACCGCCGAAGACGCGGACAGCGAGGGGATCGAGGGGAAGTTCTATCTCTGGACCGCCGAGGACGTTGGAGAACTCCTCGACCCCGCCGACGCCGACCTCTTTGTCAGGGCATACGGCATCGGCCGTGCCCTCAAGAGCAAGGGGCCGGTGCCAGGCGTGAACATCCTGCATCAGCGGGTGCCGGCGATCGATCTTGCCGAGGAGTTCGCGATGCGAGAGGACGAGGTGAGGACAAAACTCGAGGGTGCCAGGAAGACCCTTCTCTCGGCCCGTGCCAGGCGGCCGCGGCCGTCTGTCGACGACAAAGTTCTTCTCGACTGGAACGCCTTCATGATCGCAGCGCTGGCCAGGGGCGGGCAGGTCTTTGGCGAGGAGCGCTACGTCGCGGCGGCCGAGAGTGCGACCATTTTTCTCCTCGACCGGATGCGGCGGAAGGACGGAAGACTCTTCCACCGGTACCGGGACGGCGAGACGGCGGTCCCCGGCATGCTCAACGACTATGCCGCCATGGTCTGGGCGCTCACCGAACTCTACCCCGCCACCTTCGAGGGCACGTACCTGCGGGAGGCCCGTCTCCTTGCCGATCATATGATCGACCTCTTCGGGGACAAAGATGAAGGAGGGTTCTTTACCTCCCCGAGAGGCGGCGAAGAGTTGATCCTCAGGAGAAAAGAGGCATATGACGGAGCAGTGCCGTCAGGGAACTCTCTTGCCCTCACCGCGCTGCTCGCCCTCTCCCGCCTGACCGGCAGCACCCTCTATGCACAGGCCGCCTCCTCGGGCCTCGGGGCATTCTCGACGATGGCCTCCGAGCGGCCGTCGTCCTATGCCGGGTATATGGACGCCCTCCTCTCCGCCCTTTCCCACTCCTATGAGGTCGTGGTCGCGGGAGAGAGAGACGACATGAGGACGAGAAAGTTTCTGGAAGTCCTGAAAGGATATTATCTCCCATATACCTCGCTCATCCTGAGAGACAGCAGGAACGAGGGCGTGCTCAATGCGGTCGCACCCTATACCCGCGAGATGGACCTCGACGAAGGGAGGCCGGTGACCTACCTCTGCAGGGGTTCGGCATGCGAACAACCGGTGACCGACACCTCCACGCTCAGGAAGGTCATCGCAGGTGAGCGGGTCCCATGGGGGAAAGACTATATGGAGCAAATTATGAAGAGAGGATAACCCTGTGGGGGGGGACACATCCATGAAGAGTGGGAAATGGACACTCCTGGTGCTTGCAGCACTCGTAGCCACACTGATGGTCTGCGGGTGTACGAGCACCTCGCCGGAGGGCCAGACGCCGTCGCCGACAGAGGTTACGACGACTGTGCCCATCGGGGAGACTGAGACAGTAACCGAGACGGAAACCGTGACTGAAACAGAAACTGTGACAGTGACAGAGACAGAGACAGAAATGGGCAATGAGACTGGAAACGAGACCGGGACAACCGCTGATATCGTCGGGGTTGCGACCGATGCCGGAACCTTCACCACCCTGTTGACGGCGCTCGATTCGGCCGAACTGACTGCCGCACTCCAGGAGGAGGGGCCGTACACCGTCTTCGCACCGAACGACGCGGCCTTCGAGGCGCTGCCCGCCGGTACCCTCGATGACCTCCTGGCCAACACCACAGAGCTCACCAGCGTGCTGCAGTATCATGTGGTGCCCGGAGAGTTCAATGCGACATCTCTCGAAGATGTCGAGACGCTCGAAACGCTTGAGGGCGAGATGTTGAATGTCTCGGTCACCGACGGTGTCGTGACCGTTGAAGGTGCCACGGTGGTCACGGCTGATATCGAGGCAAGCAATGGTATCATCCATGAGATCGATGCCGTGCTCCTCCCGCCGACGGTGATGGCCGTTGAGGAAGTTGCCGAGAACGAGACAACCGAGAGCGAGGCAATAGAGACCGAGACGACCGAGACTGAGACAACAGAGACCGAGACGACTGAAATCTGAACCGGTTGTCTGGTCGATGCTTGACGGCGCGGCGTGTCGCCTCATCTGAACGGTGCTTTTGGCACTGTTGTCGGGCGCGTCATGCCGGGAGTGGCGGCCACTCCCTGCCCGCGCCTTTTCTGACTTCACGCCCGGCTTCGATCCAGGCGCTCATCCCGCCCAGGATGTTGGTGACGTCCTGGCAGCCGTTCTTGAGAAGGACCGAGGCCGCAAGGCTTCCTTTGAACCCTGTGTTGCAGTAGACCAGGATCTTTTTGTATCCCGGCACTTCGTCGATCCTGCCGACGATCTCCTCGACCGGGATGGAGTGGGAACCGGGTATCGTCCCGACCGCCAGGCGGGTGGCGACATCCCTGACGTCGAGGATGAACTGATCCTTTGCACCGGGCTCCACCTCGCGGACCGAGCAGGTTCCGCACCTGGCGATGGGGCGGCCGCTGCGGTACCATGCTCTCATCCCGCCGGCCAGGTAGCCGTCAATGGTGTCGAATCCGAGGCGTCGGGCCTGGGTCTCGGCGTTGCGCGGGGCCGATGCTGCGTCGTCGACGAAGATGATGGGCTGGTCGTATCCTGCATAATATCCGAGATATGCCGAGATCCCGGCCTCCCAGATGTTCAGGCTTCCGGGGATGTGGCCGCCGGCAAAGGCGGAAGGCCCCCTGAGGTCGACGAGGACGGCGCCCCGTCCGGCCGCGTTCTCGACGGCGCCGGCGGTCATCGGCCGCATCGACGGGGCCTCTCCGAGGGGCGGGGGGCCGGCGAGGTTGTAGCGCTCCATGGTGGCGAAGTACGGGGGGATGGGGTGGTGTTCGGCGCGTTTGCGGGCGATGAACTCAGGTTTGTCAAGTTGGAGAAGGGGGTTCGTCCGCTTCTCGTGGCCGACGGTGGTGAGCGGGCGGGCGCTGATCGCGCCGCCGCAGACCGACCCGGCGCCGTGGGCCGGGCAGACGATGACGCCGTCGCCGAGGGTGAGGATCGTGTCGTGGAGCGAGTCGTAGAGTCTGCCGGCCATCTCTTCCAGGCGCTCTTTGAAGAAGTCGGTCCTCCCCACGTCGCCGGCAAAGAGGGCGTCGCCGGTGAAGACCATGAAGGGTGTGTCGGCATGCCCGGCCTCGGCGAGCGCGAGAGAGATGCTCTCGTCGGTGTGACCGGGGGTGTCGAGCACCCGCACCTCCAGCGATCCTACGCCGACGACGTCCCCATCCTTTACCGGGCGGCCGAAGGCGAAGTCCAGGGCCGCCCCATGAAGGATCTCCGCTCCGGTCGCTCCGGCGAGTTCGAGCGATCCGGTGCAGTAGTCTTCGTTGCGGTGGGTCTCGAAGATGTGGGTGATTCCGACCCCGTGCGCTGCGGCGAGGTCGAGGTAGACGTCCACGTCCCGCCTGGGATCGACGACGAACGCGGCCCGCCCGGCCCCGATGAAGTACGAATAGTGGGCCAATCCTTCTGATTCGATCTGCTCGAAGATCATGTCCCTCCCTCGCTGAGGGGGAGGTTGCGGTATATAAGGGTGTCTGGGCACGCGTAGGGGAGGTGACCGGAACCTGTCACACTCCTCCTCACCCAACCGCCGTTACTCTCTCATCTGTGGTTACACACAGGGGAGGCCCAGTATCGACCTCTTTTGATGTGTCGTCCTTGAATCGGGTTGCACCTCAACCCCCCTCATTCCTTATGAGAAGTGTATCTTCGCCGATTCCTTGGTCACCACCGAATAAGTCCCCGGTATCGAGAGCGATTTCACCACGCCAAATCCACGAGAGATCCCCATACCCAGGCCGAAATACTCGGGAATAGAATAATTCACCCTGAAATCTCCAACGAACCCAATCATCTCGATCCTCTTGTAAGAGATCGGTACCTCCTCCAGACAGGTGTCCGCCCTGAGTCTCTGGTCAACGACAATTCCCAGCCCCTTTGCCATGGAAAGGATATTGTCGACAAGAATCTGGTTGATCAGATCCTTCTTTTTCTGCCAGTTCTGCAGGTTCTGGTAATGCTCGCAGTCCTCTTCATTGAGCGCCAGCCAGGGGGTGACAAACTGATAGTGCCGCAGACTCTCAGTTGAATGGAGATAAATCCCCTGCTCGTAGGCACTCCGAAGAGTCACCTGGTACGTCACATTGCCAAGATGGAGTTCTTTGATCGTCCCGATGATCTCGAGGAGTCTCTCCACTTCTTCTTCAATCCCGAGAATCGTGGGTATTCCCTCAACGACCCGGCACTGCAGGCGCGGATAGTTCTGCGGGAAGACCTGGGCATGAGGGTTGAGGATTGGCCGGTTGGAATCCAGACCGGCGATATAGCCCTGGAGGTGCGTTACATCCTTCTTCACAGGCTTATCAGTATAGAGTGTCAGGTAGAGTGTCTTCAACTTCATTGTATCGATATGACCGAATTGTCCGGTTTTTTCCTGAATTACACTGATCAGCATGCCGATCAGGCAAGTGCCAGATCTTCGAAGAAGAAGCATTCAAGGCGGGGGTTGAGTCTATAGAACTGCAAGATGTTCCGGTCCTGCTCTGGGCGGATGGCGAGGTTTGGGGTAGAAGGTAGACAATAGTGGTGGGAGACAAAGTCTTCCGGGACCAGTTCGTCCTTGAAGATCCGACTGAGTCCGCGTTCCACTTGGCGTGGGTACTGTTTCTGTCGATTTCGTGCAGGCAAACTGCAGGAGCAATTTTGTCAACGCTGGGTTCTGGTTTCATACTGGTCTCATTTTTTATGGCCATGTCGCGATTCTTTCCGGATCCTGAGATCTGCAGTGATGAGTCTGGGTATGGTTTCTGCTGCAAGTGAAGGAGGAAGAGGAACCTGTGATGGCTGTGCGTGATGGTTGGGGGTATGAAATCTGGTGGTTTGTCCCTGGATTTTCCGGCTAAATGGATCCTTCATGGTTGCCTTTAGTATTGTTCCGATCGCACGGGGATCCAATTTAAACTTGAAAATATAGATACTTTCAATTATTATACTTTTCTACATAAAAATTGTCAATTATTTTAAAAATTAATATTTTGTCGATTTGAGCAGGAGATTGCATGGATGGCCAGAACCAGTTAGTTGTGCGGGGGTGTGATCCGAGATCTGTTTAAATGCGGGTGATGAATATAGTGGAGGGTTGCCACTCCTTTCTGGATCTCTGGGAAGCCCTTCCCTTCCTACCCCATTACTTCTCTAATTTTTCGGCTATGTAGAATTAGGCATGAGCCGAGAGCACGCCTCAGGCATGCCGCATAAAAACTCTGTTCCATGAAAACCCCATTGCTATCAGAAATAGAATTCAATTTATTGGTTTTCATTGGTTCAGCCTGAGGCAACGCTTCATCTCGTTTCATGGTACTCCCTCGATTCCTCTCCTCCTGACAGGGAGGATGACAGGAACCGAGCACCTCGCCGCCCCCCGGCTATCTTCGCCGTGGAGAGGGTCCGGGGGGTCTCCCCCTGGCGTGCGAGAGCAGGCCAAAATTTCTTGTTCTTCTGTGGGGCGGCCCGTCTGATCGACATGCCTTCCCCCACGCTCTCGACGGGGGCGCTTGCCGCCCGGGCCCCCGGTATTGCGATAGGGACGGGAAGGTGGGGGGGAATAGTTCAGAGAGTGATCCCGTCCTCCACCGATCCGTCATGCGGGGGTAAGGGTGTGGTCAGCCCCCGATGATCGCTCCTGAAGAGGAATTTTACAAAGCCCAACAAAACCCTTTTTCATACGAGTGGTTCCATTGGATCTGGGTCAGATCATAATTTTTAGTAAACTACTGTACACCCGGATACACCCAGATCTACTTCCATTCAGGGATCGTCACCTCGGGTCTAGGCTCAAAACGACTGTATTTTCAGATATCGATATAATCAGCCTCATCCACGAAATCCCCGGATATCCATGCTATCTCCTGCCCCTATGCCGGACTAGATGAACCGAAGATATGGTTTGACCTTTCCCTCTCTCCGATCGACTATTATAAGGGCGGGAAAAATGCAGGAAATCGGCGCGATTCGGAGCGGCAGATGCCGGACATCGCCGCCTGCGCCGGACAGAAAATGTGTTGTGCGGGCGGAGGATTCCCCCTCCCGCACGTTTACCTGAACCTGACCGCGGTCCCGTAGGCCATCAGTTCGGCGGCGCCGGGCATCGCCTCCGCGGTAGAGAACCTGAGCGCGACGACAGCGTCGGCACCGAGTTTCTCGGCCTCTTTCTCCATCCGATCGAGTGCGATCTCCCGTGCCTCGGAGAGCATCTCGGTGTAGGCGGTGATCTCCCCGCCGATCACGCCTTTGAGTCCGCTCAGGATGTCGCGTCCGATGTTCTTTGCCTGTACGGTGTTGCCCACGACGAGGCCGAGTGTCTCGAAGTCGCGGCCGGGGATGGTGTCGGTGGTTGTGATGATCATTGATATTCTCCGGATCTCTGAGTATATCTTTTTTCGAAGCGGATATATCATCCTGCCGGCTCCTCCAAATATAGGCCCGAGATGAGGGAAACTAAGCTTCTCTTCAGGAGTATGAGGCCCCCAATATCGACTGTTCGTCACCCCTATGATTTTTACTCATCTCTCGCATGATATCGGGGCCGGAGAGCAGGTTTCATAAAAAAAGGATGAAATTCTCGATGAGATCTATACCACATTGATGTGCACCAGCATCTGCTTATTATCCGACCACGATCGATCACCGTTATATGCGGCCACCAGGTCCACGAGAATATGGTGATTATTATTATAATACCTCTGGCTCCATGAGAGATACCTGTGCTCTCCATCATCTATATTGCTTCTATCAATGATCTCATCCCTGTCTGCATCGACTCCATTACAGCGCAAAATAAATGACGCACTGTTGTCTCCGCTATGTGTTCGCTCGTCGGTAAATGCATACTCCATCCTGTATTCCACAATGTCACCTGAGTTGATCTCGATCGTATACTCTTCAGGTTGGCAGAGGTTGAGAACCCCGCTGGTGACACTGGGTCTGTCCCAGATCCATGCATTCCCCAGTTCAACGACATGTGTCGTTGCGCTTACGGGCTGTATCGTTACTGCAACTGCAATTATCAGAAGCAGGAGCATCCACTTGCTGTGAGAACCAATTTTTTTCTCCATTTTTTCACCTCATGAAGTCTCTCGATAGGTTCTGTATCCTCCGGTATGACGACTTTCGTACCGTTTTCGAAGGACACATTTCTAAATGGGCGGATAAACGCGCCCAGACATAAATATGTATGATAGCATATAACAAATACTATATTGACTGTCGGCGATGAATTACCATAATCCAGTGAATTTAAACCTAAAATCGGTAAATACTCCTGTATTGTCCATCATGGATCCCGGGTGCCGCCATCGATGGAGTCTGGCGGTTCTCTACCGGATGTCATATGAACTCTCTATCCGGGCATTCTGATTCAATAAACGATTAAAACCTTTTGAAGCGATAACAATAGGTTTGTGACTACGAATAAATTCGCGGTCTTAAAAAGCACTATATTCTCTCAGACCGATCTCAGAGTGGTGGAAACAATGTATGACAGATCATGGCCCGCCATCCTGGCGGTCGTCGCACTCCTCTGCGGTGCGGTGCTCTTTGCGGGGTGCACCGGCACCGATGGCGGCGAAGAGTTGAATGAGACACCCGGTGGAACGGTGAACGAGACTCCGGCGGCCGGGGTCACCGGCACCGGCACCATAACTTACATCGACCTCGAAGGCGGTTTCTACGGGATCGTCGCCGACGACGGGGCACGCTACCTCCCTCTCGATCTCGACGAGGCATTCCAGCAGGACGGACTGAAGGTGCGGTTCACGCTCGAACCGGCCGAGGACGTAATGACCATCCAGCAGTGGGGCAGACCGGTGCATGTCGTCTCCATCGAGGAGATCTGAGACCTGAATCCTGCTGAGAATTGTTCTCTTTTTTCATATCTGCTCTGAAGAATATCTCTGCCGCACCCCGATATTCATACCAAAGTTAACAACGATAAGATTTAATAACGCACCTTCAGAGATATATCGTATAGAGTTGATGAATTGTGTCAAGACGTACGTTTCTCTACCTCTGTTTATCGGCAGCCCTCCTGGCATGCCTCTGTATCGCAGGATGCACCGGCACGCAGGGCGGCGCCACCGTCCAGGACAACCCCGCCCCCGCTGAGACTGTCACCATCACCGACGGTGCGGGCCGCAGCGTGACCGTGCCCGCCACCATCGAACACGTCGTCTGCTCAGGCTCGGGCAGCCTGCGCTACCTCACCTACCTCGGCGCCCAGGACCGGATCGTCGGGGTCGACGACATCGAAAAACGCGAGCAACCGATGGACGCCCGCCCGTACTTCCTTGCCAACCCCCAGTTCAAGGACTACCCCCTCATCGGCGAGTTCAGGGGCCACGACGACCCCGAGAAGATCCTCGCCCTCAAGCCGGACGTGATCTTCAAGACCTACGCCACCTCAGGCTACGACCCCGAAGAACTCCAGCAGAAGACCGGCATCCCGGTCGTCGTCCTCAACTACGGCGACCTCAGTTTCCACCGGGACGACTTCTGCCAGTCGCTGCGGACGATGGGCAAGGTGCTCGGCACCGATGACCGCGCCGAAGAAGTGATCGCCTTCTTCGACGAGCGGATCGCCGACCTGGACACCAGGACCAAAGACGTCCCTGACAGCGAGAAGACCCGCGCCTATGTCGGCGGTATCGCCTACCGCGGTGCACACGGGCTGCAGTCCACCGAGACCTCCTACCCGCCTTTCGTCTTCGTGAACGCCGTCAACGTCGCCTACGACACCTCGAAGGCCCCTGACGAGCAGCTCCAGACCGGCACCCCGGTCGCCAAGGAAAAGATCCTGGAGTGGGATCCTGAGATCATCTTCGTCGACCTCGCCACCCTCCAGCTCACCGACGGCTCAAGCGCCATCGACGAACTGAAGAACGACCCCTCCTACGCCGGGCTCTCGGCAAAGAAGAACGGCGAAGTCTACGGTGTCCTCCCGTACAACTGGTACAGCCAGAACCAGGGTTCCATCCTGGCCGACGCCTACTATGTCGGCAAGGTGCTGTATCCCGATCAGTTCGCCGACATCGACCCGGCCGCGGAAGCCGACGAGATCTACACCTTCCTGGTGAAGAAACCGGTCTTCGGTGAGATGAACGACGACTTCCAGCAGATGGCGTTCACGAAACTGAGTATCTGAATCCAGAGGGAGCAGGTGAAGGATGCATCTCGCTGACGGGGAGGTTCCCCAGGAATATCTCCAATACACCGGCCGGAAGATCTCGGCCATCCTCGGGGGGGTGGCCATCCTCATTCTCCTTCTCATCCTCTCCATCTCGGTGGGGGCGGTCTGGATCCCGCCGGCCGAGGTGGCGACCGCCCTCGTCTCCGGGTTGATCGAGCGGGTCAACGGATTCTTCAACCTCTCGCTCCCGAACGTCTTCGCGGGCCAGGTGCCCCAGATGGAGGACTCGATCATCTGGAACATCAGGCTCCCTCAGGCCCTCGCGGGCATCGTCGCCGGGCTCGGGCTCTCGGTTGCGGGCCTCGCGATGCAGTCGATCCTCAGGAATCCGCTCGCTTCGCCCTACACCCTCGGGACCTCCCATGCCGCCGCGTTCGGGGCGGCCTTCTCGGTGATGATCCTCGGAGCCGGGACGATGCAGAGCACCGGCACCTCGGTGAACATCTCCAACCCCCTTCTCACCACCGTCAGCGCCTTCGTCTTCGCGCTCCTCGCCACCCTCGTGATCCTGGCCATCTCGAAGATGCGGCAGACCTCGCCCGAGGTGATGGTCCTCGCCGGCGTCGCCATCGGCTCTCTCGCCGTTGCAGGGACGATGTTTTTGCAGTACTTTGCCGACGACAACCAGCTCGCCGCGATGGTCTTCTGGACCTTCGGCGACCTGGGCCGTGCAAGCTGGAACGAGCTTCCCATCATCGCCGTGCCGGTCGCCCTCGCGGCGGTGTACTTCTATCTCAACAGCTGGAACTACAATGCCATCGACGCCGGAGACGAGACCGCAAAGGGGCTCGGCGTCAACGTGGAACGGATCCGGCTCGTCGGGATGCTCCTCGCCTCCATGGTCATTGCCATCGTCGTCGCCTTCCTCGGCGTGATCGGGTTTGTCGGCCTCGTCTGTCCGCACATGGTCAGGCGGGTCATCGGCGACGACCACCGCTTCCTCATTCCCGGCTCCTGTGTCGCCGGGGCGGTCCTTCTCCTCGCCGCCGACACCGTGGCCAGGATCATGCTCGCCCCCCATATCCTGCCGGTGGCGATCCTCACCGCGTTCATGGGCGCTCCGGTCTTCCTGTATCTGCTGGTACGGGGGTATGCACGATGTTGATCGAAGTATCAGATGTCAGGTTCGAGTACAACTCGCGGGCCGTCCTCCAGGACGTGGCGTTCTCGGTGGAGAACGGGCAGGTCGTCTCGATCATGGGCCCCAACGGCGTCGGGAAGACGACGCTGCTCAAGTGCATGAACGCCATCCTCCGCCCGAAGGCCGGGTCGGTGATGGTCGGCGACGACGACGTCCTTGCCCTCGAACAGTTGGAGATCGCCAAAAGGATCGGCTACGTCCCGCAGCGGTGCGAGACCGGGCGGCTCACCGCCTTCGACGCCATCCTGCTGGGCCGGCGGCCGTACATCCGCTGGAAGGTGACCGAGCACGACCTCAGACTGGTGGACGCGGCGATCAAGAGGCTCTGCCTGCAAGACCTCTCGCTCAGGTTCATCGACGAGATGAGCGGCGGCGAACTCCAGAAGGTGAGCATCGCGAGGGCCCTGGTCCAGGAGCCCAGGGTGCTCCTCCTCGACGAACCGACGAGCAGCCTCGACCTGCGCAACCAGATCGATATCATGGACACCGTGCGCGAGGCGGTCGCCACCCACAACGTCGCCGCCGTCCTCACGATGCACGACCTCAACACCGCCCTCAGGTACTCGGACCGCTTCATCTTCCTCAAGGGCGGGACGATCTATGCCGCCGGCGGGGCCGAGATCGTGACCCCCGAGGTGATCGCCGCCGTCTATGGCGTGCCGGTCGACGTGGAGACCCACCGCGGTTTCCCGCTCGTGATCCCGGCCGCATAAACGACAACCTTTTTTGCCCGCGCCTCTCATCCGGGGGTATGTCCCGGGTGCGGGTGCAGGCCTACATCTCCCTTGCCGGCCGATCGGGCTGGGCGCTCCTCAACACCTATCATGCGGTGCTGCGTGAGCGCGGCTACCGCCCGGCACTGGTCCATCTCGTCGCCTGGGAGGAGAGTTCTGTCGGGCCCGTGCTGGAGGGGATCAGGCTGATCTCAAAACGCTACGGTTTTTCCCCTGAGGTATCGGTCGTCAGGGTGGCCGAAGGCGACTATGCCGCGGCCGGGGAGGAGGTGACCGGGCTGGTCCGCTTCCTTATCGCTGGTGGTTTTGAGATCGCCCTCGACATCACGCCGGGACGGAAGGCGGCGATCGTCTCGGTCTGCCTGGATCTTGCCGCCGCCGATCTGCGGGTCGACCACATCTATTATCTCGGTCTCCCCATCCCCGACCCGCCGGCCATGCCGTACCTGCTCATCCCCCTCCACATCCAGCCTCTCCGCGACCTCGTCGAGGAGGGCGGCGGATGAGCGAGATGCTGATCGCGAGCCGGGAGATCCCGGCCCTCATCAATCACTTCGGCGGCGAGGTCGTCATCTCGTATCCGATCTACGGGATCCGTCTTCTCGAAGCGCGGCCCGAGGGTACGGGCTACCGGATCTCCATCCTCTCCAACCCCGACGAGTTCTATGCCGCTTCGCTCAGGTTCGGCGAGCACGCGATGGAGATGCCGTTCTTCTCTGACTTCGAGGAATGTCTCCTTGCCAGCGGGGTCACCACCTATGCGAACATGGAGGCGTTCAGGGAGAAGGCGAAGATCTACCGCGGGCTGAAGAAGGAGATCTCGTTCGGGCTCGACACCAACCTCATGTACCACCGCTTCTTCACCACGAGTCGCGCCCTCCGTCCCGACGAGGTGATCCTCACGGGGATCGTGCGCCAGGAAATCGAGTACGTGCTCAACCACAAATATTCGGCCCGCTTCATCGCCGAACTGCGGGAGAGTGCGCCCGAAGCCAGCTGGTATATCGCCGAGTTCGAGAACCGGCGGAAGAAAAAGTCGAGGAAGGCGGCGTACCTCGCGATGCCCGAGTACAAGACCCTCCGCGACCGGGCCATCCTCGTCGATGAAGGAGAGAAGGCGGTGCATGCCACCCGCGAGAACGACCAGATGATCGTCGAGGCCCTCCGCCGGTTCGAGGAGAAGCGGTTCGGCCTGCCGGTTCTCCTCACCGCGGACGGGTCGATGGCCGACCTCTGCGATGCCGAGGGGGTGGAATATTTTCTCTTCAGGGCACCCTACCACCCAAAACCCCGCCATGCCTCGCCCGAGACCTTCTTCAAACTCGTCGCCCACCTTGCTCTCTCCTTTGGCGTCGTCACCATCGGATCGGCCGTCCTCTTCGGCGAGTTCGGGGGGAAGGGGGACGACCCCGATGCCTTCAGGCTCACCTTCATCGGCGATGACCATCATACCGAGTGCGAGAGGGACATCGAACTATGCAGGAAACTTTCGGCCCTGGGGATCCGGCGATAAGGCACGTGCTCTTCGACATGGACAACACGCTCTGGGACTTCGTCGGCGCGAAGAGAGAGGCGTGCCGGGCGGTCGTCGAGGATCTCGGAGCCGGCGACGCCGAAGCACTCTACCAGTATTTCAGGCGGCCCGGCGTCGGGTACGAGGACTTGCAGAACATCAGGGACTATCTTGCCATGCTCGGTGCCGGAAGAGAGGCCTTCGGCCGTTCGTGCTGGGTCTACGAGAGGGCCAAACTCACCTCGATCAGGCTCTTCGACGGCGTGGAGGAGACCCTGGGGGCCATCGCCGGTGCCGGGATCACCATGGCCGTCGTCACCGACGCCTACTCTTTCCAGGCGCTGGCGCGACTGGAACAGACCGGGCTCAGGGACTATTTTTCGTATCTTGTCACCCCCGACCTGACCGGCCGGAAAAAACCCGACCCGACACAGTTCTGCTGCGCCATCAACGCCCTCTCTGCCGAACCGGCCACGACGATGGTCGTGGGAGACAGCATCCGCCGCGAGGTCGCACCCGCAAAGGCGCTCGGGATGCAGGCGGCCTATGCACTGTACGGCGACCACAGCGAGGGGCCCGAACCCATCTGCAGGCCCGACTATGTGCTCCAGGAGATCAGGGATCTCATCCCGGCGTTGGGGATCGAGTTCCCCTCTGGGTCGCTCCGGGTGTGATGATCACCCACGGTGAGGATCGGTGGGGGGCGGCATGATGATTTGATCGATGTGCCGCCCCTCGTCGCAGAATTTTTCTGCCGTCTTCCACCGGGGGTTGCACCCCCGGACCCCGCCGGAATGAGGATAGGCGGGGGCGGCGAGAGGTGGTGTTTCGATTTGTTTTTCTGTTGTAAGGAGAGTGATCAAAGGATCTCCAGCGTGGCCTTCCCGACCCTATCGCCATCCCGGGGGACCGGGGGCAGAGCCCCCGGCGGGAGCATGGGGGAAGGCGAGATGGAATGATCAGGCGTGCCGCCCTCCATCGGAGATATTTTTCTGCCGTCTCGGCCGGGGGTTGCACCCCCGGACCCCGCCGGAGAGAGGATAGCCAGGGGGCGGCGATGAAGCGAGATTTTCATCAGTTATCCTTTCTTGAGAAAGAGCAAGCACGCGACGAAAAATAATCATCGCGTATGCTTGAGCCCGGCGTTCATCCCGAATTCTACAAAGTCGCGAAATGAGATTTTCATCAGGCATGCCTGAGACGCACTCTCGAATCATGCCCGACTCTCCGAACTCGATCAATCGAAGACAAACTCCTGTGCCTCTTTGGTGAGAAAATATCCCATGATCGTCCTGATGATGACCGTGGCACCGAGGACGAGCAACTCCTCCTGGCTCGGGGCGATGAGGGTGAGGAGGATGTCGGAGGCGATGAGAAAGTCGAGGCCGAAGACGATCTTGGAGGTGAACCCCAGCCTGATGTCATGGTATTTGAACGGTTTTTTCAACACTTCTTTCTGCAGCGTCCTCACCGCGGCCCTGATCCCGCCGTAGATGATCACGAGCGCCCCTACAAAGCTGAGGCTCTCCGCGGCGAGTCGGTAGGCCTCGACGAGGAGTTCAAGACTCATCGACGGAGATGGGGGACGCCGCCGGACATCAACCTTCCCCCCGGTCTGATCGGGAACACAACCCTTATGGGGAGAGGGGGCAACTCACGCATATCTTATGGACCTGATACATGTCGACGGCAAGAAGAAGGGGCAGATCCTGCTCTATGCCCTGAGCACCTGCGGCTGGTGCGCAAAGACCAAAGATCTCCTCAATACCCTTGGCGTGGAGTACGACTACCTTTTCGTCGACCAACTCCCCAAGGACGAGATGGAGAAGGTCTACACTGAGATTATTCACCGCTACAATCCGATGGGATCGTTTCCCACGCTGGTGATCAACGGGAAGACGATCGTGGGCTACCAGGAAGACGAGATCAGGGAGGCGCTGGTGTGACCGACAGAGTCACCGACGAGGAGGTCGAGAAGGTATGTCTCCGCCTGGACCGTGAGGCCGAGGCCGGGGGCTACCATCTCAACCCTGACACTGAGTTTGTAAAAGACCTGGTCAGGGGCCTTCTGGCCAACGAACGGCGGTATGGGTACCCGGCATGCCCGTGCCGTCTCAGTATCGGGGTGAAGGAGGCCGACGCCGACATCGTCTGCCCGTGTGAGTACCGCGATCCCGATCTCGCCGAATACGGCGCCTGCTACTGCACTCTCTATGTCACAGGGGCGGTCGTCGCCGGCGAACAAACGGTCGGCCGGGTGCCCGAACGCCGCCCGCCCGGCGGCCCCACGAAGAGCGCCGCAAAACGGCCGGCCCATCTTACGGGCTCGCTCCCGTACCCGGTCCACCGGTGCCGGGTCTGCGGGTATCTCTGCGCACGCGATGAACCGCCCGAGATCTGCCCGATCTGCCGGGCGAAAAAAGATCGGTTTGAGAGGTTTTTGTAGTCTCAGTCCATCAGCGCTCGAAACCGCCGGACCGAGAGGTCGAGGTACTCCTCCTCCCGCTCGATCCCCAGGAACCGCCGGCCGTGCATCACGGCCGCAAGCCCGGTTGTCGAACTCCCGGCAAAGGGGTCGAGGACCAGG
The DNA here is from genome assembly GCF_017357525.1 of Methanofollis aquaemaris. NCBI lineage: Archaea > Methanobacteriati > Methanobacteriota > Methanomicrobia > Methanomicrobiales > Methanomicrobiaceae > Methanofollis > Methanofollis aquaemaris. The sequence goes on along the minus strand of NZ_CP036172.1, from coordinate 396,915 downwards.
TCACCCTCCTCGGAACTCGCGAGCACCACCCGCTCCAGGAGGGCGAGCGGCTTCTGGGTCGGGTGCTTCCCCTCCTTCTTCTCGGAACGCTTGGGGGCCGGGACCGACCAGACCGACCGCATCTGTTTTCCCGGACGTTTGATGACATCGTACTCCCACTCGCCGTTCTTCATCTCGTCGTAGTTGAAGGTGTGCCGTTCCTCCCCCTTCTTTGCCCAGATCAGGGTCTCGTGGCTTGCGGTGAAGTAGCGGGTGCTGAGGTTCGGGGGAGCGTTGGGTTTGTACCAGCAGATATCGTTGAGGATCTGAAAACCCAGAGCCTGGAGGGCGAAACCGCAGACATAGATCGAGTGGTAGGTGCCGCTGATCCAGATCGTCCCCCCGTCCCTGAGCACCCTGCCGCAGGCCTCGATCCACCGGCGATGAAATTCGAAGTCCTCCTCGATCCCTGCGCTCTGGTCCCATGCACCCTTGTCGACCGGCGCCCGCTTCCCACCCTGGCAGGTGAAGCCGCCGTTGGAAAGATTATACGGGGGATCGGCAAAGACGAGGTCGACCGAGCCGTCGGGGATGGACGCCATGCACTCGATCGCATCGCCGTGCAGGAGCGTCGCACCATCGCATGAAAAATAAGGCTCTATTCGCTTCATTTCTTTGCCCGGATACATGTCGTCTTCAGGTGTGATGACATTTCCTATTGGCCTCTCCGAACACGATATTCTAATGTAGTTGGCACGACCACCTGTGAGGTAGGACCATGGAAAAACACGTTGTTCAGGATATGATGGGCCTGATGGCCTCAAAGATTGCCTCTATCGCCGATATGATCGCAGATGCCGAGGTCGAGTCCTTCCTCCAGGAACTCCTCTGCGCAAAGAGGATCTATGTCCTCGGGGCCGGACGCTCGGGGCTGGTGGCGAAGGCCTTTGCCATGCGGCTGATGCATCTCGGGCTGCACTCGTACGTCGTCGGCGAGACCGTCACCCCGGCCATGGGCGAGGGCGATGTGCTGGTGGTCTTCTCGGGCTCGGGCAAGACCAAGACCGTCGCCGAACTTGCGGAGACGGTCAAGGAGATCGGCGGCCGAGTCTGCCTCATCACCTCGAACTCGGACTCGCGGATCGGAAAGATCGCCGACTGCGCCGTCGAGATCGAGAGTCACCGCGACGAGGTGAAGGACGAGTCGGCCGAGTTCGAGGTCAGGCAGATGATGGGCCAGCACAAGTCCTTCGCTCCCCTCGGCACGATCTTTGAGACGACCTCGATGGTCTTTGCAGACGCGATCGTCTCGCGCCTGATGGAGATCACCGAGACCAATGTCGAAGACCTCAAGTGCAGGCACGCCAATATCGAGTGACCGATATGGCTGGAGATAGGTTTGCAGAGCGGGTCCGCGGGATCGAGATCTCGGGGATCAGGAAGATGTTCGAAGGGGCAGGCGAGGACGCGATCAACCTCGGCATCGGCCAGCCCGACTTCCCGACGCCGGCCCGGATCAGGGAAGCGGCGAAGGAGGCGATCGACCGCGGAATGACCGGCTACACGATGAACGCCGGCATTCCGGAGCTGCGCGAGGCGGTCTGCGAGAAGTTCGGGCGCGAGAACGCCCTCTCGTACTCGCCAGATCAGGTGATCGTCACGGCGGGAGCGAGCGAGGCCCTCCATATCGTGATGGAGGCTCTGGTGGACCGGGGCGACCGGGTGCTCATCGCGGATCCGGGTTTTGTCTCCTATGCAGCACTCGCCGAACTTGCCGGCGGCCGGGCCGAAGGGCTCAGCCTCGACGCCTCCCTCCACCTCGACGTGGAGGCGGCGAAGGAGCGGATGGACGGCGCCCGTCTGCTTGTCCTGAACACGCCTGCGAACCCGACCGGGATGGTGGAGAGTGAGGAGTCGGTGAAGGCCCTCGTCGAGTATGCCGGGGACATGGGCGTCACCGTCGTCTCGGACGAGGTCTACGAGCACTTCACCTACGGCAAACCTCACGTGAGTGCGGCGCGCTTCGGCGAGGACGTCGTGACCATCAACGCCACCTCGAAGACCTACTCGATGACCGGGTGGCGTCTGGGCTATATGGCCGCGCCTGATGCGGTGGTGGAGGAGTGCATCAAGGTCCACCAGTATTGCCAGGCCTGCGCCACCTCCATCTCGCAGTATGCGGCGCTGGCGGCACTCACCGGGGACCAGTCGCCGGTGGCGGCGATGCGCGAGGAGTACAGGGCGCGCCGCGACCTCCTCTGTTCCGGGCTTGCCGAGATGGGGTTGAAGTTCCCGGTGCCCGAGGGTGCGTTCTATGCGTTTGTCCCGATGGGCCACGACCTCTTTGCGAAGATCGTCGAGAAGGGAGTGATCATCGTGCCGGGTTCGGCCTTCGGCACTCGCGCGCCCGATTACGCCAGGATCAGTTATGCCGCGTCGCAGGACGATCTGCGGCGGGCGCTGGCCAGGATCGCCGAGGCGGTCCTTGAAGATTAACGTCTCAGAAAAGAAAGGTGAATGATATGGTTCAAGAAATCTTGAAAAAACTCTCCAATGCCCACGGGATCTCCGGGAGCGAGGGGAGCGTCGCCGAGGTCATCAGGGCCGAGGTCGCGCCCTTTGTCGACGAGATCAGGGAAGACTCGATGGGTAACCTCATCACGGTCAAGAAGGGCGACGATTTCTCGATCATGCTTGCGGCGCACATGGACGAGATCGGGGCGATGGTCAAGTACGTCGATGAGAAGGGCTTTGTCAGGTTCGTCACCATCGGCGGATGGTACGACCCCACGCTCTATGCCCAGCGGGTCGTGCTCCACGGGACGAAGGGTCCGGTCTACGGTGTGGTCGGCGGCAAGCCGCCCCATGTGATGAAGGAGGAGGACCGCAAGCGCCCGCCCAAGGTGGACGACATGTTCATCGACATCGGTGCGACGTCGGCGGAAGAGGCGGCGGAACTCGGCATCGAGGTCGGCACGCCGGTCAACATCGACCGGGAGTTCTGCGCCCTGGCGAACAAGCGGGTGACCGGGAAGGCCTTCGACAACCGCGCCGGGTGTGCGATGCTCATCGAGACGCTCAAGACGGTCAAGTCCCCGCATACCATCTACGGGGTCTTCACCGTGCAGGAGGAGGTCGGGCTGAAGGGGGCAAAGACTGTCGCCTACTCGCTCAACCCCGACTGCGCCATCGCCACCGACACCACGATCCCTGGCGACCACCCCGGCATCGAGAAGAAGGACGCCTCTCTGGAGATGGGAGCCGGTCCGGTGATCACCATCGTCGACAGCAACGGTCGCGGGCTCATCGCGAACCGCAAGGTCGTCGCATGGCTGCGGCAGGCGGCCGAGGCGAAGGAAGTGCCGTTCCAGCTCGAAGTCGGGAAGGGCGGGACCACCGACGCCACCACCATCCACCTGGAGCGGGGCGGCATCCCGGCGACGACGCTGAGCATCCCGACGAGGTACATCCACTCGCCGGTCGAGGTGCTCGACCTCGCCGATATCGAGAACGGCGTCGCCCTCCTCGTCGAGGCACTGAAGTCCGAACCGGACTTCTGAATCTTTTTTTTGTGTTCTTCCTTCTCCGGCGCAAGAACCTTACCCTCTGCCGCCCAGTAAGAGGCATGAAGAGATCAATCGGTGCAAAGACCCTTCTGTATCCGCATCCGGTGCTGATCATCTGCACGTACGACGCCGAGGGCAACCCCAACGCCATGAACGCGGCGTGGGGCGGGATATGCTCCTCGAACCCGCCGTCGGTTGCGGTATCGGTGCAGAAGTCGAGGAAGACCTACGAGAACCTGACGGCAAAACAGGCCTTCACCGTCTGCATCCCCTCCGCGAAGTATGTCGCGGAGGCCGACTACTTCGGGATCGAGTCGGGCAAAAACACCGACAAGATCGCCGCCGCCGGCCTGACCGCGGCGAAGGCGGCGCAGGTGGACGCCCCCTACATCGAGGAGTTCCCGGTCGTCCTTGAGTGCCGGGTCTCGCAGAGCGTCGAGATCGGCGTCCACACCCAGTTCATCGGCGAGATCGTCGACGTCAGGGTGGACGAGTCGGTCCTCGGCGAGGACGGCAACCCCGCGATGGAGAAGGTCATGCCCTTCCTCTACGACTCAGCGTGCCGTACGTACCACGGCGTCGGGCCGGAGATCGCGAAGGCCTTCTCGGCCGGGCGTGCCCTGAAGAAATAATATCTCTTTCAATTTTTTTCTGGAGTATTCATCGGGGATTGGTCGTCCCCCGCCCCTGTGTAACTGATAGGAGGGGAAGGCGGCAACACCCTCTTCATGTTCGTAGATTATGCCTCCCCGGCGAGAGCATAGGGGGAGGGACGCGTGTTTGAGCGAGAAGATGGAGGGATCAGCCATGCCGCCCTCCTCACAAAATCTTCACCGCCATCTCGCGCCGGGGGCCACCTCAAAGCGAGATCATGCAGGTATGATCTGGCAGAATAGAGGTTTTTATTTCCCTGAAAATTAGAGGATCAGCACAGAATCCATATATATAACCAAGGACATATTTCGGGCCGTGGACACCTGAACGAGTGTCCCGCCGGGGCCGGAGAACGTGACCAGCGTGCTTCCCGGCCCTAACGTGCCGCCCGAAGGTTATGGTGCTGCTGGTTATCATTTGTGACAGCCATTGCGGTGCCGGGTCTCCGATGAGAAAAATCTTGGAGATGCAAAAATGAAAACAATCGTCCAGAGAAGGAGGCAAAATTGAATGTGTCCCAGTATGTCACATAGACATTACCCATCTTTTCATTTTTGAGGATAGAACCTCATGTCTGCTGATTGCTGATGAAAATAGGCCCGGAAATGTGGGAGAAATCCATGACCAACGAAAAACGAGACCGAAATGTCAGGAGAGTGTTTCTCATCTTCTGCATCGCCTTTATCCTCTTCGTGGCGTATGCAGGATATGGACTTTACCAGGAGAGTACCGCTCCTCCGTTTATCGGTGCATTCCCGATAGATGAGAACGAGACAGAGGATCATGTCATCGTCCACCTCACCGAGGAAGACTTTGAGAAATGGCCGTTTCTTGAGGAGGCGATTAAGGAAGATTCCAATGCAGGTGCACCAGAACTGGATGATCCAATGGTGCTTGACACATTTCGCGAAGAGTACATGTACAACAGCACCATTGAAAAGCCAATTTACGTTGAATATGAAGGGGAATATTTCAACATCTTGATTGGTCAATCATGAGATCACATTTCTGATCTGTAGTTTAGATCTACCGCGAGATGACATCAGAGTCAAGATCAAGGCGGAATGGACAGAAGGGTGCCCTGAGACACCCCGTAATGTCGATAAAAAAGACTCAAAAGTCCAGAAGAAATCCATGACCAACGAAAAACGAGACCGAAATGTCAGAAGAGTGTTTCTCATCTTCTGCATCGCCTTTATCCTCTTCGTGGCCTACATAGGATACGGACTGTACCGGGAAAGTAATGATCCCCCAATTCTCAGGGTATTCCCGGTAAATGAGAGCGAGACAGAGGACGGCATAGTCGTCCACCTCACTGAAGAAGACTTCGAGAAGTGGCCGTCGCTCGGGAAAGCATTCAAAGAAAATGATGATAGTGTACCAGCACCAGAACTCAGAACATCTCCGGCGCATAGAGAGTTTGGGCGGGAGTACATCCGCAACCATACAACCGACACGCCTATTTACGTCGAATATGAGGGGCAATATTTCGAGATCAAGACACTTATCCACTGAAGCGGTATCTATTGCCTATTGAATTCGGTTCTATGCGGAGGTAAACCCCTGTGTCCGGAGCAGAGGGGGGCACCCGGATCTGTTGATGAAAAAACCGGAAATCCAGGAGGCACCCCGGACCAATGAAAAACGAGACCGAAATGTCAGGAGAGGGTGCTCATCATCGGCATCGCCTTTCTCCTCTTCGTGGCGTATGCAGGATACGGGTTGTACCGGGAAAGTATCGATCCTTCTTATTCTATCCATCTCTTCCCGGTAAATGAGAGCGAGACAGAGGACGGTGTCATCGTTCACCTCACTGAGGAAGATTTTGAGAAATGGCCGTTACTCAGGAAAGCGGTCGTAGAAAGTTCCAGTGGGGCTGCGAGCGATAGCGAGCCTGAAAAAATCTTCGATTTTCGACAGCGCCCCCGGTGCGAGCGTGTGGGAAGGCAGTCATTCAGAAGTCCTGACCGAGAACCTATAGTGATCATAATTGCCGCCCCACCCGAAGGGATCTCACCTGCTCTCTCCTGCCACCCGCCAACGAGGGGGAAGGTGATATGAGCGCGGAGCGGCAAGATTATGAGGCCAACGATCCCGAGGGAAAATGCAGATGAACAAAGTCTATGTGATCGGACATAAGCACCCGGATACCGACAGCATATGCAGCGCCATCGGCTATGCCGAACTCCTCAACCATGCCGAGCCTGGAAAATACGTCGCCGCCCGTTGCGGCGAAATCAATCCTGAGACCGGGTTCGTGCTCGAACACTTCGGAGCGGAAGAGCCGTATTTTATCGAGAGCGTCGAGCCGAATGTCTCCGACCTCCCGTTCACCTACCCGATCAGCGCCCGCGCCGACGTCCCGACCATCGAGGTCGTCGCAAAGATGGACGAGCAGGGCGTGCGGAACATGCCGATCGTCGACGACGACGACCGTCTCCTCGGTCTGGTCAGTGAGCACGGGCTTGCCCGCGCCTATGTGACCAGGACGAAGATCGAGCAGCTCTCCATCGCGCCCATCAAACTCGAGACTCTTGCGAAGATCCTCAGCGCCGAGATCGTCGTCCCAGGCCCCGACCTCCTGGAAGGCATGGTCTACATCGCCATCGACGCCCTCCATGTCTCGCTCTCCAGACTGGGTGAGCGGGACGTGGCCATCGTCGGCGACAACGAACCCGCGCAACTCGCGCTCATCTCGGCCGGGATCGCCGCCCTCATCATCGCCGACGCATCGCCGGTCGGCGACCGCGTGATTCATGCCGCACAGACCGGCAACATCGCCGTCCTCTCGACCACCCTGGACGCCTTCGGGGTCGGGAAGATGATCAACCTCTCCCTCCCGGCGAGCATGGTGATGGCCACCGACATGCCCAGAGTCGGGACAAACGACCCCCTCGAATATGTCAAGGGTGTCGTCTCCAACTCCAAATACCGGACGGCCTGTGTGGTCGGGGCCGACGACCGTCTCCTCGGGATGATCTCGCGCAACACCTTCGTCGACGAGATCAACAAACCGGTGATCCTGGTCGACCACAACGAATATTCGCAGGCCGTCGACGGGATCGAGAAGGCCGACGTCCTTGAGATCCTCGACCACCACCGCATCGGGGCGTTCTCGACCCTCAAGCCGATCCGGTTCCTCAACGAACCCGTGGGTTCGACCTCGACGATCGTCACCCGCAAGTTCATCGAGGCCGGGATCGAGCCCGACCAGAGGACGGCCGGCCTCCTCCTCTCCGGTATCCTCTCCGACACCCTGGTGCTGCGGATGTCCACGACGACGCCCGAGGACCGGAAGGCCGTCGACTACCTCGCCGCGATTGCAGGGGTCGACCCCGAGGAGTACGGGACAGAGATGGTCCAGCAGGGGATCGAACTCAAGGACGTCCCTCTCCACGACCTCCTCCTCAGGGACACCAAGCACTACAACCTCTTCGACCGGGCGGTGGTCATCGCCCAGGTGATCGTCCCTTCCTTCGAGTACAGCACCGAGCGGGCCGGGGAGATCAGGGGCGTCCTCGAAGGGTTGCGCGCCGAGGCCGGGGCCGACATCTTCATCGCGCTCTTCACCAATGTCTTTGAGAATGCCAGCGACCTCTTCGCCGCCGCCGACGAGGTGACCCTGGCAAAACTGGGGATGACCGGGCAACCTATGCGACTTGAAAACGTGATGTCGCGCAAGAAAGATTTCCTGCCCAAGTTCGGGAATATGCTGCGGGGACTGTGAATATTTTTTCTCCCGCGATCTCTTCCTGACGATCTCTGGCCTGGGTCGCAACGCCCGGCGCGAGATGGGCGGGTCGGTGATGGTCGGTGTTCCTGCTGACTCCAACCGATTTCTCGCACCCGTGGTGCGAGTTTTTCTGAACCGACTCGCGGGTAACAACTGATAGCAGGACTCTGTGGCATTCCTCTTCAGGAGGGTGAATGAGGCTGACCACACTCCACCCCCGCGTCACGGATCGGCAGGGAACGAGGTATCACCTTGCAACGCGACAGAATGATGAACTGGTTTCTCCAACCGGCGGTTGGAGTTTTTCGCTGTCGTGGCAATCCCGGTAGAACAAGAGATAATTTCCCTCCCTCATCTTATCGGTTATTCCTCTTTCTCCCCGATCTCGTAGTGCTTCCTGAGAAACTCCCGCACCTTCTCAGACTCGATGTATCCGGCGTCCAGGTCGTCGACGAGGCGGTTGATGCACCTGACCTGTTGCATCACGATCTCGGCGTCATCACAGGCATTCAACTCGACGACGGCCAGGATGACCTGAAGGGGGTTTCTGATCTCGTCGTTGAGGATGGCAAACTGTTCGAGGTTCTCTTCGATCTGCGCGAACGCCTCCGCCTTGAGTTGTTCGGTCTGCTTCTTCTCGGTGATGTCCCTCGCGATGGCGAGGAGATAGGGGCCTGATTGCAGGTCAAACCTGGTGAGGGTGACCTCGGTATCGACTGAAGAACCGTCTTTCCTCTGGTTGCGCCACTCAAATCTGAGAGAGGCCCCCCCGCATGCCAGAGCATAGTACGCTTCCATCGCCTCCGCAGACCGTCTGCCGTCAGGTTGAAATTCGGGGGAGAAATCGAGAGGAGAGCGAGAGATCGTATCTTCCCTCCGGCACCCGAGCATCTCCAGTGCCCTCTGGTTGCACCTTGAAAACTGTTTTTCATGGATGACATAGATGGCATCGTTGGCCGAGTGGAACAACTGGCGGTATTCCTCTCTGGACTCCTCAAGTTCCTCTTCGTATCGGTTCTTTTCAGCGATGTACTCCTCAAGGAAGGAGAACAGATCGTTGACCGATGCGGAGAGCATGATCATCTCGTCGGTCTTTTGGGGAGGGAGGCGGTGGGAGAAGTCCCGGTCTTTTCTGACCGCCGCAACGGTTCTGCTGATCTCTTCGAAACGGCGGATAACAGAGTAATAGATGATGCCGACGAGAAGAAGGCCGAGACCTGCACATGTCGCGATGATGACGGCGATGAGAGAGGTGACGATGGCAAGATGCCCGGAGTACAGATCTCTCGGGGCGTCGACTCGCGTGATGAGTGCCGGTTGACCGGCAATGTCGGTGAAGAGAGTCACTCCTGTGATCGTCGATCGGTCGGCCGATCGGATGACCGCCGTGGGGTTCTCCAGGTCGGGGAGTTCTGGTGCTGCAATGCCGGCGAATGCTGCAGGGTCGTCGGGTGAGAAGAATATGGCCGGCAGGCCGGTGACCTCCCGGATCCCGGCAATCTCATCCTCGGTGAAAAACCGTCCGAATACCAGCACCCCCATTGCAGGGCCGTCCCCCGAACTCCTGAGTATGGGTGCGGCCGAGATCATCATCGGTCCCTGCGGGAGGAGGACCAGCCCGGAGGCGACCTCTCCGGAAGAAGTGTTCGCTTCGATAAGGCCGTTTGCACGCAGGTGCGTGAGGAGGAGAGGGGCCGGCGGGACAATGCTCTCGTTTGAACGATCGTACCCGGCCCCGTAGAAGAGGGTGCCTTCTGCATCAAAGATCAGGACTGTGTCAAGGTGCGATGAGCGGAAGGTTTCGGGGACCATGTTCGATCGAAGATAGGCCTCATTTTGATCCTGTACAAAGGCATAGGTGTCGTCCCATGTGGCGTAGTCCCGGCAGAGGAGAGCAAGGTCATTCTGCTGGCTCTTGAGCCCATGCTCCAGCAGTGTGCAGTCCTCGATCATCGCTGACGTCTCGGCCGTCTCAATGTTCTCATCAAGGAGGAGATGGGTGACCCCGAAGATACCGGTGATCAGGGCAAGTGCCGTACAGATGGTGACAAGGACGATGAATGTCAGGACTTTCATGATCTCTCTGCTGTGGTACACAGACGCTGCCGGGCAGGTTTTCAGTGGGGATTGCTGTCAGCGGTGCCGCCTGTCCCAAATAGATTTTACTCGAAGGTCATACTATTTTAAGACACTGTTTAAATTCCAATTAAATATGGCGATTTTTTATTATGTACCCATATAATATCGGTGATTTTAAAAGATAGAGCAACAGTGCTTAATCATCTCCCGGCGACTTCCGCCCCGCCGGTGCCCGGGCGCGGAACAATGCCGGGGCCGATGAGGCCTCAGAATGGGCTGTGAGCCTGTACAGATAAATGGGCTCTTGAGGATATCGGCTCTGGGGGTATGTTCTTGAAAAATACTGCAGCGGTTTTCAAAGACCCGCCTGAAATTCTGAACCTCTAAATAAACAATCTACCTGGTCACTCCTCATTTTCCCCGATCTCGTAGTGTTTTCTGAGGAACTCGCGCACCTTGTCGGACTCGATATAGCCGCGGTCCAGTTCGTCGACGATCTCGTTGATCGCCCTGACCTGCCTGAGAACCTTCTCGGTGTCCTCCCCGCCGTCGAGTTCAGCGAGGCCCTGGATGACCTGGAGAGGGTTTCTGATCTCGTCGTTGAGAACCGCAAACTGCCGGAGGTTCTGTTCGATCTGGGCAAACGCCTCCGATTTCAACTGTTCAAGTTGTTTGCGCTCAGAGATGTCCCTGACGATCGCAAGGAGGTACGAACCCGAGGCCAGGTCAAAGTGGTTCAGGGTCACCTCGACATCGACAGGTGTGCCGTCCACTGTCAGGTATCGCCACTCGAAGCAGGGGGACTCGCCCTGGTAGGCCTGCCCGGTGTATTCCTCCAGCAACTCTTCTGAGCGCCTGCCGCCAGGCTGGTATTCGGGGGTGTAGGCAAGCAGGGAGGTCTGGATCACGCTCTCCCTCCCGCGCCCGAGCATCTCGGAGGACCTGGAGTTGCAGTCGATGATCCGGTCCCTGTCGATGACGCAGATGCCGTCTTTCGCTGACTCGACGAGGGTGCGGTACCGCTCCTCCGACTCTGTGATCGTTTGCTCGTAGTTCTCGCGCTCGACAAGATATTTCTCCAGGTATCCGAAGAGTTCGTTGACCGAGGAGGTGAGGAGATTCATCTCCTTCACATGTCCCTTTGGCAGGCGCCGCGAATAGTCCTGGTCCTGTCGGACCGCCTCGACGACATCGGTCATCCTCCTGAAGTGGGAGATGAGCGAACGGTCGAGGACCAGGATGATGAGTATCCCTGCGACCGAGCAGGTGGTGACGATCAGAAGGATGAAAGTGTAGATGGCATCCAGCCCTCCGAAATAGAGGTTCCGCGGGAGATCGACTCTGGCGATGAAGTCCGGCGACTCCGCCAGGCCTGGTATGGTGATGAGACCCGAGATGTTCTTGCGGTCGGCCGAGATCCCGATCTCTGTCCTGTTGGTGACCGGGGAACCGGGATGAACGACACTGAACGTGATCTTCTCGCCGGAGTCAACGAGAGAGATCGGCATCATGGCGGTGTCTGAGAGTTGCTGCACCATCTCCTCGTCGAGTTGCCGCCCTATGACCAGTGTTCCGGCCTGAGGTCCTTCGCCCGAACCCCTGAGCACCGGGGCGGCGGCGACGATCGCAGGCCCCTCGGGGAGGACGACGATCCCTTCGGTGCTCTCGTTGATCACGGTCAGGTTCAGACGCCTGGTTTCAGAGAGGAGGGTCTGCCGGTCGGGCGTCTCGTTTGCCTCCCCGAAGGAGAGATGGACTGCCGGCATACCCTCTTTGTCGAAAATGATGAGCCAATCGACCTGTGATGCAATAAAAGTCTTATTGAGATAATCGGATTCAAAATCGGAAGTCTCGACGGAAGTCAGGCGGGTGTGAGTCTCGTCCCAGGTCGCATAGTCGCCCGCAAGGAGAGCCAGGGCATGCACTTCCCTGTCGATATGGCTCTCAAGCAGGTCGCAGGCCCTCTCGACTGCGGCCTTCTCGACATCGTCCAGATCTTCGAGCAGGAGATAGTGTGAGGCCAGGACGATGCCGCTGATCAGGGAGAGCGTGATCAGGACGATCACGAGTGCGACATGGGTGCGCAGTTTCATGGTCACTGTCCTTTGATTCTGTTGCTCTGTCTCTGTCTCCTTTCAGAGACGATCTGAACGGAGTGCATGGCCGGCGCGCACATAGCAACATAACAGTGCGGGTTGCTGATATTTAATAGAAATGCTTTGAGATTTCTTTGAATATTATCTTATTGCAAAAAGTCAGCTTAATATTCCGGACCTGAGATTCTGGTCTCATGTCTCCTGAAGATCGATCAAAGGCATTAAGGTCGCATAATGAAGAGATCAGATCTTAAAATGAACGGAACAGAAAAACACAGACGCCCCGGCTGGGATTCGAACCCAGGTCGAAAGCTCCGGAGGCTCTCAGGATATCCACTACCCTACCGGGGCCTGCTCATACTAGTTGACTCGCCAAATATAAAAAGGGGTGGGCCACTCAGAGGTGGCGGACATGATAGAGGTTCCAGATCTTGCAGGCACCCTCGTGGCTGACCATACACGGGCCGACCGGCGTCCTCGGCGTGCAGACCTTTCCGAAGAGTTTGCAGTCGGTGGGTTGCGCCACCCCGCGCAGCACCTGGTCGCAGATGCATCCCGAGTGTTTTTCCACATGTTTGATCTCGATCCCGAACTTCTCCAGGGCGTCGTACTGCCTGAACTCGGGCCTGAGCTTCAGCCCTGACTTCGGGATCACCGGGAAGCCGCGCCACTCCACGTCGACCGGTTCGAAGACTTCGTACATCAGGTCCATCGCCTTTCTGTTGCCTTCGCGGCAGACCGCGCGCGGATAGGCGTTCTCGACCTCGTGACGCCCCTCCTTCACCTGCTTCACCAGCATCAGGAGGCCAAGCAGGATATCTTCGGCCTCGAACCCGGCGACGACCTGGGGAACCGGGAACTGCTCGTACTCCTCGTAGCCGGTGACGACGCAGACATGGCCGGGGAGGAGAAATCCGTCCAGCGAGGCCTCGCCCTGTTCGAGCAGCCACTGCATCGCCGGCGGGACGAGACGGTGGCAGGAGAGGATGGAGAAATTCTCAGGCGGGCGGGCAAGGATGGTCGCCGCCACCGTCGGCGCCGTCGTCTCGAACCCGACCGAGATGAAGACGACCTCTTTATCAGGGGTCTTCTCCGCGATCTCTACGGCCTTGTGAATGCCCTGGACCACGCGCACGTCCCCGCCGCTCGACTCAAGGGAGCCTTTTGTGCCCGGCACCCGGAGGAGGTCGCCGTAGGTGGCGACGATGCACCCTTTCTCCACAAACTTCAGGGCGGCGTCGATCTCGCCCTGCGGGGTGATGCAGACCGGGCAACCCGGCCCCATCACAATCTTCAAGCCCTCGGGGAGGACGCTGCGCAGCCCGGTCCGTGCAATGGCCGCCTCGTGCGTGCCGCAGATATGCATGAAAGTGTAGTCGCGGTCCACCAGGTCATGGAGCGCGGCCTTCAGTTCGTCTCCTGTTGCCATGGAATCCTCATAGTTTAATATGCATTCCAGAGCATAAGTGTACCCATGGGAAACGCCCTGTACGCCATTCTTCTCCTTTTTACCGGGCTGATTGGATCGGTAATCATCTACTGGGTCTATCGCCTGCTGCTGAAGCGTGCCGAGCGGACGGAGTCAAAGATCGACGATCTCCTGGTCGCGGCGATGGGAAAACCTCTTGTCATCACGGTTTTTGTCGTCAGCATCTATTTCTCGGTCCTTTACTCTGACCTCATCCCGGCGCGCTATGACTATATCCTGGCATCCGAGTATCTCAACGCCTTCTATATTATCATCGGCGCCTGGGTGGCCTCGAGTTTCTCGTACAACTTCATCCACCTCTATGGCGGGTGGATGTCGGCACGGACTGAGAGCGAGGTCGACGACCGGATCATCGAGGTGCTCGAGGTGGTGGTGAAGTATGTCATCTGGTTCATCGCCTTCCTTCTCATCCTCAGCACCCTGCAGATCGACATCACGCCGCTCCTCGCGGGTGCCGGGATCGCCGGTGTCGCCGTTGCCATGGCGGCGCAAGATATCCTCTCCAACTTCTTCGGCGGCGCGCTCATCGTGATGGACAAGCCCTTCCAGGTGCGGGACAGGATCAAGATCGACGGGTACCTCGGCGACGTGGTCAGCATCGGGCCGCGGAGCACCCGCATCCAGACCCTGGACTACCAACTCGTGACCATCCCCAACTCCATGGTCGCAAACTCAGTCATCACCAACTACGCCCTCCCCGAGACGCGGCTCAAGATCAAGATCCCGGTCTCGGTGGCGTACGGCACCGACGTTAAAAGGGTCAAGGAGATCCTCCTTGAGATCGCCGACGAGGCCGTGGAGCGCTCGGCAGCGGTGCTCAGGTACCCCGCGCCGAGCGTCTACTTCCTGGAGTTTGCAGACTCAAGTCTGAACTTTGTGCTGATCGTCTGGGCAAAGGCCTTCAACATGAGTTGGGAGGTGCAGGACTTCATCAACACCAGGATCGACGAGCGGTTCGGGGAAGAGGGGATCGAGATCCCGTTCCCGCAGATGGACGTGCATCTCAGGAAGGACTGAATTTTTTGGGGCGGAAAAACGTCCCTCTCTCCTCGGTTTTCTCTTCGATCAACTCTTCTTCAAGCAGGTATTGGAGATATTTTCCGACCTCGTTTCTGTGCAGGCCGGTGATCCTGGCCAGGTCGTCGAGGGTGCACGGCCGTCTCCTGACCATGGAGAGGATGAACTCGGAGGTCTCCGGATGGAACGACCCTACGGTATCGCGCGAGGGGAGGTCGTCGATGATCTCGACGGGTGCGGCGGTGATGGCCGATGCGATCTCCCTGAGCCGTTTCTTCTCTGCAGGTCTGATCCAGACGGCGGCGCCCGGTCGGTCGAGGGTGTTCAGCTGGACTTTGTCGGGCCTGATTTTCTCGACGGCCCCGGCGATCCCGGCGACCTCCTCGTCGCCGTCGTTGACGCCGGGGACGATGAAGACTTCGAGCCAGAGGGCGCCCGCGTACTCCTCCCTGAACTGCTCGATCCCGTCGATCACCGCGGCAGGGGTGATCGAGGGGTGCGCCCGGTGGATCTTCCTGAAGGCCTCCTCGGAGACGGCGACAAGAGTCGGGACGACAAGGTCGGCCCTGAGGAGGGCGCGGCGCACCTCGGGGTCGGAGAGGAGGCTGCCGTTGGTGAGGACAGCCACGCGATACGCAGGGAACTCGTCCTTGATCATCGCGATCACCTCGCCGATCCCGGTGTGGAGGGTGGGTTCTCCCGACCCCGCGAGGGTGAGGTAGTCGAGGGCGGGCGAGGTGGCAAGGTATGTGCGCAGTTCGCTGATCACCTCGGCGGTCGGGACATATTCTTTTCGCTCGACGGTGAGGCGGGTCGTCGGGCCGCACTCGCAGTAGACGCAGTTGTATGAGCAGGTCTTGAAGGGAATGAGGTCGACCCCGAGCGAGACCCCGAGACGTCTGGACGGGACCGGGCCGAAGAGATGATGATAGGTCATAGTCTGCCGTGTGGATCTGGTTCTGTTCGATGAAAAAGCGTTCTGTCCCGGCATACCCGATGGTCGTCCCCGCGAGCACGGGCACGAAGATATAAAAACGAGGACGCCCCTCCCCGCATGATCGGGGACGTGGTCCTGATGAATAACAGTTTTGACAGCACATATATCATCAGAAAGGAGCGTTTTGATGAATTTCTGGCCGACATCGAGGGCCTGGCGTTGACAGCCTATACGGTGCCTGCGTTCACCGCGCTGGAACTGTATCTGCTCATCGACATGAACAGAGACATTGCGGTGCGGGTGGTGTGGAAGCCCGAAACGACCGTGAAAGAGATCAAGGGCCTGGATGCAAAGTGGTTCCTGGAGGAGTATTGACCGTCATGATGGCAGGGGGGATGGCCAGCAAGAGATACTGACTGCCCGGTTTTTTTTCTCCAGCGAGAAAGGCGTCGACATGAGATGAGGGGAGACTATTGGATCCAGTAGTTCACGAAAAATAACGATCTGACGGTTCTGGTGAATTTCTCTTCTGGAGTGACCATGAGGGGCCGCTCACGCTCTTGCCCCTCCGTGACGGATCGGCAGAGGACGGGAACCTCTCAGAACGATTCCCCGCCCGCCTTCCCCTCCTATCGCACGGAGGTCCGGGGACAGCGCCCCCGGTGCGTATGGTGTGGGAAGGCACGTCGATCAGACGGGTCGCCGTCCGGATCGCCCGTCCCGTATGCGCGCCGCGGTCAATCGCCGAGGCGCCGCCCTTTCTCTTCAAGCATGGATGGAAAGAAGCGATCGCATGGAAGAAGCGAATGCTGCAGAGAAACACTGAAAAGAACCGAACAAAAACGAATAGAGCCTCGGGCGGGAATCGAACCCGCGACCTCTTCCTTACCAAGGAAGCGCGATACCGCTATGCCACCGAGGCACCTGTTCATCCTGCCAGTGGTCGGGCCACCAGAGCACAGATGCATTACATAGGTGAGCGAATCTCCTATAAAATTGTGTTGATTGTTCCAGATCAGAAAAAGAATAATATATTGTGTATATTACGTTGGAATCTATCCGTAAATCCCTTCAAGTTTCTCAATGCTCTCAATCGCGCCTTCGATCTCTTTCACTTCGATCACCGGGTCAACGCCGCTCCTCCTGACCGCTTTCATCACCGCGGCAAAATCGACGGTCCCGGTACCCACCGGCGAGTGGGTGTCGGCACTCCCGTCATTGTCATGAAGATGGAAGTGGGAGATCGGGTGGTCGAGGAATGCGGGAAGACATCTCCTGATGTTGGCATGGCCCACATCGAGGACAAGTCCCACATCTCCGGGCAGGGGGAGTTCGTCGGGAGTCTGGAGGAGGAAGAACTCCCATGCCATGTTCTCCACCGCATAGTTGATCGATCGTTCCATGGCCGCCCCCGAGAGTTCGTCCAGCGACCGTCCGAACTGCCGGCGCGCCTCCTCTTTGTCGGCCTCCCATGCGAAGTACCCCGGATGGATAACCACGTCGGCACCCACCTCCGCCGCAATGGAGAAACAGTCGGTGATCACCTCGACGCTTGCCCGCCGGATCGGTTCAAGGGTGCTGGCGATGTTGACGCTCCTGGACGGCGCATGGATGGTGTAACGGAGGTCATAGGAGAGGAGCGGCTCTGCATTCTCAAGGAAGTGAAGCCCGTCGTCCATCACCTCGACATATCCGGTCAGGGCCGCGATCCGGTCCAGCGCCTCGGCGAGTGGGAGGGTATGGAGGGCATAGGTGGAGATCCCGTACATAGGAGAGAATGAAACACTGGATAATAAAAGAGTGTGCCGGCCGGTTTTCCCGGTCTGCCGGCCTTACGAGTTCTCGGGGTGCGCGTACTGTTCGGGCACCATGACCCTGAGGTCATAGGATCGGATCATCTGGGTGTTGATCACAAACCAGTAATCGCCGTTGCCCTCATAGAACTGTTCTGTCCATCCGCTCTTCTTGTCATCGTTGCTCTTGAAGTCGGTGTACGGGTGGGAGAGGATCCGCACGAACCGGTTGGGGTCGTCCGCGTCCATCACCTGGACATTGAAGAAGCAGAAGTCGGTGCTGTATGGGTCGGCATCATACCAGAGTTCCCAGTACGGGAACGGGATGCGAATGATCTCGGTCGTACCACTACCCTTCCCCTGGATCCTGGCGTACGCGACCATGTGATACTTTGTCGGGATCACGGGGGGGATCTTGACGCCCCTGCCGATCCCGTCATTTGATAGGTTGATGTTGTACGACGCGGGGTCGACGAAACCGACTTCCTTTGTCTTCCCGTCCCAGGTCGGCACGGGTGTGGGTGTCTGGAGCGGGGGCGCGGGAATGGTTGGCGTCAGGACAGCGCCGACTCCTGCCTGTCCTTCTGCGCTTGGTATGGCCTGGCCCGGCGTCTCTCCCTGAACCATGGGCTTTACGACAAAAGCGACGATGATCACAATGGCGATTCCAGCCACCAGGCTGATTACGTCTTCTTTCTCCATCTGTTTGCTCTCGATCTATATGATTTCAGGGTGCATAAAAATTCTTCTATCTTTGAATTGAGAATTGATTGGGATGGTATTCCCGATAAAAGAATTGAACGTGCCGGCATAAAAATGCGAATCTATATATATTCGGATGTAGAGTTACTTGGTAGGAATGTTGGACGGGTCCAGCGTTCACTGAAAATCTAGGGTGAAGTTATGAGAAAATTCGGAAAGAATGATGAGGCATTCACCGGTCTCGAGGCTGCGATCGTCCTGATCGCCTTCGTCGTCGTGGCCGCTGTGTTCTCGTACATGATGCTCGGCGCTGGTTTCTTCACCTCCCAGAAGAGCCAGGAAGTCGTCCACACGGCGACTTCTCAGACGAGTTCGTCGGTCGATCTGGCGGGCAGCGTCGTCGTGATAGGTGGCGCCAGCGACAAACTGGCCAATGCGACCTTTTATCTCCAGCTGACCTCTGGCGGTACGCCCGTCGACCTCAGCAGGACTGCATATGCGGTGACCACGGACAACGCCTTCGCGTTGCTGAACAGTACGCAGGTAGGATACACCTGGTACAACAACGATACCGACTCCGACAGCCTCCTTGAGGCCGGCGAACTGGTGAAAGTTGATGTGCCCCTGAATGATGTTTCTGTCAGCCCGAAGCAGGTCTTCACCATCGACGTGAAGCCGTCGGTCGGTGCCGCACTGTCCCTCGCACGGACCGCCCCCACGCGGATTGAAGATAAGAGATTCTACGAAGTGTACTGAGGTGAGACAGAAATGAGATCTTTCAAGCAGGAAGAAGCATTTACCGGCCTTGAGGCTGCAATCGTGCTCATCGCATTTGTTGTGGTCGCAGCGGTCTTCTCGTATGTGATGCTCGGCGCTGGTTTCTTCACCTCCCAGAAGAGCCAGGAAGTCGTCCACAGCAGTATGGCACAGGCCAGTTCGAGCGTCGAGATCGTCGGCAATGTCGTCGGCCTCGGCGGATCGTCCCATGATAATCTGACGAACGTCCTCTTTACCATCTCGACGACTGCCGGCGGTAGCGCCTATGATGTCGGAGACGTCCTGATGACCTATACCGATAAGGGCGGCCAGTACATTGTCAACCGGAGTTCCTCTGTGGACAGAAAGACCGGTAAGATTACCCCTGGTGTCCCTGGTGCAGGCAACTGGTCTGTCGAGCAGATCCTGAACGGGAACGACGACACCCTCGTGCAGAGGGGCGAACAGTTCCTCATTAACGTCTCGATTCCGGCAGATGCAACTGCAGTCTCCGGCGATCAGTTCGGCATTGAACTCAAGCCTGCGGTCGGTGCGACCCTCCAGCTGAAGAAGTACGTGCCGACACAGGTCGACAACGTTACCCTCCTCTTCGAGTGAGGATTTGAATCTACTAACCCCCTTTTTTTTGAGGTCGAACTCTGAAAAAGGGAATGGTGATGTGGAATGACGGTGAACCAGGCACAGGTTGATCAAATTCTCGGCGCCGCGTCGGCAGACGATCCTGAGGTCAAACTCGCAAACCTTGAGCGTGAGGTTGACCTCGTCAAGTCATCGATCAAGAAGCTCCTCATCGACATCAGGGAGCGGATGAACGAGATGGAGAACCCCTTCGTCTTTGCTGCAAGCGGCTTTGCCCAGGCGCCCCCCATAGACACGGCGGACGCCGAAGAAGAGGAAGAAGAAATAGAGGAAGAAGAGGAAGAGGTCAAGACCAGACCGAAAAAACAGAAAAAACCTGATCTCGGATCTGACCTCGCAGGTCTTCAGGCCGACAGCGAGATGCTTGCCGCCCTTCAGGCGCAGCTCGCCGCAAACCAGCATCAGTCCTCCGAACACCCAAAACAGAGCAAAATCCGCCTCCAGAAAGTCCACCGGCTCTTTGAGTGGACCGGCAAGGCTGTCAAGAAATACGGCCTTGACCGACTTGAGATCATGCTCGACTCGTACTCCTCCATGGGCTACCTGGAACGCGACGAGATCGCGCAGGTCAAAGAGATCGCCAGGCTCATGCCCCCCTCCCTCGGCGAGGCCGACGAGATCAAAGCAGAAGAATTTGTCTCAGAACTCTATGTCCTCAACCGCATCCTTGACCCCAACGACATCTCCCTCGACCGGGACATGATCCAGGTGCTGATGGACAACAAGTCCACAAAAGTCGAAGGCGAAAAGCAGGAAGAGATCGAGAAAGACACCAGCGATGACTGGATCAAATCGCTGGAAAGGATTTGAACAGGATATGATGGATGTCGAGCGAAACCATTACGACTGCTATATTGCTAATCGGTGCTGTAATAGCAGCCGGAGTGCTCGTTAATGCAATTTTCCCCATAATTTATACTATTTCTGACACTGCAGGATCTACTTCTCATGCCGTGGATCAGCAGGCCCGGACAGATATCAAGATCATCAATGCCTATGTCTCAGCCTCGAACAAGAGTGCGGATATCTGGATTAAAAATCTCGGTTCAACCCGGATTGCAGTAAATGAACTGTCTTCATCTGACATCTTCATCGGCAAACCCGGCGAATTCAACCGGATCTCTTATTCTTCAGGCTGGACCTATGATGTCCTTGATGGAGACTCAAAATACTGGCTGCCAGGTGAGACGATCCTGATTGACATCGATGATTGCAACCTTCTTCCTACAGTGTCCGGAGATGTCGTCTATTTCCAGATCGTGCTGCCCGGCGGGACGGTGAGGTCGACAGAGTTCACGGCAGGTGCATGAGCATGGGAGCGGGGTCACTGGTTGCATCGGCAATATCGATTGTCCTCATCATTGTCGTCGCCTACACGATCATCGGCGGCACCCTTGTCACCGCAGAGGTGGTCGCCGCCGCCCACAAAGACCTGGTCCAGGTACAGGAGTCCCGTCTCCATACGTCGATTACAATCATCGATCACTCTGTAGACACCAGCGCCTCGACCTTCTATCTCCTGGTGGAGAACACCGGCAACGAACCGATCCTGAAGTTCGACCAGATGGTGGTCTTCACCGCCACTGAGAAAACAACCCCGATCTATTATCCCTATAACACCGCAGGCGGTGCCGGCACCTGGTCGTGGGTCTCGATCCAGCCCGATGCCATCCATCCCCATGAACTCGATCCAGATGAAAGGATCAATATGTCGATCCATTACGAAGGCGCCCAGCCCGACTGGGCCCAGGTAACGACGTCGAACGGCGTCTCAGACTCTGCATATCTCAGGTGATACCATGGCGGAACAATCAGACAACTCCCTTGGCGACCTCCTTGGCGGGGCGGACAAGAAGATCCTCTCCACAGGAAACACGGAACTGGACAAGAAGATTGCCGACGGCCTGCCCCTCGAGTCGCTCACCCTCATCGAAGGGGAGAACGACACCGGCAAGAGCGTGCTCACCCAGCAGATCATCTGGGGAGCGATGAAGCAGGGACTCAACGTCGACCTCTTCACCACCGAGAACACCACCAAGAGTTTCATCAGCCAGATGGAGTCAATGAGCCTGGACATCTCCGACTACTTTGCCTGGGGATATCTGCGAACCTATCCCCTGCATACCGTCGGGTTTGAGTGGAAGAAAGAGGACATGCAGGGCATCCTCCAGGCCATCATCGCGCAGATCCATCAGAGCAAGGCCGAGGTGGCGGTCATCGATTCACTCACGCTTTTCACGGAATACGCCTCCACCGACATGATCCTCACCTTCTTCACGAACTGCAAAAACCTCGTCGACCACGGCAAGACGATCCTGATCACCCTGCACACCTACGCCTTCGAGGCCGACACCCTGGTGCGTATCAGATCGATCTGCGACGCCCACCTCTTCATGAAGAAGGCACTTGTCGGCGACAAGTACGTCATGATGCTTGAGGTCGTAAAGGTACGCGGGGCACAGAGGACCACCGGGAACATCATCAGTTTCGAGGTCCACCCAGGTTATGGCATGAAGATTATTCCGATGACCTACGCGAAGGTCTGATATGGGCGCACCACTCTTTGTTTCAGCAAAACTCCCATTCAAAACAGAGGCAAACGAGGATCTGAGCGGTTGCTATGCAGACCCCGAGTCCTCTGCCCTGTACCGGATGCTCCCCTCCAATGCGAGAGAGTACGTGAAGCAGAGCCCTCACCTTCTCGAGTACCTCAACATCTTCCCGGTGAACCAGTATGGGATCCCGCTCTTCTTCTCTGAACTCGGGCGGGACGCCAGAAACATTGAGAACCTCAACCTCATCTACCCGGCTGACGGTGACACATTCATTCACATCCTTCAGGACCCCGAAGATGTCAGGAACTACTATATCCCGATCGAGCCCTCCTTCCTCCACAGTGTCAACTATCTGATGCCGGCAGTCGAGGCCAGGCTCATCGACCTCCTGGATGCCCTGGATAAAGACCCGATCACCAACGAGGAGCGGACGGTGGTCCTGAAGAAACTGATCCATGAGATCGTGTACATCAAAGAGTCGGGCGAGGAGATCAGTTCCGACCTCCTCAAAGGCATCCAGAAGACCTCGGTCAAGGACAAAGTTGTCAAGTTCCTCAACACCGACTTCTCGGCAAAGAAGAAACTTGACACCAGCGAGGTGGACACAGGGGTCACCAGACTCCCTGACGGGCGGATCGTGGTCACCCCCCAGGAACACCGGGCGCTCGAGTACATGATGGTCAGGGACAAGATCGAGATGGGCATCCTCAAGCCCTTCCTCTCCGACCCCTATATCGAGGATATCTCCTGCGACGGCGTCGGCCCGATCTTCATCGAGCACAAGGTCTTCAAGGGGCTCAAGTCGGTGATCGGGTTCACGGAATCCGGCCCCCTCGACCATTTTGTCATCAAGATGGCCGAGCGGATCAAGAAACCGATCACCTACCGCAACCCGGTGGTGGACGCCACCCTCCCTGACGGGTCGCGTATCAACATCGTGTACGGCAGCGACATCAGTCGGCACGGGAGCAACTTCACGATCAGGAGAGTGAATGAAGAACCGCTCTCCATCCTCCACCTCATCAGTTCCAAGACCTGCGACTTCACGATCGCGGCGTACCTCTGGATCTGCCTTGAGTTCGGGATGTCCCTCTTCGTGAGCGGGGAGACGGCGAGTGGGAAGACGACCACCCTCAACGCCATCACCACCTTTCTCCCGCCTGAGAACAAGATCGTGACCATCGAGGATACCCCCGAACTGACCGTGCCGCACCGGAACTGGACGCGCGAGGTCGCGAAGGGGAAGGGTAAGGGCGAGGGCGAGGGCTCGGACGTGACGATGTTCGACCTGCTGAAAGCCGCCCTCCGTCAGCGTCCCAACCAGATCCTGGTGGGTGAAATCCGTGGTATCGAAGGGAGCGTCGCCTTCTCGGCCATGCAGACCGGCCACCCGGTCATGAGCACCTTCCACGCCGCGTCGGTGGAAAAATTGATCCAGCGTCTCTGCGGTGACCCGATCAATATCCCGAAAACCCATGTGGACAACCTCAACATCGTCCTCATCCAGAGTGCGGTCCGCAGACCGGGCGGCGGGACCGTACGAAGGATCCTCAGCATCAACGAACTTGTCGGCTATGATCCCCAGTCCCAGGGCTTCTCCTTTGTCGAGATGTTCCACTGGGACCCGGTCACCGACGAGCATGTCTTTTCCGGGCGGGGGAGCAGTTATCTGCTTGAGAACAAGATCGCGACCCTGCTCGGCATCCCGGAAAGCAAGAGAAACGAGATCTACTTTGAGGTCGAGAAACGGGCGAAGATCCTGCAGAGGCTCAACGATGCCGGGTATATCAGGTTCTGGGATCTCTTCCACATGATCTCGAAGATCAAGAAACAGGGTCTCCTTGATATCGAGGTCTGAGAGATGTTTGAGTCGGTGAAGAGCAAACTCGCCGAGAAGAACGGCGGGACAGTCCCCTTCGAAGGAGAGTTCAAGGCGGTGAAGACAAAGGTCGCCGAGATCTCCGAGAACAAGAAGATGGAAGGGGACCTGGTCTTCATGACGACATACATGGCTTCGGCGATGACGGCAGACGTCTCCAGGCCCGAACTCTTCGAGTACACCGCAAACCGGTACGAGTACATCTCGACAAAGTACATCCAGAAGGTTGTCTTCTTTGTCAAACGCTGGAACTACGGGTATGCCGAGGGGCTCAGGATGGTGGCCGACCGGGTCCACAACGACATGCTCAGGAGCATGTTCAACCGGTACGCCAACTCCATCGAGTCAGGGGTGCCTGACGGCGACTTCCTGGAGATGGAATTGGGCACCGCCCGCAATGTCTACCGCAACACCTTCGAACAGGGCTTTGAGATGCTGAAAAAGTGGGGCGACGCCTATATCGCCCTCCTCTTCTCCTCGATGCTCATTGCGATCATCCTCATGATCTCGGTCGCGATCTATGCACCGAGCGGGATCGATTCCGCACTCAACATGGCCTATGCCATGGTCCTGCTCACCTCCGGGTTCGGCGTCACCCTGATGTATCGCGCCGTCCCGGTCGACGAGAAGACCATCGACCGTTCGATGAACCACTGGTGTTCGCGTGAACAAGCGATGATCGACAGGCTGCAGAAACCGATCCTCGGGATCACCGCGGTCGGTGTTCTCCTCCTTCTTCTGGCAGGAGTGAACACCGGAATGGTCTACCTGATGATCGGTCTCCTGCTTGCCCCCCTCGGGATCATCGGGTACATCGACAACCACAATGTGGTGCTCAGGGACGAGGATTTCCCGGCATTTATCCGGGGTGTGGGATCGATCATGGAAGGGAAGGGCACCACCATGGTCGAGGCGATCCGGGAGGTCGACCGCAAGTCTCTCGTCGCCCTCGAACCTCTCATCAACTCGGCCTATACCAAGTTGAACCTGGGGCTTGAAGAGGCGCTGACCTGGGAGCGGTTCATCGGCGACTGCGGGACAAACCTCATTGCAAAGTATATGAACATCTTCCGGGACTCGGTCGCACTCGGCGGAGCGCCGGGAGTCATCGGTAAGATCGTGGGATCGTCCATGCTCTCGCAGGTGCTCCTGCGCCGGAAGCGCGATATGGTGGCGACCGGGTTTATTGTCCTCCTGGTCCCCATGCACATCGCCATGGTCGGGATCTTCCTGACCCTCTATGAGATCCTCCACACGATGTCGAAGGCCGTCACCAACGTGATGGCATCGCTGGGCGAGAACCAGGCGGCTCTCACCTCGTCGGATTCGATCGCCGGATCGATGATGGGCTCGATGACCATGTTTGTCAACTTCCCTGAGGACAAGATGGTTCCTTTCGTGATGATCATCCTCCTGATGATCACCATGTCCAACATCATCGCAGGCAAGGTTGTCGTAGGGGGGGACCGGTACATGGTTTATTTCCTCTCGGCGCTCCTCTTCGCCATCACCGGGATGCTTATCCTCATCGTACCGCCGATTATCGAATTCTTCTTCCAGATTCCCCAGTTTGGAGCGGTTTAACATGAAAAAGATCAGTTTCCCCACAATCGATCCGACCGTCAGGCGGTTGCTCATCTTTCTCTCGACAGTGACCATCGGCTCAGTCTTCATTCTCTATGATGTTCCGACTGAACTGCTGCTTATCGGGACCGTCGTCGCAGGCTCTCTCACCCTCTTTATCTTCGGGGCCGCCAGACTCTCGGACCTCAAGCCAAGTCAGATCAAGAAGGCTATCCAGGAATTCAGGGTCAGGAGAGAGAAGACTGAAGGGCAGGACAGTGCGGGCAGAGAGAATGCGATACTCACGAAGAAGCAGGATCAGGATACATTAGTCTCTCTCCGTCTGGCATGCGCACAACTCTCCGGGGTATTCAGAGGCGGTGCTGAAAGGCTGAAGGCAACGCTCTTCCATAAAGACGAAAAATTGAAGGAGATCGATTCGGCTCTTGAAGTTGCAATGGCTTCCGGCGGAGCGGTCTCTGCGTCCGAGGCGTCGGCCGGAGCAGGAGGAGTGGGCGCTCTTGCTCTCGGTGACGATGAGTTCGACGATGACCTTGAAGGGCTTGACCTTGGGGACGAGGAACTGGACTCCGGGTCTGCCCTGGAAATCCCCCTCGACGCCGAGGTGCCCGGAGTGTCGGCCGACCTTTCGGCGGTCTCCGCGATCCTGGAGGCACATGCCGAAGAACTCGAAGAGTTTGCAGAACTCGGGGAGATCGAGGATCTGGACAGCGATCTTTCCGAAGACCTCGACGGCTTCGACGAGGTCGACCTCGACTCGCTCGATCTCTCTGATGCCGAGATCGATGACCTTCAGCCTGAACCTGAAGAAGAGAATGCCCCGTCCCTGACCGAGACATTGCAGGCTGACATCGCCCCGCCGCAGGATGCCGGCGGTGCGGCGGCAGCATCCGCCGGGGAAGAAGAAGACGGTAGTGGTGTTGACATGGTCGCCTTCGCGACCGGCAGCGGAGACCCGAATGACCTGATGAGTCTTCTCAAAGAAGATGTCAAGAAGAAGAAGACCGAAGATCATGACAGCCTGCTGCGCGATCTCAAAGGAAAGAAATTCGAGGCCAAGGATCTGCTCGGAGAGCTTGAGGAGACTATGGGGATGTTGAAGCCCAAGAAGGCAAAGAAGACGAAGGTGAATGCGAAATGAGTAGTCTGCCGGTGAAGATCGAAGTGCAGGGAAAATGGATCGCTGCAAAACTCGCTCTGGACGCTGAGGGTATGAAGTCCTCGGACAACACCCTTGCTGTCCAGTACAAATCGATTGTCGACCTTGAGGCAAAGGGTAGTGTTCTCAGCATTGTGATAAAGGGACAGAAGGATCCCATCAGGATCGCATCGGTCGCAAAGGTGCTCAGTATTGTGAAGAGACAGATCCTCGCCTCATGCAGTGCGTACCGCCTCAGCACCTTCTTCATGTCCCCGGCAGTGAGGGGAGGCGTCTTTGTCAAGGATGCAAACTGGGAGAAAGGGGGTATCGCCGTCCTGGTGTCGGGCATCTGGTTCTTCTCGAAGGATCACCAGATCTGCGTGCCCATGGATGATGTCGCCTCGATCGAGATGACCAAGCGGGAGGTCCAGGGCAAGAATATCGATGTCATCAAGATCGACCACATTGAGGAGAGTGATGTGGTCACCAGTCTGGTCCTCTGTCCGATCACGACCCTCCAGGTGCTCTACAATTTTCTCAAGGAGTCCACAAAGGGGATGGATATGGCGGGCAACGAACTCGATCCCCAGTCGGCGCAGGTCGCGATGCTTGTCTACAGCGGGATGGACACGGCATCGATCGAGAATATGCTCAATGTGTCGCAGCGGGATGTCGATCATATCTATGATGTCCTGATCAAACAGGGGCTTGCCGAGGTCGTCGTGACTCGAAGAGAGGTCAAACTCACGACAAAAGGAGTAAGGTACATCTCAGATGCAACAAAAGTATAAATTCTTTTATTTTTAACCACATACAAAAATAGATATCTTTATTAATGGGTGTTCTCAAATAAAATACCTGGGAGCACCATGGGTAAGATCCTGATTGTCGATGATACGCTCTTTATGCGGACTCTCCTGAAGAATATCCTCTTTTCCGGAGGGCATACGATCGTCGGTGAAGCCGAGAACGGCGAAGACGCGATCGCGAAGTACCAGGAACTGAAACCTGACCTTGTTACGATGGACGTCGTCATGCCAAAGAAGAACGGCATCGAAGCACTCCAGGGGATCAGGGAGATCGACCCCAATGCAAAGGTGGTCATGTGTACTGCGGTGGGCCAGGAACAGATGGTGAAGTTGGCGGTAAAAAGCGGCGCAAAGGGCTATATCGTCAAGCCGTTCCAGGCACCGAAGGTACTTGAGGAGGTGAAAAACGTCCTTGGGGCCTGATCATGATCAGGGTTCTAATTGTCGATGATTCGGTCTTTATCCGCACAATACTAAAGGATATTTTCGGCAAATCGCCGGAGATCGAGGTTGTGGGGACGGCGTCCGACGGTGCCGAAGCACTCGAACTGATCGATACTCTCAGGCCTGATGCGATGACGCTCGATATCGAGATGCCAAAGCTGAACGGGCTTGAAGTACTCGAAAGGATGAAAGAATGCCAGCACCGACCGAAGGTGATGATGCTCAGTTCCCTCACCGCAAAGGACGCTGAGCACACGAGAAAAGCCCTGGCTCTCGGTGCCGACGACTTCATGCTCAAACCCACCGAGATCTTCAAGGTCCGGGGGATCGAGGAGGAACTGGTCACCAGGATCAAACACCTCATCGAGATCAAGACGGCTGTCAAGGTCAGAGGGCGCCGGGACAGAGTCGCCGGAAAGGTGGTCCTCTTCGGGTCGTCGGCCGGCGGTCTTCAGCAACTCGACCTCGTCCTCTCCAGGCTCTCTTCTGAACTGGATGCGGCGGTTGTCGTTACCCAGCATATGCCTGCAGGATTCACCGCCGCTCTTGCCGAACGGTTCAACCGGATCTGTCCTCTTCCGGTACGGGAGTCGGAGAACGGATCTGTCCTGAAGGAAGGCGAGGTCGTCATCTCGAAGGCTGGATTCCACACCGTGATCTCGGCGATCCTTACCGGGGAGGGAACCCGCGGCGGCAAGATCATCCATTCCTCGGCACCACCGGTCCATGCGGTGAGGCCGGCGATTGACAAGACCTTCTCGTCGGCGGCAAAGGTATTTGGAGAACGGACACTCGCCGTTGTCATGAGCGGCATGGGGAGTGACTGCGGCGACGGTGCCGCCGACATCAAAGCCGCCGGGGGGACGGTCTATGTCTGTAAGGAGCACGATTGCCTGGTATACGGGATGGCTCGTTCGGCACTCAAAAAGAGCAGCGTCGATCAGACGGTCTCTTTGAGGCACATCCCTGAGGAGGTCGTGAAGGCGGTCAGAAGAATGGAGGCAGAAGATGGCTGATATGGAGGATTATAAAGAACTCTTTGTGGTGGAGTCCAGGGAGAGCAACGAGACCATCGCTCAGGCGCTCCTGACACTGGAAGAGTGCAACGACCGGGAGACCATCGACGAGATCTTCAGGTCGGCCCATACCATCAAGGGCGCCTCGGCGTCGATGGGCTACATGAACCTGGAAAAACTCTGCCACACGATGGAGGACGTCTTCGACCTCATCAGGAACGGCAAAGTCGTGGCGTCCGCACCGCTCATCGATGTTTTCCTCGGGTGTACCGATGAGATCGAAGCCCTGCTCGATTCGATCGAGGGTGGCGGCGACGATCAGGGTGAGAATATCGAGGATCTGGTCACGGCCCTCGATACCTGGAAGGAGAACGGGAACCGGGCGGATGCATCCTCCACCGAGGACGGAGAGGCGCAGCGGGATCCTGCAGAGTCCGAGGCACCTGTGGACGGGAATGCCCGGGGAAGCGGAGAGCGTTACCGCGTGACGGTTACCCTTGTCCCCGAGTGTTCGATGAAAGATGTCCGCGCCATGATCGCCCTCTCGAACCTGGGTGAGATCGGCAGTATCATCTCTGCCAAACCAGGAGTGGAGGCGATCGAGGACGGCAACTTCGAGGACCACTTTGAGGTCATATTCGAGAGCGAGGCCGGAGCCGAGGCGATCCAGGCGGCCATCTCCGGGACCGATATCGTCAGCGTCACCGTGGAGTCGGCGGACGCGCCCCCCGCACCCGAGAAGAAGAAAGAAGCCAAACAGCAGAAATCCGAACACCACGGGAAGACCAAGGAGATCAAGAACATCAGGGTGGACATCCACCTCCTCGACCAGATGATGAACCTGGTCGAGGACCTGGTCATCAACCGGGGCCGCCTTAAACAGATCGCTCAGAAGAACCAGATCAAGGAGTTCGACGAGGCCCTCAGCATGGTCGGCCGTTCGGTGGCCGATCTCCAGAACCTGATGATGCACATCAGGATGATCCCGCTGAGCCATATCTTCAATCGTCTCCCGAGGGTCGTCCGTGACGTGGCCCAGCATGAAGGCAAGGAAGTGGACTTCATCATCGATGGTGGGGAGACCGAACTGGACCGGAGCGTCATGGACGGGCTCAACGATCCCCTCCTGCACCTGATCCGGAATGCCGTCGACCACGGGATCGAACTTCCCGAGGAGCGCAGGGCTGCCGGAAAACCAGAGAAAGGTTGTCTCCACCTCACGGCGATGCGAGACCGCGACAATGTCGTCATCAGGATCGAGGACGACGGCGCGGGGATCGATGTCGAGAGGGTCAGGTCAAAGGCAGTCTCAAAGGGGCTGATGACTCAGGAAGAGGCCGCCGCTCTCTCAGAAGATCAGGTCAACGATCTCCTCTTCAGTCCGGGCTTCTCGACCGCCGAGACGATCACCGATATCAGCGGTCGCGGGGTCGGCCTGGACGTCGTGAAGGCCGCCATCGAATCGATGAAGGGTTCGATCAATGTCAGGTCCACCCGGGGAGAGGGAACCTGTTTTGAACTGGTCCTGCCGCCGACGATGGCCATTGTCGAGGTGATGATGGTCAGGATCAATGGCCGGCGGTGTGCGATCCCGATCAGTAACGTCGTCGAAGTTGCAATTCTCAAGAAAGACGCCGTCCACCGGGTCGGAAGCAGCCAGGTGATCCTCCTCCGCGACGAGGTGCTCCCGATCCATCTGCTCGGCGACATGTTTGGTGGATCCAATCATGGAGAGGTTCTTGTGGTCCTCCAGTATGGTTCCAAGAAATGCGGTATCGTGGCCGATGTCGTCGAAGGGCAGCAGGAAGTCGTCGTCAAACCGCTCAGCACGCTCATCGGGAGCTGTCCGGGCGTGGGTGGCGTCACTATTCCTGGTGACGGCGAAGTCGTCCCGGTCCTTGACGTGAATACAATGATCTGAGGAATATCATGAAATTAACAGAGATACAGGCAGATGCACTCGGGGAACTCGGGAACATCGGGGCGGCCCATGCAGCGACGACCCTCTCCCAGATGCTGATGAGCAACATCGAGATGGACGTACCGGCAGTCGACATCATCGACATCGCTCAATTTTATAAGTGTGTGGGAGACGAAAAAGTCGCACTCGTGGTCTTCAGGATTAAAGGCGAGGTCGAAGGCGAGGGTTTTGTCGTGGTGACGATGCCGCTTGCCTCGGCGATCAGGATGACCAACACCATGCTCGGCATGGACGATATGGACCGGGAGATCAACGAGATGGACCAGAGTGCCATCATCGAGATCGGCAACATCATGGTCTCGGCATTTCTCGACGCCACGGCCGGCCTCCTTGGTATCGTCATGCTCCCCTCCCCGCCGGCCCTCTGCATCGATATGGCCCATGCGGGTATGGAGGCGCTCATCGCGGAGGTCGCCATGGAGACCAACGACGTGGTCATTTTCAGGACAAACCTGACCTCAGGCGAGCACGCGATCGACGGGACGATCCTGATGTTCCTCACGCCCGAGATGCTTGGCAACTTGCTCAGTCTCCTTGAGGCGCTTACATCACAGGGGATGTGAGGGAGAACTCAATGGCCGAGTTTCGACCCATCGATGTCAACGCCCGATTTATAGGGATCGGCGAGTACTATGTGGGCGGGGATGCCATGACCACCATAGGGCTCGGTTCCTGCATTGCCCTGATCCTCCATGACGAGCGGCATGGGGTCGGAGCCATGGCTCATGTCATGCTCCCCGAGAGCAAGGGCCAGACCGATCGGCCTGGAAAGTATGCAGACACTGCTCTGGTGACGCTGCTTGAGGGGCTTGGAGCCTTTGGGTCGAGGAACGGTTCGATCCGCGCGAAGATGGTGGGCGGCGCCAACATGTTCGGGTTCAATGACAACAATCTCAATATCGGCGAACGGAACATCGAGGCGGTGCACAACGCTCTGAAAGAGAAGCGCATCTTCCTTGATGCAGAGGATGTCGGCGGGAAGGTCGGGAGGTCGGTGATATACAACCCGAAGGCGGGCGGAGAGATTGTGGTCAGGAG
The DNA here is from genome assembly GCF_017357525.1 of Methanofollis aquaemaris. Classification (NCBI taxonomy): domain Archaea; kingdom Methanobacteriati; phylum Methanobacteriota; class Methanomicrobia; order Methanomicrobiales; family Methanomicrobiaceae; genus Methanofollis; species Methanofollis aquaemaris. The sequence goes on along the minus strand of NZ_CP036172.1, from coordinate 365,007 downwards.
AGCGGATGGGGTATGCGCCGAGCTCTGATCCTCGCCGTCTTCATCTGCATTACCCTCTCTCTCCCGGCATCTGCAGATCTGACGATCTTCCTCCCTTCCTATGGAGGTCTGTCGTCCACTCAGGTCCATGACTGCGTGAACGGGCCCGAGGGCGAAGTGGTCTTTGCGACCTCAGACGGCCTCTCTTTTTATGACGGAGCAAACTGGACGACCTATCACGCGCCAAAGGGATATATGCCCGAGTGGCTCTCTTCGGATACCGTGCTCTCGATAGAATATGGGCCCGAGGGTGCGCTCTGGATCGGGACGACTCTCGGCCTCCAGACTCTGGACGGTCATACTTTCCGGAACATTGCCGACCAGCACCGGCTCAAGAACCCGGCGGTCATCGGGCTGCAGCGCTGGGACGATGCGATGTGGATCGAGACGCGAAACAGCGGTGTTCACCGCGTGGAAGGTGAGAACTGGACCTGGTACAAGCCTTTCAGACCAGGGTCGCCGGCAAGTTACGACCTGGAAGACATGGCACTCGATCCCATGGACCGTCTCCTCTACTGTCTCTCCCATGACGGTCTCTGGGCGATAGGAGAGAATGTCAGTGCCGGATTCCATCCGGTTACGTTGAACGGCATGCCGCTTTCAGGTTACGATGGGGTCAGGACCGATCCCTTCGGCGGGGTCTATCTCTTCAACAGCACGGAGGTGGTCCACCTCGGTCCTGCAGGGAGACTAACACGGGTGCTTCTCTCTTCTGACCTGGGAACCGGTGTCAGGTCTATCAGAGATCTCAGCCCCGCGCCTGACGGGGCGCTCTGGCTTGCGACTGATCGCGGGATCTTCTGCTGGGCGGACGGCGGTGTTGCCGGAGAGATCGATCGGGCGGACGGCATCTGGTCTCCGGTCGTCAAGAAGGTCTTTGTGGACTGCGGGGGGCGCTGCTGGTACTCGACGTCGACTGCAGTCGGATATTATTCTCCCGAGAATACGACCCTGATACCCATCACCTTTGAAAGGCCGGCGAGGGGTACGTGAGGTCTTATCCCGGGAGCAGTCTGCGTCTGCAGTAGGCTTCCATCGAGTCGAGATAGGCTTTTTTTGCTTTTTTTCCTCGTGTCTCCTCTTCGGAGAGGATGTCATGCGAGAGATAGTTGATGAGCGTGAGATAATGGTCAAGCGACGGATAGGTATCTCTCATGATCCGTATGCGGGTGTAGACATCCTTTTCAAGTCCTGAGAAGAGCGAGAACGAGAGGTCAAGGAGGCCGAGGACATCGGGAGGCATTCTTTTTTCTTCGGCCTGTTTTCTGAAGGTGTGATAGCCCGAGCGTTTTGTCGTTCTCAGGGCCAGGAGCATCCCATAGTAGACTGGTTCGCTGCTGTCCGGTGCCTGCTGGCGCATCTGTTTTACAACGCCCGCCGCTTCGGATCCGTTTCCCTCTTCGATGGCGAAATGAAATGCCTCGCGCAGGAATCCCATGTCGTCGAAGAAGCGGTTCCTGGCGATCTTCAGCATCTCGTTTCTCATCTCATGGTTGTGATCGGCCTTTGCCTTCTCAAGGCCGATTTTGATGAAGGCCGGGTTGCTCGGGAACCATTCGGTGGCGCAGGTGATCATCAGCCAGAAGATCCTGAGGAGCGCGGGATCGGTGCCATAGGGGAGAGCGGTCTTTATGCTCCGGTGGGTCCGTGCGATCTCCAGCATCTGTTCTCTGGCCCTCAGTTCCATCTCGCCCGGGGTCTTTGTGTCGCCGAGTCGTGCGACTTCATGGAGTGAGAGGACATAGTAACAGTAGGCCAGCGTCATATGGGCCATGATATCATGGGAGCGGTATTTTCGGAGGTAGGGGATCGCGTGCGCAAACTCGCCGGCCTTCACCATCCTGAACCCGGCGGCGATCTCGAGACCGGCCTTCGGTTTTTTTCCTTTTTTGAACCTCGCGGCGTTTTCGATGACGCTCTCGACAAAGCCAGCATCGGCAGCTCTTGGGGATGTCTCCAGGATCTTGAAACTGATGGCGTCCAGAAAGGTGTCAAGGTCTCTGGAGTCCAGGTGAGGAAATGAGGAGTCGAGGGCCGAAATGACATACCCGTAGAAGACCGGCAGTTTTTCATCGATTTTATGGTGATTTTTCTGTATATATTCGAAGAAGTCCAGTTTCAGCATCTCGATTCTCTCATACTGGACTGCTTCGGAGAGTGTCTCACCGCGCATATCATAGTCTACTACAAGGGATGAGATATTATATTTTGGCAATTGATCCTGCGGAAAAAATGGAAGTGAGTTTATGAATGGACTTTGAATATTATACGCAGTAAAACTATCGGATGAATTCTTTTTTTGTCTCCATATCTATCGTGAAGTGGGCGTGTCGGCATTCAACGACGAGATAATATTCGCCATCAGAGACCATGATATTCTTGATGACATGGCCCGGAGCCCTGAGTTCGATGCCTTCGATGATGGCATTTGTCTTGACGTCGATGAGGATTGCCCTGAAAAGCGTATATTCCGGGCTATCGTCGGGGGTGACGGTGCAGTTCATCCGCCACATCGGGTAGGGGACGGTGAAGGTGCCGGTGACTCCTCCGTGCTCTTCTTCGAGAGAGGCGAAGGCGACGCTATCTTTTGTTTTCCAGGATGGATCCGAGGCCCCGAAGAGACTGATGTTGTCTGGCAGGAGATAGGTCTTATATTTGAGAACCGGTTTTTCGACATATCCAATCTTTGAGATGGTGGGCAGAGGTACCGGAGTCGGAGACTGGGTCGGATCGGTCTGGTGCAAAAGGAGCGGTTGCACATTCTCTGTACTGTTGTCTATGGGAAGGCGGTCGTCTCCCCACCACTGCACGGCAGAGGCGACGAGGACAACGATCACGACACCCGCCGCAACGCTCAGGAGGTCTCCTGAAGACATGATCTCTCTATGTGACATCTTGTGTAAAATACTTTTTTAATATTTAACGAATATTAAAAGTATATATTGCAATAATTTGTCAATTTCTCTTTTTCAAAAATTAAAAACCTATATATCATATCACTCCAATTTATATTTTGATGGAGCTCCCGGAATTCAGGACATGGGTCTTCCTGTACCTCATCTCCTCGGTGGCACTCCTCTGGGCGGCATTCCTCTCTGCGCGGGGGTTCATGCTCTGGATGAGCATGCTGCTCGTCTTCGTCGTTGTAGGGGCGAACTTCCTCGTTGTCCTGGCCGAACTCAAACGGAGTTCGGCACAGCGGGACATGATGAAACGGCTTTCAGCGATTGAGATCGAGGCCGAGACTGAGGACGCGGATTGATCGACCTGGACTGTTACCACTCGTAGAGTCGAAGCTATTTCGGCCCTGCCCCGGGGAACAGGCTCGGGGGTGCGAGTGTGAATGCATGTTCCGAAAAACGGTTTGAAAGAGTGGTTCTGCTGAAACCCTCATGCTTTTTTTGTACCTCTCTGATCCCACGCCATCTCCTCTCAATCTTCAATGAGGTTTTCATGGAGCATATCCCAAAAGTATCCCGGACATGAATCTTTGTCTGGATCAAAACTTTTCATTCCAGAAATTCTGAGCGCAGATCTTCTGCCGGGTGGCTGGCTGCCCCGTGGTCCTCCCGCAGAAGAGAGAGGGGAGGACGGTAATCCCCTTTTCTGGATTGTTCGAGGAAGGCAGACCGATCGATGTGCCGCCCCACATATAGACTAAAAAATGTTTTCCTGCTTTCTTTCGCCGGGGGGAGACCCCCCGGACCCCCCACGACGAAGATAGCCGAAGCCGAGGCGGGCAATTGAACAGTATCCTTCAGGTGCCCTGTTGTGAGGAGAGGAATCAAATATTCCTCCGCACTCAGGAGAACTGCAACGAGAAATTTTCATCCCGTATGCTTGAGGCGTGCCCCTCGCCTCATGAGCAATTCAACAGAGCCGAGTTTTCAATCTATTTCTTGACAAATATCTTCTGAATCGGATCGAAGGGGGCGAAGAGATCCTCGACATCCCGTCCGAGGTACTCGGTCTTGCCCATCACATAGTAGCCTCCCATCCCGAGAGACTCGTGTATCATCCGCACAAGGTCGGTCTTCTGTTTCTCGTTGAAATAGATGGTCACGTTCCTGCATGAGACAAGGTCCAGAAAACGGGCTGCCGGGACATTGGTCATCAGATCGTGATGGGAGAAGTGGATCAGTTTTTTCAGTTCCGGTTTTGCCTCATACTTCCCCTCATCGGTGTGGATAAAGTGCCTCTGGATCTGCCTCTCATTGAGGTTCTTGAGGGCCCTGGGATCATACACCCCTTCACGCGCTTTCTCAAGGACTTTTTTGTCGATATCGGTCGCATAGATGGTGCAGTCGATCTCCTGGGTGAACGAGAGATCCCTGGCAAGCATGGCGTAGGTGTACGCCTCCTCCCCGGTGGCGCACCCTGCACACCAGATCCGGATCCGCTTCTTCTTTTTGAGGATCTCGGGGAGCACTTGCTGGTGCACAAGCGAAAATACCTCGGGATCGCGCAGGAATTCGGTTACATTGATGGTGAGCGCGTTCCTGAGGAGATCTTTCTCGCCTTCCTCAGAAAGAAGATACTTGTGGTAGTCGGCAAACGATTCTTTCCCTGAGATCCGCATCCTGGAGAGGAGGCGGCGGCGGATGTAGTCTTCCTTGTAGTTGGAGGTCTTGATCCCCACAACACGCTCGATCGTCCGGTTGAGTGCTATAAAGTCGTCCATGGTGTGTTCCCTGAATGCTAACTGGTCTTGAACGTGTCCATCTTCCCTTTCAGTTCTGTTGAAAGTTCGGTGAGTTCCTGGGCGGCACTTCCGACTTCCTGCGTCGAGGCGCTGACCTCCTCGGCGAGTGCGGCCATGTCTTCCACCTGTTTGAGGTTCTCTTTGGTCTTGCTTGCGGCCTGCTCCATCATCTCCATGATCTTGCCGGTCTCCCCGGCCTGATTCTCGGTCGCCTGCGTGATCTCGGTGATTGCACTCGCGGCGTCATCGATATCGACACTGATCCTGGTGAGGACGGTGATGGCGCGGTTGACGCTGTCGATCCCCTCCTGGATCTCCTCATGGGATGCACGCATCGATTCGGCAGTCTGCTCGCTCTCTTTCTGGATGGAGGCGATCAGTTCCTCGATCTGCTGGCTCGCCTCTCTCGAATCGCCGGCCAGGTTTCTGATCTCCCCGGCGACGACCGCAAAGCCTCTGCCGTGCTCGCCCGCCCGCGCCGCCTCGATGGCGGCATTGAGCGCGAGCAGGTTGGTCTGGCTGGAAATCTCGTTGATCAACTTTATGATCTTCGTGATCTCGTGCATCTGAGAATTGAGGTGCCCGATGTCCCGGACCGTCGCCTCTGAGACCGTCCCGACGGCCTCCATCTTCTGGTATGCAACTTTTCCGATCTCCGCACCGGCCCGTCCTTCCTCGGCCGAAGCCTGGGCCTTCTTCATGATTTCCTGGGTGGTGCTTGCGATCTCTTCGATGGATGCCGAGAAGTCGGAGATGCTCCGGTTCACGTTCTCAATGTTTTCGAGGAGGTCGCGGGATGACTCAGAGGACTTCTGGGTCGCGAGCGCCACCTGTTCGGTGGCCTTGCTGATATCGGCCGCACCCCTGCTGGTCTCTCCGGCCGTCTCCTCCAGGACATGCGCGGCCCGGTTCACGTCCTCGATGATCGCTCTGAAGTTCCCAAGCGAACGGTTGTAGTCCTCCTTCACCGCTGCCAGGAGGTCGTCCTCGTCGATGGCGACACCGGTGGAGAGGTCACCACCGGCGGCGGCTTCCATGACTCTGCCAAGTGTGGCGGCACTCATCTCGAACCTCCGTGCTCGCTCGTCGGCCTCGGCCATGAGAGATCTTATCTCGCTCTCTTTCTCGCGCTGCTCGGTGACGTCATTGTAGACGATGATGATGTTTGTGATCTCTCCTCCGGTCGAGATGAGGGGGATGCCGTACTGTTCGAGGACGTGGGTGCCGCTCGGGAGTTCCACCGTGACCTCGCCGCGGCAGCGACGTCTGTACTGGAGGGCCTGCTTGAGTCCTTCGCCTTTCTGTTCAAGAATCTTGAAGGAGCGTACGCTCGTCCCCTTCAGGTTTTCGAATGGGATCCCCGACATCGAGGCATAGGCCTCGTTGGCAGAGACGATGGTGAGGTCGGGGGAGAGGAGGAGGATTGGCATCGGGTTCTGGTCGACGATCGTCTGGGTACGGACCTGGAGGTCTTTGATCTCGGTCATCTCCTCCTTGAGTTGCGCCTCCTTTTCCCTGACAGCAGTGATGTCATAGAAGATGAAGAGGGCCTGGTCGGTCCGGTCCGCTTTATCGGTGAGGGGGATCCCGTACTGCTCGACGACCTTTCTTCTCCTCCCGAAGGCGAGTTCAAGTGTCGACCTGGTCTTTTTGCCCCGTGAGAAGACATGGTTGTTTCTGTCCCCGGCAAGATGCTTGATCCCGACGCGGCTCTTCGAGCCTGAGGTGAGGCGTTCCCTGGACTCCTCCATCAACTCACAGTAAGCGTCGTTGAGGGCGAGCACCCGCAGGTCGCGGTTGATGAGTGCCATCGGCATCGGGTTCTCCAGGAAGACCGTCTTCAGCCAGAGGTCGGCCTTCTGCTTCTCCTGCATTTGAGAGAAAATCTCCTGGATCGCGTCGGCAAGAGCCCTGAATTCGCCCGGGTAGGAGGAACTGTCCAGACGGAGGGACGCGTCCCCGCTGAGGGTGTGCCTGAGTGCGTCGGCCAGTTTCCGGACCGATGCGTTCGACCTGGCTGCTTCCTCTTTCAGTTCAGCAACCGCTGCCTGTTCCTCCTGTGTTCTGACAATTTCCTCATTCAAATCCGCAACCGTTGCCTGTTCTTCCTGCATCCTGGCGATCTCTTCTCTCAACTCTGCAACGGTCGCCTGTCCCTCCTGCATCCGGGCTGTTTCTTTATTCAGCCCTGCGATGGCCTCCCGGTCCTCCTGCATCCTGGTGAGGGTGCAGTTGACCATATCGGCAAGTTCTTTCAGATTGTCCGGGAGCATCTCTGTCCCGACCGGTGCGGGGGACTCGCCGGCCAGGGCCTGCCGGAGGGTGTCGGTGAGATCGGTGACCCCATGCTCGGGTACCTCCTGCATCCTGGAGATGACGCCTGCGACTGCATCTGTAAGACTCCTGAGATCTTCGGGGGTCTCCTCTGCATCGACCTGCACCGAGAAATCTCCTTCCAGTGCCCGACACAGTGCCGTTGCAAGTTCGCTGACCCTCTCCATCAGGGCCTCTTTTTCCTCTCCGCTCCCGTTCAATGCCGCCGGCGCGGCAAAAAGTGCCTGTCTCCCAGGTTTTTCAGAAATCATCATCTCCACCTCTTATCTGATCAGTTCCACTCACCTACAAAGACCGCAATCTCCCGGTACGCCGCACCGGCAGGACAGTCCGGCGCATAATGGGAGATCGGGAGCCCGTGCTCCTGGGCCTCAGGGATTTCAGGGGAGAAGGGGATCTTCTCCACTCTGAGAAATGTTCTGGACGCCTCGGCCTCGACCGGATCTTTTCTATCCTCGTTTTCATGGTTCTGTGTGAACCGGCGTCTCATCCGGGAGAAGAATCCTCCGGGCCTCTCCTGCGAGCCTCCCCTCGACATGATGAGGGCCATCTCGGGCCTGATGCTCACGCCCACATGTTCCTCGATGTCCCCAAAGATTGCCTTCATCGTCGCGACGCCGCCGAGGGCGAAGAACCCGGAGTCCAGGTTGACGATGACATGGTCTGCCGCGACCATGCCGTTGATGACGAGCTGGCCCATGCTCGGCGGGGTGTCGATGAGAACCAGATCATAGTCCGCGGCCCCTCCGGCGAGGGCGTCTCTGAGGATGGTCGCGCGGTCTTCGACCGAGTAGAGGTAGGGTTCGGCCCCTACAAGATCGAGGGAGGAAGGGAGGAGGTCGATCCCGGAATCGGTCTTGACCACTGTCTCCTGCAGTTTTACCTCGGGGTAACCTTCGACTCTGCTCATGAAAAGGTCGTAGATGCTCTTTTGATAGGATCCCGGACTGATGCCGAGACCTGAGGTTGCATTTGCCTGGGGGTCGCTGTCCACGACCAGGACTCTCTTCCCTGCCTTCTGGAGAAACCCCGCGATATTGAGGCACGAGGTCGTCTTGCCGGTCCCTCCTTTATGGTGGGCAAATGCGATGCACCGAATGATCTCACCCTGCTATGAGAATTTCACATGATTCATTATAAAGATTTATATTCTGTACATTTTTAATATTCGATATTCTTTTATTTCGATCGGTTTTTCTGTCTTTATTTTCTTCAAAAGTTCTAAATTATTACGTAGTCCTGAAGACGGTCACATCTCCGACTCCTTCAAGAGAGAATTTTTGCTTTTCTCCATTTTCACAGAAGGAGAGGAGAGTAAGCATATATTCGAGCCCTCTCGCTGCCTTCTCATGCCTGAGCAGTTCGAAGGAAGGTTCGAGGAGCGGGCGGGGCAGGAAGACGATGCACTTGGCCCGTGCCCGCGTCACCGAGACGTTGAGCCGATTGAGACTGTAGATGAACTCTGCCTCTCTCAGGGCGGTTTCAGAATCGCTGACGCCATAGGAGACGATGACCGCCTCGCACTGTTGGCCCTGCATCTTGTCGACGGTATCGACGAAGGGGTCTGATTTCCAGGGCCTGCGCTCGGAGAGGGCATGTTTGATCGCCGCGATCTGGGCGTGGTGCGGGCTGACGATGAAAAGCCCCTCGCGCCAGAAGGCGCTGTCGCCGCTCATCGAGGCCGGGTAGGGTGTCTCCTGTTCGGGCTGACAGAGTCTCTCCCTCAGGGCGCAGGCGAGGTCGGCCACCAGCCCGGCCTCCTCCCGGTTCTCGACGGCGGCCCGCACCCCCTCCAGGACGACGACGGTGAGCGGGCAGGCGGGGTCGAGGACGTACTCGACGAAGGGGTCGCGGTGGTCCCCTTCCAGGAGCCTGATCTGCTGGCAGGCGACGTCCTCGTTTGCCGGGCGGTAGCCGCTGCCATACAAACTCTCTGCAGAAAAGCGGGAGAGCGTCGCGTTCATCCGCCAGTTTTCCAGGAGCTGGACCGTGCAGGACGTGTCGCACCCGGTGTCCCGGCGTCTCATCCAGGCGAAGACCGAGTCCTGCAGCTCGTTCTCCTCCTCGTCCTCGTCGGTGCCGCTCATCACGACCGGCGGGAGCTGGAGGTCGTCGCCTGCCAGGACCAGTCTGCCCCCCGTGTCCAGGAGGGGGAGGAGGAGGGCAAGTTCGCCGAACTGCATCTGCGAGGCCTCATCGATGATGAGGAGGTCAAAGGTCGGGAGGTGGGTCCGGTACTTGTGAAAGGCCTGGGCCGTCCCGCCGAGGACAAAACGGTCAGGCACGCGGGTCATGGCCTTGATGACGTCGTGGCCGAGGACGGTGAGCGCGTGCCCCTTCGGGCTGGTTGCCCGTTCGAGTTTGCAGACCGAGAGGTCGAGGCCGAAGTCCCCGCTCGTCAGGTTCTGGAGTTCAAAGAGGAGGTTTTCGATGGCGGCGTGGGTGAGGGCGCTCACCGCGATCCTGATCCGGCCCTGCCCGGCCTTTGCGATCGTCCGGATCGTATGGGCAAGGAAGTGAGTCTTTCCGGTGCCCGGCGGGCCCCAGACAAGGGTCAACCGGTTTTCGAGGATCCGGGAGAGGGCCCGCCTCTGACTTTCGGTGAATCCGGCGAGCGCCTCCGGGTCGGGGTGGCAGAGGAAGGGCATCGGCATGGCGAAGGCTCGCGGGTCGGTGAGGAGGGTGAGGAGGTCGCTCTCTCTCAGGGCATCTGACTCCTCGATCTGGTCGAGGATCTTGGTTGAGGTGAAGTCGGTTGCCCGCGGAAAGAGGAGGGCGTGGTCGCCGTCCCCGAACTGGTCCTGGTCGGCGGCGTACCTGATCGCGAGGGTGAGGCGCGAGACCTGGCCGCTGCGGTTTTCCTCGACCTCTTTCACTCCGGCAAACCTGACCTCGCCCTGCGGCGGTCTGGTGGTGGCGACATAGGGGGCGTCGTCGAAGGCCCGGGCAGCCCGCATCCCCTCGGCGGTGTCGGGGACGAGGAGGTAACCGGGGAGGCCGCCGATGGTGGGGAGCGTGGCCCTGTCGAGACGGGAGAGCACCTCCCAGTTCTCGCTGTCGATACACCGCAGCCTGATCTGGGTTCCGTTCCATTCTGCCTCGGCCTCTGGGAGACACCTCGCCTGTCGCACCTCTGCCGCCGCTGTCGCCGCCTCTTCCCTGACAGTCCCGGCAAGGGCGGCGAGTTCAGGGTGGGCGTACCGGTGAACCGGCGGGAAGGCAAACTTCTCGGCCCACCGGTGGGGGTGGGAACGATCTCTGATGGCGCAGAGGAGGTCGCCGGAGGTGCGGAGACGGCGGGCGACCTCGTCTCTTGTCCACTCCAGCGCCTCGGCGCGGCCGCCGTACCATGCCATCGCGACGGCGTCGCTCTTCATGCGGTTACTGAGTGCCGGCCAGAAGAGGTCTGAGGGGCTGAACGAGGCCGGGTGGTCGGCGCCGAGGAGGGCGGCGAGGACGTCTGGGAGGCGAGCCGCGACCGGCACCGGCAGGGCGACCGACTCGTTGAGGAGCCGCGAGAGGACCACCACCGGGTACCTGGTCCGGTCGCCGTTCACGCCGGCGTAATACTGAAGAAGGGGGAGGGCTTCGGTTGCGGTCTCCGGGTCTTCGGCGCATTCCCTGAGCAGGTCGAGGAGGAGAAGACGCTCGCCTTCGTCGAGGACGTAGGTCTGGAGCGAGCGCTGTTCCCTGAACGAACGGCCTTCGTTGTATTCCGCGAGGGTCTTGAGTTCATGGTGGAGCGCCCTGACAAATTCTTTGCCGACCTCCCCGCACTCCTCAGGGGTCCTGGCGACCTGCACCCAGACCTGTGAGGGCGATGGGTAGACGTCCTTGCCCTTGAACCGCCTGAACCCGGCGGCATAGAGGCGGCCCCCGACCGGTTCTTTCTGGAGGGTGACGATGACTCCGATGCTCTCGTTGATTGGCAGGGAGGGCGAGGCCCCGCCGAGCGGGACGACCGTCCCGCTCGTGAGGGCGCTGACCTGCCGTTTGAGCCGCTCGCCCTTCCCCCGCAGCGATCCGCACCGCTCCAGGGTGTCGTCCGCGTCCGGTTCTGTGAGGAATTTCTCGAGGTCTTCGAGGCCGTCGACCCCGAGGTCGTGGAGGTAGCGCCTGGCGCCGGGGGTGAGTCCTGGCATGAGGGAGACCGAGTTTTTCTCGTCTGCCTCTCGCTGACACGAGGCGAAGAAGGGGCACGCCTCGCAGTTCGGCCTGAGGTGCCAGGGGAGGTCATGGGGAGGGGCGCCCATGATCGCCCCGAGGTCATGGGAGAGGAACGTCTCCAGCACCCGCAGGTCAGGGGTGATCTCCACCGTCTCCGGAGCCTCGGCGTCCTGGAGCCAGACTCCGGCGCAGGTGCGGTCGACGCTCCGCTCGATGCCCTGCTCCTCAAGGATCGCATCGATGATGAGGGCGTACAGGGCGACCTGGACGCGGTGACTGGTCTTGACCTGGTCGGTCGCCTTGAGGTCGATCACCCTGAGGCGTTCGTCGCCGATGGACCAGATGAGGTCGGGGTGACTCTCGTGAAAGGAACAGACCGTCGGGTCGAGGCTGAACCGCCGGTAAAATCCCGGCGGGGCGACGAGAGTGGACTGGTAGATGCCGGTGCCCGCAGGAGCGTCGGCGAGGAGGCGGAGGCTCTCCTGCACCCCGAACCGCCGTTCATGGAGAGGGCCGGCCCCGGGCGCGACCAGCACCTTCCCCGGGATCTGCCCGCCGACGGCCTCCTCCTCCCACGCAAACCCCTTCTTCCTGAGCAGGTCGGTGACCACGCTCTGCTCTTCCATTGGTTCAGGGATGCCGAGTCCGGCGCGGGCCTGCGGCGGCGTGGCGGCATACCTGAGAAACCTGGGGCACTGGTGATGAAAATATCGGGCGACAAGGGAGGGGCTGAGGTTGCTTGGGGGCATCGGATAGATCATTGTGAGGGAGGGCACAAATAGTCGGCGGCCGCGGCGCACATTCTTATAGCGCGGTGCCGACGGGGGTGCGTGTGCCATGCACACGGGGGGAGTCTGATATGGTCTTTGCATATCTTACGGCGCCGCTCTGGTCCCCGTATCTCGCGGGGGTCGGGGTCGGCGTGATGGCGGTGCTCTCGTTTCTTCTTGCCGACCGGCCGCTCGGGTGCTCGACGGCGTTTGTCAAGACAAGCGGGATGGTCGAGGTCGCGGTGCGGGGAAAGGGAGTGAAAGAACATCCTTACTACCGGAAATATGTCCCGAAGGTCGACGGCTCGTGGATGATCGTCGTCGGGATCGTCATCGGGGCGTTTATCTCGGCCATGCTCTCGGGCGTCTTCGCCCTTGCCTGGGTGCCGTCGCTCTGGGGCGAAACCTTCGGCTACGACCCGGTCGTCCGCGTCCTGGTCGCCCTGGCCGGCGGATTTCTCCTGGGTTTCGGCGCACGTTGGGCCGGGGGGTGCACGAGCGGGCATGGGATCAGCGGGACGCTCCAACTTTCGGTCAACAGCATCATCGCGGCGGCCTTCTTCTTCATCGGCGGGATCGTGACGGCGATGGCGATCTATGGGTTTCCGTTCTGAGGGGGTGAAGAGAATGCTGACGGCACTTCACAAGAATGCACGGGCCCAACTGCTCATCGGGCTCCTGCTCGGGATCGGGTTTGGCTTCTTCATCCAGAAGGGAGGGGTGACCACCTACGACGTCATCGTCGGCCAACTTCTTCTCCAGGACTTCACGGTGGTGAAACTGATGCTCTCGGCGGTGATCGTCGGGATGATCGGCTTTTACTTCCTCAAGGGAAAGGAGATGGCTATGATCCACTGCAAGAACGTGACCCTGGGCTCGGTGGTGATCGGTGGGCTCATCTTCGGCGCCGGGTTTGCAATCCTCGGCTACTGTCCGGGCACCGTCGCCGGGGCGGTCGGGCAGGGGTGGCTCGACGCCCTGGTCGGCGGGGTCGTCGGGATGGTCATCGGCGCCGGGGTTTTTGCCAGGCTGTACCCGCGGCTCGTCGGCGGGATTCTGGCCCGCGGCGAGTTCGATATCAGGACGATCCCGGAAGTGCTCAGGGTCAACGAGTGGGTGGTGGTCGCGGTCTTCGTCGTCCTGATGCTCGCGGTGCTGTACCTCCTCGAGGTGCTGGGGTTGTGAGGGCGTTCATCTTTTTTGCCTGTGGATCATCGGGAGCGTACGCTCGATGCCGGGCATCGGAGGAGAAAAATCGGATCATATCTTTCAAGGGCCCGAATAATTACAAAATCAATATCGATTTGTTTATATAATCAATTTTCCACTATTGGTACCTGTAAGGGGTGCCCTCCCCCATCCACGCGGTATCATCCCATGGATCGATACCGGGCGCCCGAACGGGGTATATCATTGAAAAAAATCACTCGACATACAGAGGCTTCATCCGAGGAGCAGATGCCGCGGCCAGCGGCGCTCATAGGACTGTATCTCATCTGTGTCGTTTTCATCTGGTTTGTTCCGGGCTTTCTCGAACCCGGCCTCTTTCTCTGCGGCTCCGACCAGCCAGATCCCTTTATGAAGCAGGCCTGGTTCATTCCCGACGGTTCGGGCACGCCGGGATACCCGCCCTCCACTGTCCACACCATTGAGGGCGACTTTCATACGAACCTGAGTGATTTCGGATACGGCCCCCTTCTTTCTTTCTCCTCTCAATCGGCGACTCCCCTTCATGCGGTGTACACGCGGGAGCAGACCGGCGAAGAGTACGTCATCGGCCAGTGGTGGTACACCGACGAAGAGGCCTTCAGGGACGAGAAGAAGATGTTCCTCGGTTTGCTGGCCGACCGTGGCGAGATATCTCCTGTGATGCTCGACCTCGGCGACCATCTCCCTGCCGCTGCGGCAGAGCAGGTGTGCCCGGCATTGCGCTTCACGAACGAGACGGCGACGGGGTACGTCCTCACCTACGTGAGGCCGTTCGACAATGGAGACGATTTCTTCATCGTCTACTACGGAACCTGCGGGGACGTCGTCGGCCCCGACCCGGAGGGTTCGCTGAAGGCGCTGATCGCAGAACGCTTCTCGCCGTCAGCGGTCAGGCCGCCGGGGGAGGATCCCGAACCGACGTTCCGGATGCCGGACATAGGTGCCCTCGCTATGGTCCGGTACGCCGGCGTCCTCCTCCTCACCCCGCTCCTCTTCGGGTGCGCCGCCGCCCTCCTCTACGAGGGCGTGAGGACTGAGGTGCAGGTCGGGCCGCGGCGTCTTTTGATCCTCGCCGCCGGCCTCGCCCTCCTCTATCTCGTCCCCGCCTCCCTGATGGGGGCGTCGAGGCGTATGGACCTGCCCAATTTTCTTCCCGGATGGTCGTACTTCGACGCCCCTCCCCTCCTCGACGCCCTGCTGAGCCTCATGACATTTCTGTCCGGCCTCAGCCTCCTCTGCCTGGCGGCGGTCGTGCCGTTCCTCCTCCTCACACGTCGCCTCCCGTTGAGACGGCCCATCCCCGCCGTCGCAGTCTCGGGCACCCTCCTCTTCCCGTACCTCGTGGTGCTCGTCCTCTGGACTGATCCGCTCGACCTCTCTCTTCCCCCTCCGCTTGCCCTCCTCGTCTCGACTCTCCGGGGTGTCGTCATCGCCGCGGCGGGAGCGGCGGTGCTCTTCGTGGCATGGGCGGCGGTGGAGCGGATCAGGACCTGAATCTTCAACTGGTGATATCATGAAAAAAGAACAGACACTCCAGAACCTCAAACGCCTCCTCCCCGCCGCCCTCCTTGCCGGGCTTCTCGGCGGCGGATTGTTTGTATTCCTGGGATCGTATGCCGATATGTGGTGCTGGCATGGCATCATCTGTCTCAACCACAGCATTTTCGACATCAGCAGCACCCTCCAGGTCTTCGTGCTTTGCATCCTGGCCCTCTTCTTTACCGGGATGCTCGCGGTCGCGCTGCAACGGGGTGAGGTAGGGAGCCAGGCGCAGGCTGCCTTTGCGGGCGGTGTTTCCGGATTTATGGCCTTCTTTGTCATTAGGGTTTATACTCGGGTCTCAAATCTCCTCTGGTACGTGGGCAACGGGGGCACCGATCCGGTCGGGTACCTCATCGACAGCATCTCCTACATCCTCGTCAATTTCGCCTCTACCCTCTTCGCGGCCCTGATAATGGCGGCCCTTGCCGTCCTCGGCGCCCTCATCCTCTTTTCCTCCCTGGAAAAGGCGGCCACCCCTGAAGAGAATGCCCGGGCATCACGGCTGGTCCTCGGCTCGACCGTTCTCATCATCCTCGTCTGTATGATCATCCCGCCGCTCGTCGCCCGCCTGATGATTGGTGCCGGCATGATCAGGGTTCATTCCTCAGCGGCGTTGATGGGGACCTTCATCTCACTCGAACACACCGCCCCGGACACCATCGTCCTCACCGCCCACAAGGTGCCTCCCGCCTTCACTCTCGCCGACACCCACTTCTCGGTCTATATCGACGGCCTCGACGGCATCGATGTCTCGAATGCCTCCGCCGCTGCCGCGAGCGGTCTTGCCGTGGCCGTCGAGCCAGCCGACGGACTGCAGGCCTTCGAGGGGTCGCAGGCCACCTGGAAAGGGCCTGTGTTTGAGGACAACAGTACGCCGACGAGCGTCACCGTCATCGCCCACGGGACCGATGGTTCTGAGATTGAGTTAATGGTTCTGAACCGTAGCGTCCTGGCTTCGTTGAATTGAATTTGATCGGACCGTGTCATGCACTTCAAATATGAGCGAGGACTCGATACCCTCTCCGATGAGGAGATCCTCTATCTTGAATACCGTGACATCCATCTCCCACCCGATCCGTTCTGGTGGTGGCACCCATCTCTCATCCTCGCCCGGCGTGGCCCCATCGACATCACCCTGTATGTGCCCGGAGGCGTCCTCTGGATGCAGGACGCTCGTCTCCGTGGGGTGGGCGGCGGCGGAGAGAGCCGGAACCTGAATTTTCACCTGGTTTTATCATGAAAAAAGGACAGACACTCCAAGACCTCAAAAGACTCCTCCCCGCCTCGCTCCTTGCCGGGCTTCTCGGCGGCGGACTGATCGTATTCCTGAAATCTTATGCCTATTATTGGTGCTGGTATGATCTCTTAGGTCTCTGCCACGGTATTTTTTTCACCATCGGCTACGCCCATACCCTCGTGCTCTGCTTCCTGACCCTCTTCCTTACCGGGATGCTCGCGGTCGCGCTGCAACAGGGTGAGGTGGGGGGCCAGGCGCAGGCTGTCTTTGCGGGCGGTGTTTCCGGATGTATGGCCTTCTTTGTCATTATGGTTCATACTCTGGTCTCAGATCTCCTCAGGGACTGGGTCACCGACCATGTTGGGTTCCTCATCGACAGCATCTCCTACATCCTCGTCAATTTCGCCTCTACCCTCTTCCCGGCCCTGATAGTGGCGGCCTTTGCCACCCTCGGGGCCCTCCTCCTCTTCTCCTCGCGGGAGAAGGCGGCCACCCCCGAAGAGAATGCCCGGGCATTGCGGCTGGTCATCGGCTCGACCATCCTCATCATTCTCGTCCTTCTGTTCCTCCCGCCGCTCGTTACCCACTTGATGTTCAGTGCCGGCATGATCGAGGCGTATCCGGTGTGGACCTTCATCTCACTCGAACGCACCGCTCCGGACACCATCGTCCTCGCCGCCCATGAAGTACTCCCCGCCTGCGCTCTTGCGACCCCTCCCTACTCGGTCTATATCGACGGCATCGACGTCTCGAATGCCTCCGCCGCTGCTGCGAGCGGCCTTGCCGTGACCGTTGAGCCTGCCGACGGACTGCAGCCTTTCGAGGGATCGCAGGCCACCTGGAAGGGAGCCGTGTTCGAGGACAACAGTACGCCGGTGAGAGTCGTTGTCCATAGGGCCGATGGTTCTGCGTCTGATTTACAGATCGAGTACCTCAAGGTCCGGGTTTCGTTGAATTGAATTTGATCGGGATGAACAAATGCTGGATAGATACGTAAATCGGCTCGAAAGAAATATGAAATATTTCGAGAAGTATATAGAGGAAACTCAAACTTTTTTTGATCGACTGGAGGTTCTTGGAAGATATTCCGCTCATTCCCCTTATAATTCAAAATATGAATTAAAATATCTCTTATCCTATCTTGAATCCAATGGAATTGAGGTTTCCGAATACAGGAAGAAGTATTCGTTCCTCTGTAGAAAGTTGAAAGAAACAGAAGATCTTCTTGGCAAATCACTCCGTGATAAACTCATGGTGGACTTACAGTTCGAGGTCGAAAAGTACGGGCGAATTGCCAGTCACTTTTTAGATCCCGACTTTCTAGACGAAGTTGACAATGATCTCGATCATCGTACTGCAATAGAGACCCTTCGGACCGAACTCCGCCGCGATCACGACCTTCATGAGATCGACCTCAAGGTCGCCGCTCTCGACCAGGTTCTGCGCTTCAAATATGAACGAGATATCAAGAATCTTACTGATGAGGAGATCCACCGTCTCGAATCCCGTGACCTCTATCTTCCCCCAAATCCATTCTGGTGGGCACACCCGTCTCTCATCCTTGCGCAGCGCGGTCCCATTGACACTTCATCTCTCCACTTCGCCCGTCACGGCCCCGACTTCGGCCTTTCTGGGCGATTAAGCGACCATGAGGGCGTACAGAAGTATTTCGAGCAGGCCTGTCGCCTTGCGTCCTTACGTGAGGGAGTGGAGGTCTACTATCAGGCCGATGTCGATAACCTGGTGGTCTATGACCGCGAGAGCAACACCCTCGCGGCCGGGAACGAGAAGGGAGAGATCCAGTCGTACTTCAGGCCTGAAGCGACCGGGGTCTCAGGCGTCTACCGCCCGTACGTCGACGAACGGGATGCACGCGGCCTGCTTATCCCGTTGAAGGGGAAGGCTGAACGGGCCGCCACCTCCGAGACCCCCGTAGAACTTGTTCGGCAGGCCCTGGATCGCTATGCCACGGTGATCGGCGAGACCGAGACCCACATGAACGCCCTTGAAGTGAAGGGGTGCTACACCGCCAGGGCGCCGTACTGCTCCAAATATCTCCTGGGTTATCTCCTGGATCATTATGAGACAAAAGAAACCGATCTCTCTTCTGCCAGAACTGAGTATGAGCAGTTGAACCGGCGGCTTGCCGCCTTCGAAGCACGCGGCGGCACACTGTTCAGGGAGCAGGTCTATGCCGAGTTGCAGTTCTTCGTGGAGAACTACTGGCGGGTGGCGGCGTCGGTGGCCAGTCTCGAACCCTACCTGACCGAAGCCGAGCACGACCTCAACGAGCGCGACGCCCTTGAGATCCTGATGATAGAGATGGCGAAGGACCACGACCTCACAGAGTTGAAGATCCAGGTGGACGCTCTCGAAGAATTGCACCGGGACATATATTATTTTGAATACGAATTCAGAGATGCTGGCATCTATGCCGCCACCGCCGCAGACTACTATCCCGAACAGTTCTGGTGGCGTCACCCCAGGAAATGATCGGGAGATAGAAAATGTCAGAGGAATTAATTCAGAGGTTGGAGTGGCATTTAGAATATTTTCACGGAAGTATTGAGAGCACCAATGCTTTTTTTGACAAAATTGAAGTCGACGGGAAGTTTCGTGCATCTTATCCCTATCGGCGAAGAAGCGAGGCCCGGTACCTCCTCTCCTATCTTGAGGGAGCAGGCGTCGATGTGTCGGAGTACAAAGATCAGTACACACTTCTGAATACGAAGTGGGAGGCGACCGAGAAGCATCTTGGCAAACCACTCCGTAAAAAACTCATGGAGGAGTTCCAATATCGGATCGACAATTATTGGCGGGATGTCCGTTCCTTTTTACATCCTGTCTTCCCGGACAGAGTTGATGACAGTCTTGATCGCCGGAACTCGATAGAAATCCTTCGGGCCGAACTCAGGCGTGACCACGACCTCCATGAGATCGATATCAGGATCGCTGCCCTCGACCGCGTTCTGCGCTTCAAATATCAGTTGGGTATCGGGAACCTTGCCGAAGAGGAGATCCGCCGTCTTGATTCATGGTATTTTTATCTACCCCCAGATCCGTTCTGGTGGGCGCACCCTTCCCTTATCCTCGCACAGCGTATCCCCCCCGACATCTCGTCTCTCCACTTTGCCCGTCATGGGCCTGACTTCGGTTTTTCCGGGGAGTTCAGCGACCGGGAAGGGGTGCATGAATACTGCAGGCAGGCCCGCAATCTCGCTCCCCTCGATCTGATCACGGTGGGAAACAAGTGGATGATGCAGGAGTATTTCGAGCAGGCCTGCCACCTTGCGTCCCTGCGTGATGGAGTGGAGGTCTACTATCAGGCCGACCTTCATAACCTGATAGTCTACGACCGTGCGAGCAACACCCTTGCGGCCGGGAACGAGAAAGGAGAGATCCAGTCGTACTTCCGGCCCGAAGCAACCGGGGTCTCAGGTGTCTACCTGCCCTATGTCGACGAGCGGGACGGTCTCATCTCGCTGGAGGAAGTGAGTGAAATGATGAGGGAGAAGTCGGATATGTCCTTCATTGATGCCTGTCTCATCCCACTGATGAGAATGAGCGAGCATACCACCGATACCCTCTCTGGTCTGGTGCGGCAGGCGCTGGATCGCTATGCCGTGGTGATCGGCGAGACCGAAACCCACACGGACACCCTTGAGGTAAAGGGGCGCTACACCGCCAGGGCACCGTACTGCTGCAAATATTTCCTGGGTTTTCTTCTGGATTATTATGAGACAAAAGGAACCGATCTCTCTTCTGCCAGGGTCGAGTATGAGCAGTTGAACCGGCGGTTTGCCGACCTTGAAGCGCGTGGCGGCGCACCGTTCAGGGAGCAGGCCTTTACCGAGTTGCAGTTTTTCGTAGAGAACTACTGGCTTGTGGTGGCGTTGGTGACCGTCCTTGAACCCTACCGGACAGAGATTGAACAGACCCTCAACGAGCGCGATGCCCTTGAGATCCTGATGATGGAGATGGCGAAGGACCACGACCTTACAGAGATGAAGATTCAGGTAGACGCTTTCGATGAACTGCACCGTGACGTGTATTCTGACGCTGATGACAGGCATCGTGACTTCAGTGTCGGCATCTATGCCGACACCGCCGCCGACTATTATCCCGAACAGTTCTGGTGGCGTCACCTGGAGAAATGATCCTGGAAGGTTGATAAGGGAATCTGGTGCCTTCTCTTGAAAGCGAGACACGTCCCGCGTCTTCACCACGTGAGACAACCGAGTTGAGCATGAAAAGGAGCAGATCCGGGATGGGGTTACCCCGTCCTTCTGTATGAACAACACCTTCAGGAGGAAATGTACCGATGAGTTCGAAAAAAAATGTCAATAAAAAACCCGGAAGCCATGGAAACCACCGGGATTGTGTCGTGCGGTCCGGTGACGAGGTCCGCCGGGCACTTGTGTGGGCTGTGAAAGAGACAGAAATGCCTGAAAACTGCATGTGGGAAAGTCAGGACGTCACTGCGCTCTATTCGTATATATCATTCTCTCACAGCACACACCATTATGAGAACGGCGACTACCGTGACATCGATATCACCCAATATGTGCCCGGAGGCGTCCTCAGGATGCAGGACGCTCGTCTCCCCGTGATCGCTGAGGGAGGTGCGGACCAATGATCTCGACCCTGCTCAGGGTGAGGGTTCTGGAGATCGAGCCCAACAGTCTCTATGAGGGGGAGTCCTATGACGAATTGGTTACGGTTGAGATGCTGGACGGTACCAGGCTTGAACTCATTTCCTGGTTTGTGAAGTGCCCTCTCTCGATGCTCTGGAAATGGGTGGCGGTCGAGATAGAAAGCAGTATTGATATGGGTATCGAGAAGATCCCGGAAGTTGTTCCACGAATCCTGACCGATACCCGGGGCTCGTCTTCGTTCGAAGTATGGGGTACACTTGTTCACATCGGGACCATGCAGAATGGCATTTATGAGGGAAGTCATGGTATCGTGAATTCTGGCCCCGACGCGATCATGATTGACCTGCCTGAGAAAGATCAGGATCATTTCCATGAAGGCGACCATCTCCATCTTCAAATCGGTCGTGGAGATCTGGTGAGTATCCATGAATTGACAGATCCGCGATCGGACGCCATCCAGTCGGATGTTGATATCGGAGATCTATTAGAAAAAGGAAACGGAGCGCCTTTCGCTCTCGAATTTTTCATCGATGAAGAAAACCTCTCTCCGAAAAATTACCTGGTTGATACGTCAGATATTGAGAGCATACCCTGGGACGCATGGTTAAGGCAACGAGGTTCTTTTTCCCTGAAAATAGATGATGTCCCTGTATTTGGGGGAGAAACCGATACCTCCGGGGATCATTTCATCGAAACCTCCCTATTCTCTCTGCTGGGGAGGTTCGTTCAATCCGGCCTCGAACTGCTCGATGGAAAGACTGTCACCATCTGGTCCGGTTCTCTGTCCTGCCCCCATCTGGTCTTGAAACCCTGTGGCCGCGGTCTGGTGCAGATCTCGGTACAGGAATCAGACGCCGTTGTCATGCAGGAGACGGCGATGCCGGTGAGGGACTATGTGGAGGTCGTCGTCGATGCTGTGGACCGGTATCTCTGGCAGGTGCTTGAGATCCACCCGCATGTGAGCAGGACTCCATACCCCCGGGTACTGGCCGATCGTCGGAACGAAGTGATGGTGCGCTGTTCCGGTCAGGGGATCCTGCCTGGCGACGGGCAGATCCTGGACTACGATGCTCTCGTAGATCGCGCCTGGCGTGCATACCGGCCGGTACTCCCCCCGACACCGGACGGCGAGGTGTCACATCTCTCGTTCGGTGTCACCCTCACCGAAGGTAAAACTCCGGAAAATGCTCTGTCCAGGTTTTCCCTCTCGGTTGACGGGGAGGTGTTATTCGATGACATTTTCTATGAAGAACTCTTCTGGGCGACAATATTTGTAGAGGGTCCCCTCTTTGCAGTAGCAGAATGCCTTGAATGGAAGGCGTTTCCAATCGATCTGACCACCCCTGGTCAGCGAACCATAACCCTCACCCCCGGTGAAGATGGTACGATCCTGTTCTCACTCGATAACTGGTATCTGCCGGGTACCGATGCACGGGACATCCGGTTCAGGCTCGAAGATTGGATTGAAGAACTATTTGCGATGGTCGAGACGTACATCGCTCTGGTCGGTACATCCCCGCTCTGGATTGAGAGTTCTTCCATGAACTATCCTCTCATACCCCATCTTGAGGAGTGCCGGGAAAAATATCGGAGATATCTGGAAGGGCGTGGTGGAGAGCATTCATGATGCAATTGTCAGGGGTGTTACCATGAAACGGCATGAGGCTTGCGCCTCATGTTGAACCGATGAGAACAGACACATTGAATTCTTTTCCGGATTTCAATGGGGTTTTCATGGAAATATGATCCAGACGTTCAATGGAGGGAAGGCATGATGATCGGATGTGCCGCCCCCAATTGCAGAATCTTCCCCGCCGTCTCGCGCCGGGGGGTTGCACCTCCGAACCCCCACGGAGAGAGAGTGAGTGGTGTTCATGTCCGCGGTTTTGCCAGACGGGGAGCGGTCAGGATCTCCGGCGTTGCCTTCCCGACCCAATCCCGGGGTGGGGGGTCCGGGGGTCGCAACCCCCCGCGCGAATCATGAGGGAAGGCGTGCGATGGATCGACGCGAGGGATCGGGACGGTGATCGATCAACCGTGCCGCCTACAAAGTCCAGGATTGATGACTTCATCGTACATGCTCATCTGTTCACGACGTGAGGTGAAACGTCCTCTCATTTTTCCTTCCTCGCGTTTTTTCGTGTTGCCATGAGGGCATGGCCCTCCCATCTTTCGGCTTGCATTTTTACCCAAAACTTTCAGGAAAAATCTCCATTTCCGAAGAGAGTTCGGCTCTGGTTAATTGCGGCCGAATCGCATATTTTCTGATAAGATATGCGTCCGACTGATTTATCTCCAAATGAATGCGAACCTGCCGGAGGGCACGTCATCCCGGCACACCCCGGCCGGTTCCGGTCCCCTCTGTCCTGTCAGGACGAGGCCTCGCAGCACGGACAGAACTGTCCGGGCAGCAGGACCGATCAAGAATAGACGATCAAAATATGTAAGAGGAGATTTTCGTGAAAGAAAATAAAAAAAGAGGGATTTCATGGCTCTTTGAACTTGCAGGCAATCATCGCATCCTGATTGTGACGGCATGCATTCTGTCTGCGATCAGTGCCGTGCTCTCCCTTGCTCCCTATATCTGTATCTGGTATGTGGTCAGGGACGTCTTTGCTGCATGGCCCGACCTCTCCGCCGCCGCCGGCGTCACCTGGTACGGATGGCTGGCGGTCGGGTTTGCCGTTCTCAGTGTTGTGCTCTACTTTGCCGCGCTGATGTGCTCCCACCTGGCGGCGTTCCGTGTCGAGAAGAACATGAGAAAAGAGGCGATGCACAAAATCGTTACATTGCCTCTGGGCTTCTTCGACCAGAACACCAGCGGTCGCATGAGAAAGATCATCGACGACAACGCCGGGACCACGCACACCTTCATGGCACACCTCCTGCCCGACCTTGCCGGTGCGGTGGTCATGCCGTTCGCCATCCTGGCCCTGCTCTTTGTCTTTGACTGGAGACTGGGGCTCGTGAGTCTCATCCCGCTTGTCGTGAGCGTCTACTATCTCAAGCAGATGATGGGAGGAGATCGGGGTTCGATCCAGAAATATATGGACGCCCTGGAAGAGATGAACACCGAGGCCGTCGAATATGTGCGCGGCGTCCCGGTGGTCAAAGTCTTCCAGCAGACGGTGTACTCGTTCAAAAATTTCCATCAATCCATTCGGAACTACAAAGAGTGGGTGCTGGATTATTCGATCCGGTGCCGTTCGCCGATGACGAAGTACACCGTCGCCCTCAACGGAACCTTTGTCCTGCTGGTCCCGGTCGGGTTGCTGCTCATCGCGCACGCCCCCGACTACCAGGCCTTCCTCCTGAACCTGATCTTCTACATCCTCTTCACTCCGGTCTGTGCGGTGATGATGAACAAGATCATGCGTCTGGCAGAAGGGTATTTTGTCGCGATGGAAGCGGTGAACCGTGTCACCGGACTCCTGGACGACGAACCTCTCCCCGAACCCGCCCGTCCGCAGCAGCCGAAAGAACATTCTGTTGCCTTTAAGAACGTCTCGTTCACCTATCCGGGGAGCGAGGGGAAGGCGGTCAGCGATGTCAGTTTTGTGATCCCCGAAGGGAAGACCTATGCGCTGGTCGGCCCGTCCGGCGGAGGGAAAACCACCATTGCAAGTCTCATCCCACGGTTCTGGGACGTTCAGGAGGGTGCGGTCGAAGTGGGCGGCGTGGACGTACGGCACATGGCGTCGAACTCTCTGATGGACCAGATTGCGTTTGTGTTCCAGAACGCTCATCTGTTCAAGGCAAGCATCCTGGAAAATATCCGGTTTGCCAGACCTGGTGCCAGCCGCGAGGAAGTGCTCCGGGCGGCAGAACTGGCCCGGTGTACCGACATCCTCGACAAATTCCCTGAGGGCCTGGACACGGTCGTCGGGACAGACGGGGTGTACCTCTCCGGCGGCGAACAGCAGCGTATCGCCCTGGCCCGTGCGATCCTCAAGGACGCCCCCATCGTCGTCCTGGACGAGGCGACGGCATTTGCGGATCCCGAGAACGAATACCAGATCCAGCGTGCCTTTGAAAAACTGACCGAAAACAAGACCGTGCTGATGATCGCCCACCGGCTCTCGTCGGTGCGCAACGTCGACTGCATCATGGTCGTCAAGGACGGCGAGGTGAAAGAACAGGGAACTCACGATGAACTCCTTGCACAAGACGGGTTGTATGCAGAGATGTGGCAGGAATACCAGCACTCCGTAGAATGGAGAGTGGGAAAGGAGGAAAGTCATGCGTAAATATCTACAGAACCGGTTCGCGCTCAGCGAACAGGGCGCAAAGGATCTCATCAAAGGGAGTCTGTACTGTGCCCTTGCCGACATCAGTCTGATGGTGCCCCTGGGTCTTCTGGTGCTCCTGCTGGACGCCCTTCTGAAACCGATCTTCGGGGCGCCGGCGAGTCAGCCGCCCGACATTGTGCTCTACACGGTGCTGGGCGTGCTCATCCTGGGATTTATGTACGTCTGTCACTGGGTCCAGTATACCAGTGTATTTGTTTCCACCTACGCTGAGAGTGCGACGCGCCGGATCTCGCTGGCAGAGAAACTGCGGCACCTGCCCTTATCGTACTTCGGGAAGAAAGACCTCTCCGACCTGACCAACACTGTCATGGGCGACTGTGCCGACCTGGAACATGCGTTCTCGCATGCGATCCCGCAGTTGGTCGGTGCGAGCATCTCGACGGTCCTGGTCGGGATCGGGCTGTTGATCTTTGACTGGAAGATGGGAGTGGCCCTGCTGTGGGTGATACCGGTCGCCCTGGTGATCATCCTCGGTTCGAAGAGAGTACACAAGAGTGGGGTCGAGAAGCATTACCACGCGAAGCGTGCCTGTGCGGACGGGATCCAGGAGTGCCTGGAGACGGTGCAGGACATCAAGGCCTACAACCGGGAAGAGGCCTATCTGGACGGTCTGGACCGGAAACTGGACGCGTCCGAGAAGGCACAGATCTCTTCAGAGTTCACCGCAGGGGTGTTCGTCAAGAGTGCGGAGATGGTGTTGAAGTTGGGACTGGCGACCGTGATCCTGGTCGGGAGCAGTCTGTTGATCAACGGCCAGACCGATCTGCTGACCTTCCTGATCTTTTTGATTGCGGCGTCCAGGATCTATGATCCTCTCTCCGGGGTCATTGCCAATATCGCCGAGATCATCCATGTCGATGTGCGTATCGATCGGATGAACGAGATCATGCAGCACCCGGTGCAGGAGGGCGTCGAGGAGTATTCGACGAAGGGCTACGATATCGTCTTCGA
The DNA here is from genome assembly GCF_017357525.1 of Methanofollis aquaemaris. Taxonomy (NCBI): domain Archaea; kingdom Methanobacteriati; phylum Methanobacteriota; class Methanomicrobia; order Methanomicrobiales; family Methanomicrobiaceae; genus Methanofollis; species Methanofollis aquaemaris. The sequence continues at coordinate 339,091 of NZ_CP036172.1, read as the reverse complement.
TCATGTGGGGTTCTCCTATAACGAGGGCGAGACGGTCCTGAAAGATGTCTCGTTCACCGCGAAGCAGGGCGAGGTGACGGCGCTGGTCGGGCCCTCGGGCGGCGGGAAGAGTACGGCGACAAAACTCGCGGCCCGCTTCTGGGATATCGATCATGGCACGATCACGCTCGGGGGCGTGGATGTTTCCATGGTCGATCCCGAAGCGCTGCTGAGAAACTATGCCATCGTCTTCCAGGACGTCGTGCTCTTCCAGGATACGGTGATGGAAAATATCAGGCTCGGGAGAAGGGACGCAACCGACGAAGAAGTGATGGCGGCCGCGAAGTCGGCGATGTGCGACGATTTCGTCTCCCGCCTGCCGCAGGGGTACCGGACGGTCATCGGCGAGAACGGTTCGACGTTGTCGGGCGGTGAACGCCAGCGGATCTCCATCGCACGGGCGTTGCTCAAGGACGCACCGGTCGTCCTGCTGGATGAGGCGACGGCGTCTCTGGATGTCGAGAACGAGACGAAGATCCAGACCGCCATCTCGCAGTTGATCAAAGATAAGACCGTGCTGGTCATCGCCCACCGGATGCGGACGGTTGCGAATGCCGACAAGATCGTCGTGCTGGACGGCGGGTATGTGGCACAGCAGGGCAGTTCTGATGAGTTGATCGAGCAGGGAGGACTGTATAAGCATATGGTCGGTCTCCAGCGCCAGAGTATGGACTGGTCGATATAATCGGAGGATGTCCGGAACGGATCGCAGACGTCCGATGCAACCGGATCGGATTCTCCACACCCGATTTTTTTGTTCTCTGGCTCTGTAGAATTTTGCATGAGGCGAGAACACGCCTCAAGCATATGGGATGAAAATTTTTCGTCGCTTGATCGCGCTTTTTCAAGAGAGGAGAATCGGAGGGGATCGTGTTCCATGGCCGCCCCCACCTATCTTCGGTCCGTGGGGGGTCCGGGGGGTGAAACCCCCCGGCGCGAGACGACGGTGAAGATTCGACGATGAGGGCGGCACGTCTGATCATCATGCCTTCTCATGCCGGGGGCGCTGCCCCCGGACCCCCGGGATTGCGATTGGGCGGGGAAGGCAGAGAGACAATTGTTCAGAAGACGTTTCTGTTCTTTGTGTATGGGTCTCGCCTGATGCAGGTGTTTTCAATCTCCATCAAAATCTCAAGGGCCGATATTCAGGATCATTTTCATGGTAATTTTGCATGAACCCCAGGCTCAAGCATATGGGATGAAAATTGCTGAGCAGCGTTTCAGGGTGGGGACGTCTCTCTCTCAATCGCGCCGCGGGCGCTGCTCCCGGATCCCCGGGGGGGAGGGCAATGTATCGCCTTTGTGAAGGACATTGCCCGGTTCATGGGGTGTTTTCGGTGACCTGACCGGACCTGACTGCCATGACCGACATCCACGAGGTTCACCCGCCACACCACAGACTCCACAGGACATATTGAACCCATACGATTCGATCAGAAAATATATCTGAGAATAAATTCAATTTCAAACTATCAGAGGATTCTGATTCTCATTCGTCCATGCCGTGAACTCTCCCTCTCATCCCGCGACACATTGAGGCCGGACATGCCTCTCCGGACCCGGGCGATGCAGCGAGAGCATGGCCGTGCCGATGAATCCTCTCCCCGACCTTTTGATTTTCAACCAGTGGTATCATGAACACAGAACAGACTCTTCAAGACCTTGTGCGTCTCCTCCCCGCCTCGCTCCTTGCCGGAATTCTCGGCGGCGGGATGATTGTATTCCTGAGATCATATGTCTATGACTGGTGCTGGTATGATCTCCTCAGTTTCGAACATGGCATTTTTTTCACCATCGGCTGCGCCCATACCCTCGTGCTCTGCTTCCTGACCCTCTTCCTTGCCGGGATGGTCGCGGTCGCGCTGTACCCCGGGAAGAACCGGGCGCAGGCTGCCTTTGCGGGCGGTGTTTCGGGGTGTATGGCCTGCTTCGTCTTCGTGATCCTGACTCTGGTCTCAGATCTCCTCAGTCACGGGAGCGTCGACCTGGTCGGGGATCTCATCTTTCATGCCTCCTTAATTCTCAGTCATGCTCTCTCCCTCATGTTCCTGACCCTGACCATGGTGGTCCTTGCCGTCCTCGGGGCCCTCATCTTCTTCTCCTCTCTGGAAAAGGCAACCACCCCCGAAGAGAATGCCCGGGCATCGCGGTTGGTCCTCGGTTCGACCGTCCTCATCATCCTTGTCTTTATGTTCCTCCCGCCGCTCGTCGCCCATGCGATGCCCGGCACGGAGCCGACCGTCGCGGCGATCGGCAGGAGCGTCATCTCGGTCGAACGCACCGCGCCCGACACCATCGTCCTCACCGCTCAGGAAGTGCCCGCCACCTCCGTCCTCACCGACCCTCACTTCTCGGTCTATCTCGACGGCGTCGAGGCCTCGAATGCTACCGTCGCTGCCGCGAATGGTCTTGCCGTGACCGTCGAACCCGTCGACGGGCTTCTGGCCTTCGAGGGGTCGCGGGCCACCTGGCAGGGGACGGCGGTCCACAACAACGGCACGCCGGTGAATGTCGCCGTCGCCGCCCAAGGGGCCGACGGCTCGAAGCAGTTCGTCTTTGACCGCCAGGTCTGACCACAAACAGTTTGAAAGAGGGGGTGTCACCCCCTCTATGGACATTTCACTTATCTGTCGCCTCTTCGAGACCCTTCCCAGGCAGGGGCCGGGCAACGACGAGAGCACGGCCCGCGCCTTTGCCCTGATCCCCGAACTCCCAGAGAACCCTGAGATCCTCGATGTCGGGTGCGGGTCGGGAATGCAGACTCTCGCCCTGGCACAACTCTGCCCGGACGCGAGGATCACGGCGGTCGACGTTCACCGTCCCGTCCTCGACGCCCTGGAGGAGCGGGCCGCGGCGGCCGGGGTCGCCGACCGGATCAAAACGATATGCGCCTCGATGGACGACCTCCCCTTCGAGAACCATTCCTTCGATCTCATCTGGGCCGAAGGATCGATCTTTATCATCGGCTTTGAGAAGGGCCTCTCGTACTGGAAGCAGTTCCTCAAAGACGGCGGATATATGGCTGTCTCCGAGTCGGCCTGGTTCACCGCCGCCCCCTCGGCCGAGGCGAAGGCCTTCTGGGCGGAGATCTACCCCGCGATCAGGACCGAAGCAGAATATACGGCGGTCATCGCCGACTGCGGCCTTGACCTCGTCGGTTCGTTCAGGCTCCCTGAAGCGGCCTGGTGGGATGACTACTACCGTCCCCTTGAGACAAGGCTTGAGGAGTTTGCGGCTGAGCACGCCGGCGACGCCGGGGCGATGGAACTTGTCGAGATGACGAAAAAAGAGATCGCGGTGTACCGGGCGCACGCAGCGGAGTACGGGTATGTCTTCTTTGTGATGCGGAAGTGAAGGGAGACGAAGGGAGACTTAGTGCCCGGTCATCCCTCAAATGTCCGATACTTTTTTCGTAATCCTGTGGTTCCGCGCCATCTCCCCTTCTCGCCCCGGGATGTGCGGTCATAACGATTGTCAGAAAGAGATCGTGCAGAGCATGGTGCCGCCACCCCGCGGAGGGCTCGGGAAGCCCCCGGTCTTCAGGCCCGGAATGGATGCGGAGTTGTCCTTCTTTGGTGAGATAAATATGGAGTGATCAAGGGGTTTTACACAACTCCTCATCCCTCATTTCGATAATAATCAGCCACATACTCGCCGGCGTCCCTGAAAGCCCGGGTCACCCCACCGGGGCCGAGTTTGATCCCGCCAAAGATCCGGGAGACGACAAGAGCGTGGTGGTCGAGGGCATGTTTTTCCAGGACAGCGAGGAGGGCCTTGCCGGGGTGGCCGACCTCGCCGTCGTTCCTGGTGGCCTCGACCGGGTTTTTTCCCGGCAGAAACCGCACGGCAGAGCAGTGGTGGGCGGCCCTGCGGTATGCTTTTCTGTGGAGGTCGAGCACCTCTGTGATCTCGTCGGGGTCGTCAAGGACATAGAGGTGGGCGTAGAAGCGCGATTTTTTCACCTCGGTCTTCACGGCAGCGAGTTCGCGCATCACTCTATGGTTCGATGGGCCGGCATATAGAGAAGCCCGAAAGGTATATGAACCGCCATCACCCTCTGCGGCACCATGCACGCGATGGTACGCTTGCTGGCACTCGCCGCCCTGGTCGCCGTAGTCATGGCGGCAGGGTGTACGGGGGAACCAGGGACAACGACGCCCACGCCGACACCGATAGAGACGACCGTGACCGAAACGGTGACCGAACCTGCAGTCGGAACTGAGACAATGACCGAGACTGAAACGGAAACCATGGCCGAGACCACCGTCGAGGTCGTGAACGAAACGACGAATGAGACGACGAACGAGACCGAGACCGAGGAAATTGTGCCCTCAGGGGAGAGCGTGACCTTTGACCTGAGCGCTCTGGACAATGCGTTCAACACCGACGAGATCAGCGTCCCGGCCGGGGCGCCGGTCATCATCAACTTCGACAACCAGGACGAGGGGGTCGACCACAACTTTGCGGTGTACAAGACGCCCGCCGCCGTCGAGACGATCTTCCGCGGCGATGTCATCACCGGCCCGGCCCAGATCTCCTACACCTTCACCGCACCCGAGGAGCCGGGGATCTATTTCTTCCGCTGCGACGTCCACCCGAACCAGATGACCGGTAGTTTCGTCGTGACGTAAGAGCACCGGGTCCAGACCGATGGGAGAGAGGGAGACTTCATACCTCTCCCTCCTCAGGAGCGGGGAACTTGCACGCCGGGCCGGGGAGGCCCGGGCGCTTCTCTCTGCCTGCACGCTCTGCCCGCGGCAGTGCGGGGTCGACCGTCTCCATGGGGAGCGGGGATATTGCCGGAGCGGAGCAGAACCGAAGGTTTCGAGTTTCGGGCCGCACTATGGGGAAGAGCCCGAACTGGTCGGCCGGTATGGGTCGGGGACGATCTTTTTTTCTAACTGCACGATGCGTTGCGAGTTCTGCCAGAACTATCCCATCAGCCAGGAGGGCGCCGGGCAGGAGGTCTCCTGCGACGACCTGGCCATGATGATGCTCGCCCTCCAGCGGCGGGGCTGTCACAACATCAACTTTGTCACGCCGACCCACTATGTCCCTCAGATCCTCGGGGCGCTGGTGATCGCCGCGGGGTCAGGACTCTCCGTCCCGCTCGTCTACAACACCGGCGGCTACGACTGCGTCCCGACCCTCGAACTCCTCGACGGGGTCTTCGACATCTATATGCCGGACGCCAAGTACGGCGACGACGAGACCGCACGCCGTCTCTCCCATGCCCCGCACTACACCCGGTACATGAAGGCCGCACTCGTCGAGATGCAACGGCAGGTCGGCGATCTCGTCGTCGACGAGCGGGGAGTCGCGGTGCGGGGTCTGATCATCCGCCACCTCGTCCTCCCCGACGGGCTTGCCGGGAGCCGCGAGGTCTTTCGCTTTATCGCCGAAGAGGTCTCGCGGGATGCGTATGTGAATGTCATGGACCAGTACCGCCCGATGTGGCATGCCGCCGCAGGGACTGCGCCGTGCCAGGAGAGTCTGGGCCGGGCGCTCAGGAGGGAGGAGTACGAGGAGGCGGTGGCCGAGGCGCGGCGGGCGGGGTTGCGGCGGGGGTTTTGATGGGCCGGCGGGTTGGTTGTCCCCGATCCCCCGTGTCAGGATAGGGGTGGGGACGACAAAACCCTCTTCATATTCATCGATTATGCCTTCCCGGCCCAATCTTCGTCCAGGGAATCCGGGGGCAGTGCCCCCGGCGCGAAGATGTGGGAAGGCGGTTGGTTCACACATGCGCCTGGAATAGGGAATGGGTTACTATGAATCACCCTGAAGATCTGCTATAAAAGATTTCCATTCGGTATGCTTGAGGTGTGCTTTCTATTCATGAGCGATTCTATAAGGTCCAAGTTTCAGATACTTTAGAACCATTTTGTAGACCCACCTATAAAATTGCCCACATTGAATGGGCCATGCAATATATTATTCATCAATTCTATTGATCAGATCAGGGGTGATTGTATTTCCGACATCCTGCCATCCCCTCATGGCGTGAATATTTACATTGATGAATCAGGCGATCTCGGTTTTAGCGGGAATAGTTCTTCATACTTTATCGTAGGAGCAATTATCGCAGAAGGGCCAGAAAAAGTTCAGCAGTGTAAGACCTGTATGAAGAGGGTCAAGAAAAAATTTCCAAAGAAATACAAAAACATCTCTGAGTTAAAATACCACAATACTGATGACACATACAGAAGGCGTGTGCTGGAATGTATCTCAAGGACGGATGTTGATATCGCATACGCAGTCCTGAGAAAAGAACAGGTCTACATTAATCTCAGAGATAAACGCCAGGTTTTGTACAATTATATCACAGGTTCTCTTGTTTCGACAATATTATCAGAGTACGGATGTTCACATGATGTCAATGTGATAATAGACAAATCTCTGGATGGTGTGGTCAGAGATGAGTTTGATAAATATCTTCTTTATCGTTCGATGGAGGAGCATTCGAACCACACGGGGGAGCATGATCTGGAAATTCTCCACGCTGATTCAAAAAAGAATCATTGCATACAGGCTGTTGATTTTATTGCAGGAGCAGTGCACCGACATTACAGAGAACCTCTGCCCTATAATGACTACTACTCTGTGTTTGAAAATCGCATCACCATTGCACTGGATTACTTTAACGGACGCAGAAAATAGTGACCCCTTCCCTACTTCGTCCCACCCGCCTCAAGGCGGCCTCATCCTTTTCGGGAAGGATTTACTCACTACAACCACATAGCAACACATGAAATATATAATTATCTGGCCATCAATCTTCATCTGTAAGGTACTCCCCATCCCCAGACACCATATTTATCTCAGCGCGCGAGAATGCTGCCCTCACTATGAGCGCGACCGGACTCCTCGAAACCATCATCAGGCATGTCTGCACCTGCGCCGCCGACCTCGGCCTGGACGCCGAGACCGAGGCCGCCCTCACGATGCCGATGCGCGAGCTCCATGTCTCCATCCCGGTCAGGATGGACTCAGGGAAGACCAGGGTCTTCGAGGGGTTCAGGGTCCAGTTCAACGACGCACGCGGGCCGACGAAGGGCGGGATCCGCTTCCACCCCGACGAGAGCCTGGAATCGATCAGGGGGCTTGCGGCGATCATGACCTGGAAGTGCGCCCTCCTCGGCCTCCCCCTCGGCGGGGCGAAGGGCGGGGTGATCTGCAATCCCAAAGAACTCTCGGAGGCCGAACTCGAACGGCTGAGCCGTGCGTATATCCGGGCGGTCTCCAGGTTCATCGGACCTGACGAGGACATCCCCGCACCCGACGTCTACACGAACGCGAGGGTGATGGCCTGGATGATGGACGAGTACTCCAGGATCGCCGGCAGAAACGCCTTCGGGGCGATCACCGGCAAACCCCTCGCGGTCTGGGGTTCGGAAGGCCGGGTCGACGCCACGGCCAGGGGCGGGTGGTACGTCGTCGAAGAGGCGGCAAAGGACGCCGGGATCGATCTTGCCAGAGCGACGGTCGCGGTCCAGGGCTTCGGGAACGTGGGCAGTCATGCCGCCCGCCTCGCCTCCGTCCTCACCGGGGCGAAGGTGGTGGCGGTGAGCGACAGTCAGGGCGGGGTGATGAATCGGGAGGGTCTCGACATCAACCGCCTCATCGAGCACAAGCACGCCACCGGGGAGGTCGCCGGGTTTCCGGGGGGCAGGGAGATGAGCAGCAGCGACCTTCTCACCCTCGACGTCGACCTCCTCATCCCCGCGGCCCTCGAGAACGCGATCACCGAAGAGAATGCCGGGGAAGTGCGGGCCGGGATCGTCGCCGAGTTTGCGAACGGCCCGGTGGCCGAGGCGGCCGAGAGCGCCCTTGAAGAGAACGGGGTGCTCCTCCTCCCCGACATCCTCTGCAACGGCGGCGGGGTGGTCGTCTCGTACTTCGAGATGGTGCAGAACGCCACCCTCGACCACTGGGACGAGGCCGAGGTCGACCGGCGACTGCGCAAACAGATGAAGGACACCTACCATAGCGTCCACGAGAAGGCCCTCATCTCCGGCACCTCGCTTCGGCGGGCGGCCTACTCCATCGCGGTGAGCAACACCCTCGACGCCATGCGGACGCGGGGGTGGGTCTGAATGGACGCCGAAATCGTCGTCGTCCTCTGCACCGCCCCGTCGGGGGACGCCGAACGGATCGCCGGACTGGTCGTCGAGAAACGACTGGCCGCGTGCGTAAGTCTCTTTGGCGTGGGGTCGGTCTTCTGGTGGGAGGGGACGGTCACCAGCGAGCGTGAAGAACTCCTGGTCATCAAGACGAGGAGAGATCTCCTCTCCGATCTCACCGACGCCCTGAAAGGAGCGCATCCCTATGATGTCCCCGAGATCATCGCTCTCCCGGTCATCGGCGGCGATGCCGACTACCTGGCCTGGATTGCCGGCGAGACGCGAAAAGGGGAGACTTCAGGGGAGCGGCATCCTCCCGAGTGCCCGTAGGTTTGCAAGGTAGCGCCGCCGCCGCTCCACATAGGCCCCCGCCGCCTCGCCGAAGGGGATGTACTCCCTGACTCTCCACCCCTGCCCGGCCATCTGCTCTTTTGTCCGGTCGGCCAGCCCGGTCAGGAACGCGAACTCCACCTGCTCCTTCGAGGCCCCGCCGGCATCGAGGAGCCAGGCCACCAGGTCGGGGTCGTGGGTGCCGATCGAGAAGGGACGGCCCGAGGTGATGAGCCTGGCGGCGACACTCCTGAACCTGGCCTGGACATCGAAGAAGTCGTCGGCGTCCCCGAGGTACGCCCCCTTCACCAGACGCGGTCTGGTCCCGGTCACCGCAAGACGGGAGAGGTCGTCGACCGTTCGGTCGAGGTAGGCCTGCACGGCAAGGGTGAGCGGAGGCTCGGCGGTCGCATGTCGGTACGCCGCCTCCATGGCAAGGTCCACCAGCCCCCGCCCTTCCATATCGAGTTCGATGGCGACCCCGCGCCGTTCGCCATCGCCGACGATCGTGTCCAGGTGCTCCAGCGCCCCCTCGGGGTCGAAGACTCCTCCCAGCGCGGTCAACTTCACCCCCACCGCGGCGTCGAGTTTGCGCTTCTCGGCGGCACGGACGGCCGAGACGAATTCTGACGCCCACTTCTTCGCCTCGATTTTGTCTTTTGCAAATTCACTGATCGGGGTCAGCGTGCAGGTGATCCCCTGCCCGTTCCTCTCCCGGCATCGCTCCACCGCCTGCTTCAGGCCGGGAAGATGCCAGCGCTCCATGGCCAATCGCATGCCGTTGAATAGCGGGGGGGCGAGAAAAAGGTGGCGGTCAGAGGCCGTTCCGGCTGCTCTGCGCCTGCTCGCGGAGGAAAGAGAGGAGATAATACGGCCCGCCGACGCCCTTCCCCATCGACCCGCTTGCCTTCCACCCGCCGAAGGGTTGCACGCCCGGCCACGCCCCGGTCGTCGCCCCGCCCCGCCGGTTGGCATAACAGACTCCGAACCTGATCCCGTCAAAGAAGGAACGCACCTCCCCCGGGTCTTCGGCAAAGATCCCGGCGGTCAGGCCGTACCCGGTCTCGTTGGAAAGGTGAATCGCCTCATCCAGAGATGCGACAGGTTGCACGCAAAGGAAGGGGACGAAGAGTTCGTGCTTCATGAGGGGGTGGCTCTCGGGGAGGCCGGCGACGACGGTGGGCTGCACATAGAACCCCCGGGCCAGGGCCCCCTCCTCCAGCGTCATCCCACCGGCCAGCACCCGCCCGCCGTCCTGCCGGCACCTGGCGACCGCCTCCTCGAAGGTCTGTTTTGCCCTGGCCGAGATGAGCGGCCCCATGAATGCCCCGCGTTCTCGCGGGTCACCGACGGCGCACTCCCCGGCCCGCCGGATCAACATCCCGGCAAACTCTTCGGCAACCTCGCGCTGGACATAGACCCGCGAGGTGGCGCTGCACTTCTGCCCCCCGTACCCGAAGGCGGCGCGGGTCACCCCCTCGACCGCCTTCTCCAGGTCGGCCGTGCCGGTGACGATACAGGGGTTCTTGCTCCCCATCTCGGCCACCACCGGTTTGGGGTACGCCTGCCGCGCCAGGAAGGTGCGCATCAGCCACATCCCCACCTCCCGCGAGCCCGTGAAGGCGATCCCGTCGACCGCCGGATGGGCGGTGACCACCTCGCCGAAGGGGTGGCCGGGACCGGTGAGCAGGTTGACGGCGCCGTCCGGCACCCCGCCCTCGACAAAGGCTTCATAGAGCCTGATGCCGGAGAGCGGGGTCTTGCTCGCGGGTTTGAGCACGACGGTGTTGCCGGTGAGGAGGGCCGCCGAGGCCATCCCGGCCGCGAGGTCGAGCGGGAAGTTGAAGGGCGAGATGACCGCCCAGACGCCGTGCGGACGCATCACGCTCCGGTTCGTCGCGCCGGGCGTCTCGGGCCGCATCGGGACGACGAACCCGTCGGCCCGCTCATAGAGGTCGCAGTGGTACCGGATCATGTCGACGGCCTCGCCGACCTCGGCGACGGCCTCGGAGCGCGTCTTGCCGGCCTCCATGGTGATGAGGGCGGCGAGGGAGTAGACCTCGCGGTCGAGGACCTTTGCCGTCGCCCGCATCGCCGCCACCCGCTCGGCCGGGTCGGTCCTGCTCCATGCCGGGTATGCGTCTTTCGCCACCTCGACCGCCGCCTTCGCCTCCTCCTCGCCGGCCTGCTGGAAGTGGCCGGTGATCACCTCCTGGTCGACCGGCGACCTGACCGCAAACTCCCGCGTCGTCGTAAACTGTTTCCCGCCGATGAAGAGCGGGTGGCGGTGGCCGAGCCGGCTCTCCAGGTCTGAGAGGGCCGCCTCATAGGAAGCATGCATCCCCTCGTCCGATTCCAGGCTGACATAGGTAACTTTTCTCATCTTCATCAACTCCTCAGAGGCCTTCCATCGCCTCGTCCAGGACTGCGAGCCCGGCCCTGATCTCCTCTTCGTCCATGACGAGCGGCGGGGAGAAACGGATCACCGACTCGCCTGCGGGAAGCAGGGTGAGCCCCCGCTCGAACGCCCGCACCAGGGCGCGGTTCCTGGTCTCCCGCGCCGGCACCCTGCTCACCCGGTCCTCGACCAGTTCGATCCCGGCCATCATCCCGACCCCCCGCACGTCCCCGATAATCTCGTGGTGTTCATACAACCGACGAAGTCCGTCGAGGAGCACCGCCCCGGCCTCCCTGACATGCTCCCCGAACCCCGGCTCCTGCATGATCTCAAGCACCGCCAGTCCCGCGGCGCAGGCCACATTGTTCCCGCCGAAGGTGCTGGCATGCGAACCGGGCGGCCAGTTCATCACCTCCTCCGAGGCGATCGTGGCGCCAAGCGGCATCCCGCCGCCGAGGGCCTTGGCCAGGCAGACAATGTCGGGGACGAACCCTTCGTGCTCGGAGGCAAGGAACCGCCCGGTTCGATAGCACCCAGTTTGCACCTCGTCGGCGACCAGGAGGATCCCGTACTCGTCGCAGAGTTCCCGCAGGCCCCGCAAAAACCCGGCCGGCGGGACGACATACCCACCCTCGCCCTGGATGGGTTCGACGACGATGGCCGCCACCTCCTCTGGCGAGACCTCGGTCCTGAAGACCTCCTCCCTGAGATACCGGATCACGTCGACGGCGCAACTCACCGATTCGAGACCGAAGGGGCGGTACGGGTCGGGATATGGGGCATGGACCACCGGCAGGAAGGGGCCGAAGTGCTTCCTCTGGATCACCTTCGTCGCCGTGAGACTGAGCGCCCCGTAGGTCCGGCCGTGGAAACCGCCGTAGAAGGAGATGAAATACTTCCGCTTCGTGTGGCGGCGGGCAAGTTTGAGGGCGGCCTCCACGCTCTCCGCACCCGAGTTGGAGAAGTAGACCTGATCGAGCCCGGCCGGGAGCATCTTCACCAGTGTTTCGGCGTAGCGGACCGGCACCTCAGAGCAGAAGTCGAGGAACGCCCCGTGCGAGAGGCGGCCCGCCTGCTCTCGCACCGCCTCGACGACCGCCGGGTGGTTCCACCCCACGTTCATCACGGCGATCCCGGCCGTGAAGTCGAGGTACCGGTTCCCGTCCACGTCCCAGAGGTTGGTGCCCGCGGCCCGTTCGATGACCAGGGGATACTCCCGCGCCATCGACTGGGAGACGACCCGCCGGTCCCGCTCCAGGATGGTGCGGGCACGCGGTCCAGGAGGCATGGTCGTGATGAGCGGTTCCATGGTGAAGATATTATGATGATATATAATAATGGGCGCATGCCAGAATCGATCGGAGGCCTGACCCCTCACCAGGATCAACGTGGTTGGTTTCGGAAATTTACGGGGGAGAAATCTTCACCCTTATATGCTCGCGTCGTGGGCTCGGGAGGAGGAGGGAAAGAGGGGAGATCCAGGACTCAACATTACAAATGGGAGAGGTTTTTCCATGAAAATCCGGCGGTATTTATCAGAGAACCGCCTGAGATTCTGTTTCATAAGCGATTCTACAGAGCCTTAAATCCAGAGAGTTCAAAGATATGAGAGGTGCGAACAGAGCAAAGCAGATCGCAGGGCATCATCTTAGACCGCCAGGGGGCAGATCGTTCTTCTATTTTATGACGCGAAACTATTTTGACGGCTGGACTCGACTGCCATAACAAGTATTCATGAGATTGGCCACACCTTGTTTCGGAGACTGATCAATGATAATATCTCCACAGGGAGCATATACTCCACAAGATAATATCGGAATGTTTATCAGTGAACGAATTATATTTTGAGTCGCCGGGAGAGTTCACTCCTCATCCACAAGAACGATGAACTCCCCGTCGCCCTGAGGCACTGACCTACTTCTTCTCACTCGAAGTCGGGACGTGCCTCTCAGAACTTCCTGACCGGAAGGTGAGAGAATTATGGAAGAAAAATGGAGAATTGATAATCGATCTCTGATGCTGGGGATGTTGGTCCTCTGCACTCTTATAGTGTTGAGTCCAGTGTTTGAGTCAGCGTCAGCGTACAGAGCAAGCAACTACGCTGTAAGTGACGGCATCGATACATATTCTTTTATCGAGCATGCAGCGCAAAAACAGGCGTCCATGGGGTATTCCACATCTAAATACAAAGATCGCCGTGCAGACTTCGCATTCAACCGATTACCAGATGATCAGGTATTCTATTTCAGTGGTCATGGAGGTCCGGGACAAATACAATTTGGTACAACTCGTATCTTTGCCACCACAGGTCAAAATTCAATCTCAGACTTTACATCGGGAGAATTAAATGATCTTGCTCTTGCTGTATTTGTGGCATGTAAATCTGGTGCTACTGAAAGTACTTATGGAAATCTGTTGACTGAGTCAACATCAAACGGTGTAGACTGTGCAGTCGGATTTGAAAAAGAAATCAAAGTCAATACCGCTGAATGTTGGTCTGATCATTTCTGGGATCTTCTTGATGAGGGAAAAACTGTTGAAAATGCAGCAGGAAGAGCTGTATTTGATACTCAGATAAGATTCGTGGCTTATACTGGGGGAGTTGAGTCGTACATTATTAAGGGAAACTCGAACTTGAGAATTGATCCAGCAACTGCGGGGGTCTAAATCATGAAAAAGCTCAAAATAATAACTATTTGTGCTTTGGTCTGCAGTATTGGCGCTATATTTATGTCTGGAGCCAGCGCAACTTCAACCTCACAGGAGGATATCGAAGGTCTGATTAGTGACCAAAACAACATCGTTGACTGTAAAGACACAAAAAATAAGGTTCTGGCATTTCTTGGGAAAAAAGACATCAATATCGAGTACAAAGGTGTGATGTCTACTTGCTCGGGTGATATGATTCTGTTTGAATCTGAAGATGAAAAATTATACGTAAACTCTCAAACAAAATCCGTTGAAGGAGTAATATTCTACAAATCACTCGAAAATTCAACTGAAGTGCAGTTGAATAAAGAGAAAGCGCGAGAGATCGCAGAAGAGTATGCAAGGTCTAAATATAGAGCATTCTCCCACAAAAAAATGCAACTCCTCCGGTCCGATCTTCTGGATCATGGAGACGCAGGAAAAGAGTACCTTTTTGTCTGGAGTGAGATTGTCGACGGCATTTTGACTCCTAATTACGTCTCTGTCTCGATCAACCCAAACACCGCTGACGTAATTTCCTACCATGGGATAGAAAGGGCACTGGAGGTCGGTCTCAAACCCGAGATCTCCAGAGAGGATGCAATTAAAACGGCAATTGCCCAATTTAAAGAGATTGAAGTATCCAATGTGGATGTGCAGTTGGCAGTCATGTATCCAGAACAGGATGAGCAGCGCCTCACGTGGATTGTTAATGTGGATGGAAAGGATAATGGTACCTTTGCGCAGGGTGGACAGGTACTTGTTGATGCGGTGACCTGCGAGGTCGTGCTGGTTGACCCATATCTCTAACCTTTCTTTTTTTCAACCGGAGCCATTATGACATCCTCGAATCACATGGCAATCCAGAGACTCACACGTCTCCTCCCTGCCTCGCTCCTTGCCGGACTTCTCGGCGGTGGACTGTGGATATTCCTGGGCACCTATGTCAATGCATGGTGCTGGGATGATATCATCTGTTTCAACCACAGCATTTTTGACAGCATCAGTGAACTCCAGTACATCGTGCTCACCATCTTGGTCCTCTTCCTTGCTGGGATGCTCGCGGTCGCCCTGCAACAGGGTGAGGTGGGGAGCCAGGCGCAGGCTGTCTTTGCGGGTGGTGTTTCCGGATGTATGGTCTTCCTCATCAATATGGTCCATTCTGAGATCTTAGATCTCTTCAGTCATGGGAGCACTGACCCAGTTGGGCACCTCATCTTCAAGGCTTCCATAATTATCATTTATACTCTCCCTCTCCTGTTCTTGACCCTGATGGTGGCGGTCCTTGCCGTCCTCGGTGCCCTTGTCCTCTTTTCCTCGCAGGAAAAGGTGAACACCCCCGAAGAGAATGCCCGGGCATCGCGGCTGGTTCTCAGCTCGATCATCCTTCTTATCCTCACCTTTGTGGCCCTCCCGCCGCTCGTCGCTCACTTGATGATCGGTGCCGGGATGATCGAGGTGTCTTCCTCAGTGGCGTTGATAGGAACCTTCATCTCACTCGAACACACCGCCCCCGACACCATCGTCCTCACGGCTCTGGAGGTGCCCGCCACCTCCGCCCTCGCCGACCCCCCCTACTCGGTCTATATCAATGGCTTCCATGGCGTTGATGTCTCGAATACCTCTGCCGCTGCCGCGAGCGGTCTTGCCATAACCGTCGAGCCCGCTAACGGACTACAGGCCGTCGAGGGGTCGAAGGCTACCTGGAAGGGAGCCGTGTTCGAGGATAACAGTACACCGGTGAGCGTCACCGTCATCGCCCACGGGACCGATGGTTCTGACATTGAACTAGTGGTTCTGGACCACAACGTTCAGGATTGATGACTGGAAGAAAGTAATCGATGATGAAAAATGGATGATAAAGGAACAGACGCATTCAATATACAGCAAGAATTGGACATTATGTTATCTTTTTTATGCTCCACTAATTTTTAAGATGAGGTCATCCTAAAACTCCCGACCAGAAGAGAGTTGCCACCTCATCCCGAACCCTCCTCCGCAGAAGATAGAGTGGAAGGTTGTTGTATCGCCTTTATGAAGAGCATGGACTTGTTCTATCAAGTGAGTTTCCCACGACAGCATTCAGGTGCTGTATAGGGAGTTTGCCGTACCACGTCTGTCCTGACGCTGGGAGTCTGGGGGGCGGCCAGTTGCCCGGCATTCATACTCCAGAAAAGCAATTTTACAGAGTCGAAAAACATTTAATGATCCAGCGGATGGTTCAAGCCGTGAATACCTTTGGGATGACCTTGATGATCAAAAATGAATGCCAGACTGATAAATCAAAATCGATACTGTATCAAGGTTAAAACTTGATTTCACAAATAGTTACCCCATCAACTGATGATAGAATCTAAAGATATTTGCTGCCGGATAGATTTCGGTCTCGGTGGCATGGGCGACCGAGAAGATTGGAACACCCCATGATTGAGAGGACAGTCTAGTATTCGGGGGCGTGCGTGGTGTCATGGCGACTCTGAAATTCCATGGAGGGACTTGATCGTTTATCTTGGATAAAATACCTTTTACAGTTGAAATTCTGGAAATAATCCTGAAATCAATATCGCAATATTTTTAAAAGAAGATATCATCTACAGATAATTGTCGGGAGAGTTCACTCCTCATCCACAAGAACGATGAACTCCCCGTCGCCCTGAGGCATGGTACTGTAAATGCTAATTCTATTTAGTCTTAACTCCGTGCCTCAGGAAAACAATCTGTGAGGCACATGAAATGAGACAAAACAAATGGATTCTACCCCTGATTCTGGCTATTTTCATAATTGCCGCAGGGTTTCCGGTTGCGCTCTCTGCAAGCGCGGCCGGCGTGGCATCGAATGTCACGCCAGAACAACCAACTGAAACAGTTGGGATCGACAATTGCACCATTTTTGATGAACCGATTGAGAACACACAGACATCTCTCCAATTCACTCCTATCGATGGACTACAGACCTGGTACGTCGATGCATCGGGCAGTGCTGACTTCACCACTATACAGGCGGCGGTGAACGCTGCCGGTGTCGGTGATACGATCATCGTCAGGGATGGAACATATACCGAGTACGTACAGGTAAACAAGAGTGTAATTCTCAGAACCGAGCATGGGTCGGATTCAACCGGCGTGCATGCCGTGAGTTCTGATCACCATGTCTTCGACGTCACCGCAGACGGTGTGACAATTTCCGGATTCGGCATCACAGGAGCGACCGGAAATATGAACGGCCACCGCAGCAGCGGCATCTCTCTCCAGTACGCCAATGACTGCAACATCTCCTACAACAACGTATCACAGAATGACTGCGGCATATCGCTGGAGATCAATGCACATCACAATGTTCTCCAGAACAACACTGCTAGTTCAAATGAGTATTACGGCATCCGCCTCAATTCATCCAGCCACAACATCCTCATCCACAACACCGCAGCCTCGAACAACAACCACGGTATCAGGGTCCGCTCTCATTCTGAAAACAACACCATCACAGAGAACACTGTGGTTTCAAACAATTATGGCATCCTGCTGAGTGATTCAGACAGCAATACGGTGACCTGCAATACTGTGAATGCAAATACGAATGGAATCGCTCTGAGAGCATCGAGTTCGAACCTGATCTATCTCAACGATGTAACAGGTGGCAGCACAAACGGCTGGGCTAATGACAATATCAATACCTGGAACTCTCCTGAGGAGATCGAATACCTCCATAACGGAACCTATCGCAGGATTTGTCTCGGAAATTACTGGGAAGACTATAGCGGAACAGATGCGGACGACGACGGCATTGGAGACACTCCCTATAATCTCTCTGAGAGCCAAGACACGGACACGTACCCGCTCATGCACGCGTGGAGCAGCGGGCAATTCCAGAAAATCACCTCCCCGGTTCTGACAACCATCAGGGTGCTGCCGGCGCAGCGCGATCTGTCGGTCGGCGAATCCTGTCAGTTCAACGCCACTGCCCATGATCATGCGGACACTGTAATGGACGGTGTTCTCTTCATCTGGACCTCCAGCAACGAGGCCGTCGGGACCATCGACGAGAATGGTCTCTTCTCGGCATGCAATCCTGGAACGACAAATGTCTCAGCGGCGAACGGATCGGTGAGCGGATTGGCGAAGGTCGTGGTCAGCGCCATTCCAGAGCCCTCCGTGATCACGATCCTGAAACCGATTGAGGACGACGTGTCCAGCGGGAACATCACAGTCACGGGAAATGTCACCGACCCTGCGATCACCAACGTGACTCTCGTCCATAATGGTGTATCCTCTCTGGTGCCGGTGGTGGACGGGAACTTCTCGGCCGTGATGAATCTCACAGTCGTCAACACCGTCACCATCTCAGCAGAGGATTCAGGAGGTGTGCTGAGGTCGGCGACGCTGCTCCTTGACGGCGATCTGTTGCCTGGATGGTACGAAGAGAAGATCGGCTTCGACCCCCTTGACGCAGACTCAAACTGCAACAAAACCGATGAAGATGAGGCCGGCAACGGTGTCATCGACGGCTACGAACTCCTCGGCGGCCAGTTGCCTGCCTGTGCAAGGTATCGGATCGGCGCCGATCCGTTCCACGAGGACACCGACGGCGACGGTCTGACCGATACCTTTGAACTGCTCAGCATGGGTCTTTTGACCGATGTGAACTTGGTCGATACCGACGGCAACGGGATCTCCGACGGTGACGAGGACCTGGACGGCGATGGACTTACCAATCTTGAAGAGCAGATGCACGGCACCGACCCTCTCCAGAGCGACTCGGACGGCGACTCGCTCACCGACAGCGAGGAGATCGAGGTTGGTACCAATCCGATGCTTGCCGATTCCGACGGCGACGGCCTTGACGACGACAGTGAACTCAGGATCGGGACCAACCCCAATGATGCCGATTCAAATGGCAATGGCGTACCTGACGGGGACGAAGTCTACACCACACAGAAGATCGACGAAAACCTCAGTGTAACAGTCTCTGTCACCGGGACAGGCGACCTGGCAAAGACACTGCTCATCTACAACGTCACCTCGCCGGTTTACACGGGCACCCCGGCGCTGGCCGGTCCAGTGGTGAACCTCAGTTTCAGCGACCAGAGCCTGAACGGTTCGGTCGTCAACGGGACGGTCACGCTCCCCTTCAATGCCAGTTGCGTCAACTCGACGGCCGACCTCTCGCTCTTCCAGTTCAACAGCACCATCGGAACCTATGAACCGGTCGTCTCCACGGTCGATGCCACCGCACAGACGATCACCGGGAATGTAACCGTTCCCTCGACACTTGCGGTCTTCAACGCCACGCTCTGGGAGAGTCTCTTCGTCGACCCCCGCACGAAGCAGAGGATGACGATGATAGCGGCCGCTGACTCAGGAGACGGCCCCTGGACTATCCGGATCACCAATCTCCAGACGCTCAATACTCACTGGTTCAACGGAGGGGCGGGATTCCCGCCAGGAGTCTACAGGATCCACTGCTCGGGCAGTTACAACAACGCCGTGCTGTCTTCATGGATCGACTGGCACATCGGGGCTAAACCTGCATGGGGAGATTATGGCAACTTGGGCATGAGTGTCCGGTACAATAAGAGCGGTTCAGCCTATAGCACGACCGTCAGCAAAGTGCATGTCACCTCGAATGTCCTCCAGATCACCCACACCGGCGGCAAGATCGGGATGTGGAATCACGATTCCGGCATCTTGAGCGACAACTACGGTGATCTCACTTATTCCCTTGAATTCGCGTCCGACATCGACACCGACGGCGACGGTATCCCTGACTGGCTTGAAAAGGCGGGATGGTACGACGGTTTCGGGAACCTGCACTTTACCGATCCGAACAGTGCCGATTCTGACGGCGACGGCCTGACCGACAGCGAAGAAGCCGGTCGGATGGTCACGGTCGACGGAAAGATCTACTTTGTCCTCGTGAGCGACCCGAACAGCGTCGACGGGGATGGGGATGGGATTGATGACATCGATGAACTGCGGAAATTTTACACCAATCCCCTAGAGAGAGACACAGATCACGACGGTCTGACCGATTCCTATGAATTGCGCAACGATACCGACCCCACCAACCCTGATTCCGATGGTGACGGGTGGATCGACGGAAAAGACGGCGAACCACGTGATCCCAGCACCCACGCGTACAGCCCGCAGCATGCAGCGGCCGAACTGGTCCTTGGGTTCACCCTAGGGGCGTACGACGAGGAGAACCACGATAACACCTACTACCAGATCGGCTCGTCGCTCAGCGGTTTTATCTTCATCGGCGATATCCGGGACGCCGGGGTGTACATCTCACAGGGAGACAGGCAGATGGCAGCCGTCTGTCTCGTCGGGCTGGTCCCCGGCGGTGGTGATGGCGGGAAGTACATCGGGAAAATTGCCCGGCAGTTCGTCGATCACCCGGAATTGGTCCTGAAATATGAGTACAGAAAGATTGCTGTCGAGGCTGTCCGGAAGAACTGTCCGACTGAGGTTGAGAAGATCGCGGCGCTCGACAAGATCTATGCTGGTTCAGGAGGTTCCCCTGGCCTCGGGACAAGGACGGTTCGGGATGGTGTTACCGCCGACGATGTGCTCGATCTTGTCGATGATGGCACCAAAAAACTCACGCCAACTGAGATATTGAGAGTGGCCAAACGTGGGGACGGGACTGCTTTATGGTTAGAGGAAGGAACACTTAAATCAGCGGAAGGGACGGCTTTAGGCACTGTATATGATGTGGGAGGAAGCGGGTGGATCCACATCCGGAATAACCACATCCTCTATCTAGGCAAAAATCAGTTCGTCGAAGCATTTGGCAGTGCTTATGAGGATGAAAATCGGATTAGAGATTTGATAATGAACTGTGCAAGAACAGGACTACAGGATCCAGAGGATTCAGTTGTATATTGGGAGAGAATTGATGCGGATCATTTCATGAAAGTTGTGTTAGGTAGCAATGGGTATCTCCGGACAGCACATCCAGTATCCCTCGGTAAAGTTCCAGATCATGTCCCGGGTATGTTCAATTGATAGGTGAAGTCGATGTTTCGAGCGCGTGTGAAAGGAAAAATCTTGAAAAATATTCCGGTCATGCTGGGCGAGAATGGACAGGTGTATGAACAACTTGTCTTTATCAAACTGCAGGACGGGACGATAATTTACCTTTTCGACTCTGATGGGAGCAGTAGAGACGAGATGATAGGCACAGTCAAGACAGTGGGTATTCTAGCATTTGCTGCCCATGTCGGAAAACACTCTTCACCTGCAAAGGGCGTTGAATCAAAATACCGCTCACCTGACGATGTAGTCAGCATAGAAAAAGAACCCATTCTTTTTTTTGGTGAGATCGTTGATATCGATAAGAAACATCACTCTCTTTCTATCGACATCGGTGTCGGCACTATCGGGGTAGACCTTTGTTGGGATGAAAGAGATGCTATAGCAACTTATAAGATCGGTGACTATGTAAGAGTCAAAGGCTGCCGGAACGACTTAATCGGTGTGTGGGATCAGGACAATCAAGGAGGAAGCGGCTGGATTCACATCGTGTATAACCATGTTAACACCCCGTCAGGCAACCAATTTTATTCCGCCTTTGGCTTGGACTATGTGAAACAGGATAAGGTCAGGGATCTGATCCTAAACGGTGCGCGGGAGGGTGTCGAGATCGAGCAGACCGTCTTCCAGTATCGTGAACCAGTTCATGGGAGGACGTTGCGCCTCTATATTGCCGAAAATGGGTATCTTGTAACGGCACATCCTGAAACCGGCCATATTGTAGATGGGGCGCTGAAAGAGAGTCTCAAGGTTCCTGTCCACATCGTGGGCGCGAGGCAGGATGCCGAATACCAAGACGTGGTATACACTCAGGTCGTACGCGTTGAATTTGCAGACGGTACTCGGGCATCTGTGTTCGATGACGAGATGCTCTGCAATCCTGAGATGGTTGAGAAAAACGGAAGCGTCGTGCTGAGCATGCTTGTGACGTCTCTGGAAAAGAACGAAACCGAAGATCAGCATGCATACGTGGATCCCTCGATGCCGGCCCTTGAAATCGACGGACGCATCGATGAGATCATCATCCCCGACGATCCCAAAGACGCCGAACGGTGGCATTATGCCGTTGTCGATTTTGGTGTTGGAAAGATCCTGATCGAGATCGACAAAAAATATTTTCATCTTAACCTGAAGAAAGGGGACTACGTCCGCGTCGACGGCAGAGTTGATCTGCGGAGTATTGAGTAAACTGTATCCTCGGAGAAGAACTGGATCTGTAGAATCATGCATGAACCTCTGGCTCAAGCATACAGGATGAAAATTTCCCGTCGCTTGATCGCTCTTTTTCAAGAGAGGAGAATCAATGGGGATCGTGCGGGATGAAGATAGGACCGGGAAGGCATAGAGCCTGATTGTTCTGGGGGCAATTTTGTTCTCTGCATATTGGTTATGAGGGAAATCTGTGTGTTCGTATTCGCATCCCGAACTCCAGAATTAAACGTCTGGATCATTTTCATGGTAATCATGCATGAGTCGAGAGCATGCTTCAGGCATACGCGATGAAAATTGTTCCAGAGATTTCTGATCAACGTGCCTTCCCGCACCATACGCACCGTGGCTCTACCCACCCCAGGAAGGCCACGCCGGAGATCCTTGATCACTGACATCAAAACAGCGAACAGGAACACCAACCACTGCCGCCTCCGCCCATCCTCGGCCCGTGGAGGATCCGGGGGGCACTCGCCCCCCGGCGCGAGACGGCGGGGAAAATTCTTCAATTGAGGGCGGCACGCCTGATCTTCACGCCGGGGGCCGGCCACCAGCCGAGACCCCCGGAACACAGATCGGGCCGGAAAGGCAGAGGGCCAATTATTCAGAAGAGAACGCTCTCCCTCGCCGACATCCTTTATCCCCCCGAAAAACCAATGTCATCTCTTATGCATCTTCAGGACTTCAAACTCGAACGGTTTCTCGCACAATACGAGTTCTCGGCACCCCACCTCCTCTGCACCTCAGACTGCGAGTCGGTACACCTCGCCGACCTCCTGGCGATGGAGGAGGGGGCCGAAGGACGGTTCAAAGATCTCTGGCTCGGGTACACCGAGTCGGCCGGCGGCCCGGAGGTGCGCCGGGAGGTCGCCGGGATGTACTCGGCGGTCGGCCCCGATGAAGTCATTGTCACCGCCGGGGCGGAGGAGTCGATCTTTCTCTGCATGCATGCCATGCTCGGCCCCGGCGACCACGTCGTCGTCCAGTCCCCGGCCTACCAGTCCCTCCACGAGGTGGCAAGGTCCATCGGGTGCCGGGTCTCGCACTGGACACTCTGCGACGAGGACGGGTGGCGGCCTGACATCGAGGCTCTCAAGGATCACGTCACCAGGGAGACCGAGGCCGTGGTCATCAACACCCCGCACAACCCGACCGGGTGCCACATGACCCGCGAGGAGTTTCAGGCGGTGCGGGACATCGCCGAGGACGCCGGGGCCTGGGTCTTCTCAGACGAGGTCTACCGCCTCCTCGAATACGACCCCGCCTCCCGCCTCCCGCCGATGGCCGACATCTATGAGAAAGGGGTCTCGGTCGGCGTGATGTCCAAGGCCTTCGGACTTGCCGGCCTGCGGATCGGGTGGACGGCGACGCGGGACGCCGAACTGCGCCGGCGGGTCGCCGCCCTCAAGGACTACACCACCATCTGCTGCAGCGCCCCTTCGGAGTTCCTGACCGCCCTCGCCCTCAGGCATGCCGACGAGATCGTCGACCGCAACCTCGGGATCATCAGGTCCAACCTCGCCCTCCTGGACGCCTTCTTCGAGCGCCATGCCGACCGCTTCGCCTGGGTCCGCCCGACGGCCGGGGCCATCGGTTTCCCGCGCCTGCTCACCGGAGAGAGCGTGGAGGCCTTTGCCGTCAGGACAGTGCAGGAGAGCGGGGTGCTCCTCCTCCCCTCGACGGCCTACGAGTACGGCGACAGCCACTTCAGGGTCGGATTTGCACGGACCGATCTGCCCGCGGCCCTCCAGGCCTTCGAGGCCTATCTCGACGGTAG
Source organism: Methanofollis aquaemaris (assembly GCF_017357525.1). Taxonomy (NCBI): domain Archaea; kingdom Methanobacteriati; phylum Methanobacteriota; class Methanomicrobia; order Methanomicrobiales; family Methanomicrobiaceae; genus Methanofollis; species Methanofollis aquaemaris. The sequence continues at coordinate 315,495 of NZ_CP036172.1, read as the reverse complement.
GACTGCCTGACAACATATATAGCAGGAACGCGGAGATCCCGGCCCTGCCGGTGAAGGCCGATGGCGATTTATGCCGGGGACCGCGACGAACTCTATGCGCAGACCGGGTCACGGGAGGAGGGGCTGAGCAGAGCGGAGGCCGACGAGCGCCTCCGCGTCCACGGCAAAAACGTCATTCAGAAACGGGAAAAAAAGAATTATTTCAGGGTATACCTCCGCCAGTATACCCAATTTTTTGCCGTCCTCCTCGAAGTCGCCGCCGTCCTCTCCCTTGTCGCCGACGCCTCGGCACCGGGCGAGGGTTACGATCTCCTGGGTTATGCGATCGTCGGGGCGGTGGTCATCAACGCCACCTTCGCCTTCTGGCAGGAGTACAAGGCCGACCGGACGGTCGAGGCGCTGCTGCGGCTCATGCCCTCGATGGTGACGGTGCGCCGGGATGGCGTCGCCGAGACCGTGGACGCCCGCGAGGTCGTGCCCGGCGATGTCCTCCTCCTCGAAGAGGGCGACCGTATCGCCGCCGACGCCGTGCTGACCGGCGTGAACTCGCTGTACGTCGACCTCTCCACGCTCACCGGCGAGTCGAGGCCGCGCCACCGGACCGCCGCACCCTCGTCGGCGGCCTCGGCCCTTGCGGCCGAGAACGTCGTCTTCGCCGGGACCACCGTCACCTCGGGCAACGGGACGGCGGTGGTCTATGCCACCGGGCAGACGACTGAGTTCGGGAAGATCGCTACCCTTGCGAGGGAGGTGGAGAAGCGCCAGACCCCGATGCAGAAAGAGATCGTCAGGATCACCAGGATCCTCACCCTCGCCGCCGTCCTGGTCGGCGGGGTCTTTTTTGTCCTCAGTTATTTTGCCGGGTTCGGGTTGCTCGTCGCGGCGATCTTCGCCCTCTCCCTCATCGTCGCCAACGTCCCCGAGGGGATGCTCCCGACCATCACCCTCTCGCTCTCGCTTGCAAGCCAGCACATGGCGCAGCGAAACGCCCTCATCAAGAACCTCGACTCGGTCCAGACCCTGGGGAGCACCACGGTCATCTGCACCGACAAGACCGGAACCCTGACCCGGAACGAGATGACGGCGAGGGTGATCGTCCTCTCAAGCGGCGAAGAGGTTGCGGTCAGCGGCGAGGGCTACCTGGGCGACGGCGAGGCGGTCATCGAGGGGCGGACCGCGGGGTCTGACGAACGCCTGGAGTTTTTCCTCATGGCCGCGCTCCTCAACTGCCGGGCGGCGATCGAGGGCGACCACCTCCACGGCGACCCCACCGAACTCGCCCTCGTCGCCGCGGCCAGGAAGGCCTGCGTGGGGCCTGCGGGTTATGAGAAGATAGCCGAGATCCCCTTCACCAGCGAGCGTAAGATGATGTCCACGGTCCATGCAAAGGACGGCAACCGTCTCATCTTCACGAAGGGCGCCCCTGAGGTGGTCCTCCCGAAGTGCCGGGCCTTCCGGGACCGCACCGGGGCGGCCGTCCCCCTCGACGATGGAGAACGGGCTCGGATCGCCGCACACGCCGAAGACCTGGAGAGGCAGGCCTACCGTCTCCTCGCGGTCGCCTACGGCGAGACCGAGGAAGAGGACGACCTCGTCTATCTCGGACTCGTCGGTTTGATGGACCCGCCGAGGGCAGAGGTGCCGGGCGCGGTCGCGACCTGCCGGCGGGCCGGGATCAGGGTGATGGTCCTCACCGGCGACAACCCGATCACCGCAGGGGCGGTGGCCGGGGCGGTCGGGCTCTCGGTGGACAGGGTGATCACCGGCGACGAACTGGCCGGGATTTCCGAGGAGCGCCTGGAAGCGATCCTCAAAGACGAGGACGTCCTCTTTGCCAGGATGCGTTCTGACCAGAAACTCCAGATCGCCACCGCCCTCCAGAAGAACGGCGAGGTGGTGGCGATGACCGGCGACGGGGTGAACGACGCCCCGGCACTCAAGAAGGCCGACATCGGGATCGCCATGGGCGTGAAGGGGACCGAGGTCGCGAAGGAGGCGGCCGACATGGTTCTCATCGACGACAACTTCTGCTCCATCGTCGCCGCCGTCGAAGAGGGGCGGACCGTCTACTTCAACATCAAAAAGTTCGTCACCTACATCCTCGCCTCCAACGTCCCCGAGATCGTCCCGTACATCCTTCAGTTCTTCCTCAGGATCCCGCTCCCCCTCACCGTGATCCAGATCCTCTCCATCGACCTCGGCTCTGACATGCTCCCCGGCCTCGCCCTCGGTTCCGAGCGGCACGAGAAAGATATCATGGAGATCCCGCCGGTGGGAAAGACCGAGCGGATCCTCGACCGCGAAGTCTTCAAGCGAGGCTACTTCTTCCTGGGGATCATCGAGGCGACCGCGGCGATGACCGCCTTCCTCGGGTTCCTCTTCCTGATGGGCTGGCAGTACGGCGACCTCTCCATCGCCGGCACCGAACTCCACCGGCAGGCGATGACCATGACTCTCCTCGGGGCGGTGACCTGCCAGCTCGCCAATGTCTGGACGCTCCGTTCCTGGGAGTTCTCGGCCTTTGAACGCGGCCTCTTCACCAACAAACTGCTCATCGTCGCCGTGGTCCTGGAGGCGATCTGGATCTACCTCCTCCTCACCGCACCGTCAGTGCAGGCGATCTTCAACACCGCGAGCGTCCCGCCCGCCTACCTCCTCCTGCTCATACCCTTCCCGATCCTCCTCTTTGGATCTCACGAGTTCTACAAATATCTGATCAGGCGGCGGACCGGGAAAGGGATGCACCGGGAGGAGGCCGAACCTCTTCCTTCGGAGTTGTGCGGGGAGAAGGAGTGAGAGGCGGAACTGTTGGATCAGGCATGAGCCGGGAGCAGGTCTCAGGCATACCCCCGACTCATGCCCGGTTCCCCAAGAAACTGAAAAAAAATTCACCTGCCGATGCAGGTGTTCTGCGTCTCCCTGGTCACGATCAACACCGGCACCGTCGACTTCCTGAGCACCTCCTCGGAGACTGACCCGACCACCGCCCCGGCAAGGTTGCTCTTGCCATGACTGCCCATCACGACCAGGGAGACCCGCTCCCTCTTTGCCGTGGCCAGGACTTCGACAGAGGGGAAGCCCTTGCGCACCTCGGCCTTCGCCTTCATCCCGGCGCCCCTGATGGCCGAGAGGATGCCGTTCAATTTTTCCTGGGCGTTCTCCCGCATCCGCCGTTCGAGTTTGGCGTCGTACTCGACCATCCGGTCGCCGGCCAGCCACCCGATCCCGGTCGAGACCAGGTCGATCTCCCGCTCGTCCAGGACATGGACGACGACCACCTCCTCGGTGCCGGCGGCCTTGAGGGTCTTGACGTAATCGAGGGCCTTGTATGAACATTCCGAAAAATCAGTGGGATACAAAACTTTTCTGAACACTGAGATCACGCTCCTGTCAATCAGAGATATCCTTGTCCCCTGAGGATATGAATCAGACCCTCCTGTGCACCGACCCGCCGGAAGGGATCTCACCCGCCGTCCCGCGCTTGGGGAACCGGGGGGCCGATCACCCCTCCGCAGAGAAATCCATCATGATGATTTTTACAACACCCAGAAATGCCAACATGCGCCCCGCAACGGCGCGCAAATCTCCTGAAAAGATAATTTCTTGACCTTCATGTACTTCAAAAAATACGTTAACTATATTAATTAGATCCATATGGTTGATAGAAAATTATAAGCTTTGCCAATAATAACCTGAGAATATCCCCCTCTGTAGATGACGTCGACTACAAGATCTTTTGCGGCCCTGATCCTCAAAATGACCGCATGAAACCCCTTTTATTTGCCGTCCCTCTACAGAGCAAAGGGGGCGGGAACTCTTTCGAGGCTAAAACATGGAAGTACAAGAGATCATCGGAGCCCTTGACGCCACACCAGGAAATGGGTCTCCGATCCACCTTGACGAGACGACGTGCACCACCGACCTCAGACCCATCGCCGCCGCCGTCAACCGCACCACCTCCCGAAGATGGGAGATGCAGAGAAAAGCCAACGACCTCAACACAGAACTCACCCTCTACCAGGCCGCGGTCATGGAGAACCCGACGCCCATACTCCTCCTGGACAGAGACCTTTCGGTCGTCAACGGGAACCGCGCCTTCACCGCGATGAGCGGGATCAGTCAGAAACACCTGACCGGGACGAACCTGCGCACACTCTCCTACACTCCGGTAAACGGCCAGAAGATCACCGGGGCCCTCGCCAGGAACACGCAGGTCTCCGGCGAATGCATTGCCAATCTGCCAGACGGAGAGAAACATCTCAGGTATCGGGCGGTCCCGATCATCGACCGGGACGCAGGGACCGAAAATCTCCTGGTGACCCTTGACGACATCACCAGAGAGCGGGAACAGGAAGACGAACTCAGAAAAATGACCGAGGAAGGGGAACAGAGAAATAAATGGTTTGCAACCGTGCTCGACAGTATCCCGTACCCCATCTCGGTCACCGATCGCTCGATGAACTGGACCGGGATGAACCGGGCTTTTGCCGGAACCTTCAACATCGACCGCACGGCAGCGATCGGGCGGCACTGCAGTGCCGCAAACGGCCCGCTCTGCCACAACGAGAACTGTATGATAAAACAACTCCGTAAGAGCGGGAAAGAGCGGATGGCCGCCACCTTCGAGCACGAAGGCAGGACACTCCAGGTCGGCACCGCTCACCTCACCGACGGCCGCGGCGACCGGATCGGCTACATCGAGGTGATCGAGGACATCACCGCGCATGTGCAACAGCAGAAAGAGGCCGAAGAGCACGCCGTAAGACTCGAAGAGAGTGCACGAGAACTCAAGACTGCCATGGACGCCATGGCAGGGCAGGACCTCACCTTCGCCCTTGAGATCCGTGAGGACGATCCCCTCAGGGCCCTCAAGGAGGACTATCAGAGGACCAGAGAAGAACTCAGGGGCGCAACCCTCGACCTTGCCGGGGCCATCAGGGAGATCAAGGCCGGCACCGGAGAGGCGAGCAGAAGCGTCGAAGGGATCGCACAGGCCGTCGAAGAGATCGCGGCTCGAAGCCAGAAGGGCGCCGACAACTCGAAGGGCGAACTCGACGAGATCGAAGAATCGGCCGGTGCGATGGCCGGACTCTCGGCGGCAGTCGAGGAGGTGGCCGGCACCTGCCAGGAAGTGCTTCAGGTCGCAGAGAAGAGTGCCGAGATCGGTGAAGACGCGAGCAGACTCGGCCAGACCGCCGCAGCAAAGATGAAAGAGGTGGAGGCCGCGTCAAAGGAGAGTATGGCGGAGATCGCCAGACTCAACTCGCAGATGCATGAGATCAACAAGATCGTCAAACTGATCACCGACATCTCCAACCAGACCAACCTGCTCGCGCTCAACGCCGCCATCGAGGCGGCCAGGGCCGGCGAGCATGGGCGCGGTTTTGCCGTCGTCGCGGGCGAGGTGAGAAATCTTGCCGGCGAGTCAAAGAAGGCCACCGGCCAGATCGAAGAACTCATCACCACCGTCCAGGCACAGACCACCAGGACTTCACAGGAGATCGAGAGTTCGTATACCGAGATCTGTACCGGGATCGAGCGTGTCGGCAAGACCCTCGACGCCCTCGACCAGATGGTCCGGATGTCAGGAGAGATCAGGGCGAGCGTGACCCAGATCACCAAAGCCACCGAAGAACAGGCCACCGATGCGACCAGGGTCTCCGAGGCGATGGAAATGACAAAAGAGAAGACCCGAGAAAAAATGAAGACCATCGAGGAGGTGGCCGCCCTCCTCGAAGAGATCTCGGCCTCGGCCGAGGAGGCAGGCGGCGGCGCCCAGGAGGTCGCTGGGATGGCCGCACACCTCGATGAGATGGTCGGTCATTTCACGCTCAACTGAGAGCGGTGGGAAAGGAAAGGGACGGGCGAGACGATCCCTTGCCGTCCCTCACCCCTCATCCCCTCCCCTCCTTTTTTTCCGGAATGACCGATCACAGCGATTATATCAGGTGAGAGATATGAAGATTGGCATAAATGTTCTCCATTCTCTACGTCGACGACGAACCGGCGCTTCTTGAGATCGGCAAACTTTTCCTGGAACAATCAGGACATCTCACCGTCGAGACCGCACGATCGGCCGCAGAAGCGATCGAAAAACTGCACTCACACAAATACGACGGCATCATCTCAGACTTTCAGATGCCCGAGATGGACGGGATCGAATTTCTCAAATTTATCCGCACGCATTTCGGCGACCTCCCGTTCGTCCTCTTCACCGGAAAAGGGAGGGAGGAGGTGGTGATCGAGGCCCTCAACCACGGAGCCGACTTCTATCTTCAGAAAGGAGGCGACCCGGTCTCCCAGTTCGTCGAACTCGAACACAAGATCACCCTTGCCATCGAGCGGAAGTGGACGATGGTCGAACTCCGCGAATCCAGGCAGCGGATGGCCGACGTGATCAACTTTCTGCCCGACGCCACCTTTGCCGTCGACCTCGACGGGAAGGTGATCGCCTGGAACCGGGCGATGGAGGAGATGACCGGGATAAAAACAGAGGAGGTTCTTGGAGAGGGAGACTTCACATACGCCGTACCCTTCTATGGCGAGAGGAGGCCGCTCCTCATCGATCAGGTGCTGGCCGGGGAAGAGGAGGCAGGGAGCACCTATCCCGGCGTCATACGGAAGGGGAACAGATTGATCTCGGAATTTTTCGTGCCCCGCCTGAACGAAGGGAGAGGCGCCTATCTCTGGTTCGTCGCCTCGCCGCTGTACGACACGAAAGGCACGGTCGTCGGGGCGATCGAGTCGATCCGCGACATCACCGAGCGGAAAAAGGCTGAAGAAGAGCGCGAGGCCGCACGTCAGAAACTTCTGGACATCATCGACTTCCTCCCCGACGCCACCTTTGTCATCGATACCGAAAGGAGAGTCATCGCCTGGAACCGGGCGATGGAGGAGATGACCGGGGTAAAGAAGGAAGATATGCTTGGCAAGGGAGAGTATGCATATGCCGTGCCCTTCTACGGGAAGGCCATCCCGATCCTCGTCGACCTCGTCCAGGAACCTGACGCCGAGTTCGGATCCGCATACCACTATCTGGAACGCGAGGGCGATACCGTCGTGGCCGAGATGTTCCTCCCCCTTCTTTCTGACGGCCGCGGGGCATACCTGTGGGGGAAGGCCTCGCCCCTGTACAATGATCAGGGCGAGGTCATCGGGGCGATCGAGTCGCTCAGGGATATCACCGAGTACAAGGAGGCCGAAGACGCACGCCTGAATGCCATTGTTCAGGGTTCTCCGATCCCGCAGTTCGTCCTCGACGGAGACCACCGGGTGGCGTACTGGAACGAGGCGCTGGAGGCATACAGCGGGATCAGGGCCGCGGAGGTCGTCGGCACCCATGACCACTGGAAGGCGTTCTATCCGGACGAGCGACCGTGCCTGGCGGACCTGCTCATCGACGGGGCGCCTGACAGGAGAGAGTTCGCGGGGTGGGACGAGGAGAAATATACGAGGTCGCGATTTATCGAGGACGCATACGAGGGCACGACCTTCTTTCCCGAGATGGGTGAGAACGGGACATGGCTGCATTTCACCGCGGCTCTGATCAGGGACGCGAGAGGTCGGGTCATCGGGGCGGTGGAGACGATGGAGGACATCACCGATCAGCGACGGATCGAAGAAGCCCTGAAGGCGTCGGAGGCCAGGTACCGTACGCTTTTCGAGAATAGCGGAAGCCCGGTGGTCATCGTCGATGAGGACACGACCATCTCCCTTGTCAACCATGAGTTCGAGAGACTCAGCGGGTATAACCGGGACGAGGTGGAGGGCAGGATGAGCTGGCAGGATTTCGTGGCGTGCGAGGCCGACCTCCAGAGGGTGGCCGGATATCACCGGTTGCGCAGGGTCGATCCCGATCAGGTCCCTTTGGTCTATGAATGTCATTTTAAAAATCGAGCCATGGAGGTGAGGAACGGGCTCATGTCGGTTGCGACGATCCCTGGGACGCAGCAGAGTATTGTGGCCGTGATGGATGTCACCGAGCGGAAAAAAGCGGAAGAGACGCGGCGTCTCGCCGACCTGATCCATTTCATGCCTGATGCGATCTTTGCCGTCGACCTTGAGGGGAAGGTGATCGCGTGGAACCGGTCGATCGAGGAGATGACCGGTGTTCTGGCGGTGGAGATTCTCGGGAAGGGCGACCATGCCTATGCTGTTCCGTTTTACGGGGACAAAAGGCCGCTTCTTCTCGATCTCCTCTCCTCCTCCCCTGAGGAACTAGAAGAGCGAGTGTATCGCGAGATCGAGAGGCACGGAGATTTTCTGATCGCCGAGACCGGGGAGGCGCGGCCGCAGGGGAAGGAGGTGATCCTGAAGGCGTTTGCCGCTCCCCTCTACGACGACGCAGGGGAGGTGACCGGTGCGGTGCAGGGCATCCGCGATGTCACGGAGTTCCGGCATGCCGAGGAGGCGTTGCGGGAGAGCGAGACCAAGTACCGGTCGCTCTTCGAGTACGCAAACGACGCGATCCTGCTCATCAGGGACAACCGGATCACCGACTGCAACCCACGCGCGCTCACGATCTTCGAGTGCACGCGCGAGCAGTTCGTCGGCAGCACGCTCTCTGCATTCTCACCGCCGCTCCAGCCCGACGGTTCGGACTCGATGGAAATAGTTTCGGAGAAGATCATGAGGGCACTTGCGGGGGAGTCGCAGTTCTTCGAGTGTCAGTGCCATACCTCCGGGAAAACACCGTTTTTTGCCGAGGTGAGTCTGAACCGGATCCAGCTGGAGGACGAGGTGTCAGTCCAGGCGATCGTCCGCGATATCACCACGCGCAAACACGCCGAAGAGGCGCTGAAGAAGAAAACGTACGACCTCAACGAGCGGGTCAAAGAGTTGAGGTGTCTGTACGCAATCTCAAACATCCTGGAGAAAGGGGAGGCGCCTATCGACGGGGTGATCCAGAATATCGCGGCGGCGATTCTGCCTGCCTGGCAGTACCCGGAGATCACGGCGGTGCGGATCACCGTGGACGGGAGCATGTACCGGACTGCATTGTTCAGGGAGACGGAATGGACACAGGAACGGCCGATCGTGGCCGGGGGGAAAACGATCGGCAGGGTCGAGGTGGTGTACCTGGAAGAACGGCCTGAATACGATGAGGGGCCGTTCTTAAAGGAAGAAGAGAACCTCATCACGATCATCGCCCAGCGGATCGGGCAGTTCGTCATGCGCACACGGGCCGAAGAGGAGCGGAACGCTTCAGAGGCCGAGTTGAGGGCGTTGTTTGCGGGTATGACCGATGTCGTCATTGTCTGTGATGCGCAGGGACGGTACCTGAAGGTCGCACCGACCAACCCGACGCTCCTGTACAGGCCTGCCGACGAACTGCTCGGGAAGACTGTCGACGAGGTGTGTCCAGGTCCGCAGGCCAGGCTGTTTCATGAGAATATCGAGCGGGCGCTGGAGACAGGGGGGCCGGTGAACTTCGAGTACGGTCTGTCCATCGGGGGGCGGGAGGTATGGTTTGCCGCGGTGATCTCGCCGATGGCCGTGGATTCGGTAATCCTGGTCGCACGTGATATCACAGAACGAAAGATCGCGGAGATGGCGATCAGGACGGCAAACGAAAAGCTCAACCTCCTCTCCAGCATCACGAGGCACGATATCCTCAACCAGATCACAGTGTTGCTTGGCTATATCGGGTTTACGAAGGCGGAGACAACCGATCCCACGGTGCTCGGGTACATCGAGAAGGAGGAGATGGCCGCCGAATCGATACGCCGCCAGATCGAGTTCACGCGGGACTATCAGGATATCGGGGTCGCGGCTCCGGTGTGGCAGGACGTGCGCCGGGTCATCGCCGGGAGCGTGCGGGCGCTGGACGTGGGGGGGGTGGCCCTCTCGATCGAGTTCGAGGGTCTGGAGATCTATGCCGATCCCCTTCTTCAGAAGGTTTTCTTCAATCTGGTGGACAATGCCCTGCGGTACGGGGAGCACGTGACGACGATACGGTTCTCCTGCACGGAGGAGGAGGGTGGGGTCGTCATTGTCTGCGAGGATGACGGCGTCGGGATCCCGGAGCAGTTCAAAGATGGGATTTTCAAGAGGGAGTATTACAAGAATACCGGTCTCGGGCTGTACCTCTCCCGCGAGGTGCTTGCCATCACCGGACTTCTGATCCGCGAGACCGGCGAACCAGGGAAGGGTGCACGGTTCGAGATCTCGGTGCCGCGGAGGGCGTGCCGGTTTGTGGGGAGAGCATCGGGGTGCCGCCGCGATTGAGGAGGAGATCAGAGAGGGGCATGCGGGAGTATCTATATATCTCAATCTCTCCTCCGGGACGCAGGAGGCACAGGTATGATCGAGAAACTTGACCAGAGCGAGGGGAAGGTC